>DETO01000152.1 GCA_002362135.1 Ruminococcus sp. UBA3286 | reverse complement strand
AGTAAACATGAATAAGTTTCTGAAAAAAATATTGATTTTTTTGGAATAATATGATATAATAATTATTGGATTTTTAGAACCTGTGCTAAATACACAAGTCCTTGGAAAAGGTTATGTATGGAGAAATAATTATGTATCATTGTAGTGTTAATTTTTATTTTTTAGGCTGTACTGAAAAAATGATTGGAATTATTAAAGATATCCCTGTTCCAAACCATTTTTTCTATAAGTTTTCGATCGGTTCTCAAATTGACGATATCGCTAAAGCTGACGTTATTTTTTTACAGACCGACAATGCGTCGGAACTGAATAATATCATCAGTAGAAAATCGTCAGAAACGCAGATTATTCTGTTGATATGCAAAGAAGATTTCAGCAAGTTCTGCGGCTTTCTTGATAATATTTCCGATATATGGACGCTGCCGCTTTCCGATGAAGAACTTCGTTTCAGATTTGTCAGCTGGCAGAATAATTACAAATTATCGGTTGATCATTGGCAGACTTCGCAGTATCTTGAAGCTACTATCAACAGCATTCCCAATCTTATATGGTATAAGGATAAAAACGGAATACATCAAAAGGTAAACGACAGCTTTTGCAGAACTGTCAATAAGACTAAACAGCAGGTCGAGGGGCGCGATCACTTTTACATATGGGACGTCGATCCCGACGATCCTGCAAACCGAGATCATGACTGTATGGAATCCGATATGGAAGTTATGCAAAAGAAGAGGACTATAACTTCTGAAGAACTTGTTAAATCAGGCGACGGTATGAAACTTCTTACTACGTTCAAATCGCCGTTGTATGACTGCGACGGCAGCGTTATGGGAACTGTCGGAGTCGGCATCGATATCACGAAAGAGCGTGCTTATGAGCAGGAGATAGTCAAGAAAAATTCGATGATGGAAGCTATTTTTTCGGCTGTGGACTGCGGCATTCTTTGCCACTCGCTTGACGGCTCGGAAGTGCTGAACATTAATAAAACCGCGCTTAAAATTCTTGGCTACCGGTCTTATGATGAACTTATGGAAGACGGATTTGATATGATAGCCAATTCTGTTCTCGATGAGGACAAGCCTTTGCTTCGCAGCGCCATAGCCTCTTTAAAAAATGAGGGAGACAGCGCAAGCATAGAATACCGCGTTAAGCATAAAAACGGCGATATCCTTCATATTATGGGAAATGTCAAGCTTCTCAAAGAAAACGGCGAACTTTTTTATCAGCGTTTTTTGCTCGACAGTACTGCTCAAAAGCTTCAGGAAAAAGAGAAGGAACGCTATCACGCGGAACTTGTGCAGGCTCTCAGCATAGATTACAGCGTTGTATGCTCGTATGATCTCAATACAGGAGCAGGGATTACTCTTCGCTCCGACGCTGCCGATGCAGATGAGTTTGGTCTGAAAGAAGGTCTGAGCTTTACGGAAGGAATGGAGCGTTATATACGCGCCTTTGTTTACGAGGAAGACCGCGATATGCTGCGGAGTATCTTCAATCTTGAAAAACTGACCGGAGAATTGACGAAAAAGCAGCTTTATTATACTAATTACCGCGCTGTTATTGACGGCGAGGTGCAGTATTATGAGATAAAAGCCGTTCGAGCAGGCGATTGGAATGAAAAGCACAGAGTTGTTCTCGGTATTCGTAATGTTGACGAGGAAACACGCCATGAAATGGAACAGAAAAAATTGCTTGAGAACGCTCTCGTTCAAGCTAACAGCGCGAATAAGGCGAAAAGTATTTTCCTGTCAAATATGTCTCATGATATCCGCACGCCGATGAATGCCATCATAGGCTTTACAAATCTTGCTTTACTTAATGCTGATCACCGCGATCAGGTCGAAGATTATCTGCGAAAGATAATGACATCGGGTAATCATCTGCTCAGTCTGATAAACAATGTTCTTGATATGAGCCAGATCGAAAGCGGTAAGCTTCAGATAGAAGAATCGCCGTGCAAACTTTCGGAAATCCTTAGTGGACTGAATAATATCGTACTTCCGCATATTCAGGAGAAAAAGCTTGACTTCACAATAGATACGGCGGGCGTTGTTAATGACATGATATACTGTGATAAACTGCGCTTGAATCAGGTTCTGCTCAACGTTATCGGCAATTCTGTAAAATATACGGACGAAGGCGGAAAAGTTACTTTGAAAGTCTGCGAGAATACTAATAATTCGCATGATTTTGCTGATTATGAATTTCGCGTAATTGATAACGGAAGTGGAATGAGCGAGGAATTCATCTCTCATATATATGAACTTTTCACAAGAGAAAGAAATACCACCAACAGCGGAATTCAGGGAACCGGTCTCGGAATGGCGATAACCAAGAATATTGTAGATCAGATGAACGGCTCTATCAAAGTAAGAAGCAGGCAGAATATTGGGACGGAAGTTATTATGAATTTTTCGTTCAGGATAGTAAAAAGCGGCGATACAGTAGAAACTTTTATAGATTCCGACTGCGCTGTAAATGAAAGCAAATGCGGCTTTTCCGATAACAAGAAGATTCTTCTGGTAGAAGATAACGAACTTAATCAGGAGATTGCGGAAGCTATACTTACTTCCCATGATTTTTCCGTTGATATTGCAGACAATGGTCAGATAGCCGTGGATATGCTGAAAAAGGCAGGCGCAGGTCATTACAGCGTTGTTCTTATGGATATCCAGATGCCCGTAATGAACGGTTACGAAGCTGCTAAGGCTATCCGCGTTCTCGAAGATAAACGTCTGGCGTCCGTACCAATAATTGCCATGACCGCAAACGCTTTTGAAGAAGATAAGCAGAAAGCGTTGAAATGCGGCATGAACGGTCATATCGCAAAACCTATAGACGTTTCAAAACTGTTAAGCGTACTGAATAATTTATTTTGATAGGAATTGATATTATGACGCAGGATTCATACGTCAAAGGGATAAAGCGTATCATTATTAATGAAGACGAGATACGCATGAAAATTTCCGAAGCCGGAAAATATATAGACAGTCTTTACGACGGCAAACCTATACTTCTGGTGGGAATTCTGAAAGGCTGCTTCATGTTTCTTGCCGATCTTGCGAGAGCAGTAAGCGTTCCCTGCGAGGTGGCGTTTATGGCTGCGCAAAGTTATTACGGCGGTACGGATTCTTCGGGCAGCGTTGATATAAATATGGATCTGAAACAGGATATTTCGGGATATCACGTTATCATTGCGGAAGATATCATAGATACGGGGCGCACTCTTGCAGAAATTGTCAGACGGCTAAAAGAACGCGATCCGCTGTCGCTTCGGGTGATAACTCTGCTTGATAAGCCCGAACGCCGAGCAGTAGATTTCAAGGCGGATATTTCGCTGTTTACCATCGAGGACGTTTTTGTTGTGGGATATGGTCTCGACTGCGGTGAATATTACCGCAATCTGCCATACATAGCGGAGTTTAATACAGAAACAATAAATTAGGACGGATTTTACGTCGTCAGACTTGCGATATTTGCAATAGCGGCGAGTATAATACATATTCTGCAAAGGAGAATAAAAAATGAATACTGATAGAAGAAAAGTTGTGCTGATAGGCACGGGAATGGTTGGAATGAGTTTTGCATACGCTCTTGTTAATCAGGGCGGTATATGCAACGAACTTGTGCTTATCGATGTCAACAAGGGACGCGCTATGGGCGAGGCTATGGATCTTAATCACGGTCTCGCTTTCGGAAAATCCAATATGAAAATATTTGCAGGCGAATACAGCGACTGTAAAGATGCGGATATTGTTGTTATCGCGGCAGGAGTTGCCCAGAAAGAAGGGGAGACGCGTCTCGATCTGCTCCAGCGGAATTCCGAAGTTTTCCGTTCTATAATCACCCCTGTTGTGAAATCGGGCTTTGACGGTATCTTTCTTGTTGCAACAAATCCCGTTGATATCATGACGCGTGTAACTTATGAGCTTTCACGTTTCGGGGCTTCCCGCGTTATCGGTACCGGTACTTCTCTTGATACCGCGCGGCTTCGTTATCTTCTCGGCGATTATTTTATGGTAGACCCAAAAAATATCCATGCTTACGTTATCGGAGAACACGGCGACAGTGAATTCGTGCCGATATCGCAGATGATGCTTGCGACTAAGCACGTTTCGGAAATTCTTGAGGATGAACGGAACAGCTATTGTCTTGATGATATGCAGAAAATCGAGGAGCAGGTTCGCACCGCTGCCTATAAAATTATCGAGGCGAAACGTGCTACGTATTACGGCATAGGAATGGCTATAACGCGTATAGTCAAGGCTATTCTCGGCGATGAAAACAGCGTCGTTACCGTTTCGGCGAAGCTTTGCGGAGAATATGGAAGCAAGAATGTGTTTATCGGCGTTCCGTGCATAATCGGCAGAAACGGAGTTAAGGAAATACTTGAACTTTCGCTTACTGATGACGAAATGGAGAAATTCCGAAATTCTGCCGCTGTTCTTGAAGAAAGTTTTGACGGGCTTCAGCTTTAAGAACTTATATTAAATAATAAGGGGAAAATTATGATAAAGAGATTATTGGCGGCTGTGGCTGCGTTGACGCTTTTGGCAGGCTGTTCGGCGGCTGTGGTAAAAAACGAGATCACGCCTCCTGTTAAACCGGTATCAAGCGTAAAGCCCGATATCGAACAGGTTGCGGATGCTGTTCATGAAAGCGATTGGTATTATGAGATGTGCATATCGCTTATGGAGTATAAATTTGATTTTACCGTAAGCGAAAGAGTTGGCAACCGTGATCTGAAAAAGGCTATGGAACAGCTTCGCACCGATTTTCCCGATATATTCTGGAGGGGAAATTCATACCACGCAACTGCTACGACTGACGGTTCTAAAATATCAATAAGCAAGCCTGATTTCATCGACGATGAAGGCGATCTTCCGGCAATGCACGAGGAACTTTATAATGCCGCCTGCGATGTGGTAAAAAAAATTCCTGAGGGCAGCTCCGATTATGAAAAGGCGCTTTTTGTTTATGATTATATTATGGAAAATACCGTTTATGATCATGAGGGCGCGAAATCCGAGAAACGAAGTATGTGCCATACCAGCTATGGCTGTCTTGTTGAGGGAAAAGCCGTTTGCGAGGGGTATGCTGCGGCGTTTACATATATAATGCAAATGCTGAATATTGAAAGCGGAGTTTGTACGGGTTCAAATCATGCGTGGAATTATATAAATCTGGACGGCGAATATTACTGGTTGGATGCAACGTGGGACGACAATGACAGAGATAATTCATTCGGTCATACTTATTTTCTGATAAACGACGAAATGCTTCTCCGCACCCGTTCGTTTGATCTTCAGCAGGGATTTGTTCCGGAATGTACGTCACTTGAACTTAATTATTATGTGCTGAACGGAGGATTTTTCGAATCTTACGACGAGGAAAAAGTCATTGATTACATAAGCGAATGTTCCGACGAAGAAAGCTGTACTCTGATATTCGCTGATTTTGAATCTTATGAATCCGCGCTGTACAGCCTTTTAGGAGATTATAAAGTCAGAAAAGCAGACGGTATCGTACTTGCTGATATGCAGTACCGCCGCAATGATGATATGTACGCCGTTGAAATTGTGTATTAGTAAGGAGATCAGCCTTGAAATTTATTAAAAAAATCATTCTGATTTCGACGTCGGGAATCTTTCTTGCAGGATGCAGCGCGAGAATTGACGACATCGGCTATTATGACCGCAATGACAATCAGCGCGTTATAAGCGCAGATGAGGTTTATTCAACTTTGTCGGACAGCATGAATAATTATGAAAACGTCACGAAATATGACGGCACGCTCAGCATGGATACGGTTAAGGAAGCGATGTTTAAAATTCGTCATGATCATCCGGATCTGTTCTGGCTGGACAGTTATGTTTTGACGGAATCCAACGGAAGTTCCAAGCTGGAACTGAGTCCCATGAACGGCTATTCGTCCGAAGAACTGGAAAAAATGCATCGGGAACTTATCAGCGCTGCCGACAGTTTTATTGTGGATATGCCGTCGGGACTTGACGATTATGGAAAGATTTTATATGTTCATGACAAACTTGTCCTAAGTACTGATTACGACAAAGTCGGGGCATCGTCAAGCAAAAGCGGATTATGGGGAACTGCTTACGGCTGTCTGGTTCAGGGAAATGCTGTATGTCAGGGGTATGCGGAAGCGTTCCAGTACATCATGAATCAGCTTGGGATGGAATGTGGAGTATGCACGGGAGAAAGCGTCAACGGTTCTCATGCGTGGAATTATGTGAATCTTAACGGCAAATATTATTGGCTGGACGTTACGTGGGACGATCCTGATTTCGGCGGAGAGACTGATTCGTCGATTATTCATTCGTATTTTCTGATAGACGACGAGCATCTTAAACGTACGCGTGAAATTGACAGTGAGTGCTTTTATATACCTGAATGTTACTCTATGGACGATAATTATTATATGCGCAGTGGAACTTATCTGACATATTATAATTTCAATGAGTTGGCTGAAATTCTTGCTGCAAATTTCGATCAGCGCCGTGCTGAGATAATGTTTGCCAACAGAGCAGCCTACGATATGGCTATGGCTGATCTTTTTGATAATGGCAAAATATGGGAATTGACCGCCGAAACAAATGCTGCGCAAAGCATTACATACACTAACGATGATACAATGTGTATGCTTATAATCGAGTATTAGAGATTATGAGTAAAAAACTCCTGTAACCGCAAAAGGTACAGGAGTTTTTTGATATGTTACAATAAAACTTGACACAAACCCAAAGAAAAAATATAATAAAATGTGAGTTCGAAGAAAAAAATAGAA
>DETO01000010.1:7421-7673 GCA_002362135.1 Ruminococcus sp. UBA3286 | reverse complement strand
GAATCATATTTTTTATATTTTGTCAATCGCTATTTAAATTTTAGTTTAAATATGGACATTTTCCAATATTTATGCTAAAATATAACATATGGTAACGCCGCACCAATAGCAGCGAACATACTTTTTCGAAAGGAGTAAATTATTTTGTCAGGATTAACCAAGCAGGCGATACGCAATTCCTGCATAAAACTTTTGAACGAACGTCCGGCAAACCGCCAGATCACAGTTAAGGATATTGTAGAGGACTGCGGC
>DETO01000010.1:6425-7141 GCA_002362135.1 Ruminococcus sp. UBA3286 | reverse complement strand
AAGGATATTGTAGAGGACTGCGGCATAAACAGGAATTCTTTCTACTATCATTATCAGGATCTTCCGTCGTTGGTTGAGGAAATAATCACCGAAGAAGCCGACGCTCTGATAAGGGATTTTCCGCGAATAGAAACTATTGAAGAGGGATTGAAAACCGCCGTTTCTTTCGCTTTGGAAAATAAAAAAATGATCCTTCACATTTATCATTCCGCAAACCGCGAAATGTATGAACAGTATCTATGGCGTATATGCCGTCATGTTGCCGAGGCTTACATAAATACAGTGTTTTCGAAATATGTTATTTCCGAAAACGATAAGCATACTATCATTCATTTTCATCAATGCGAATGTTTCGGTATAATTATGGACTGGGTAAGCAACGGCATGAAAAGCGACATTCTGGAAAATATGCACCGTCTCTGCGAGATAAGAAAAGGTATGACAGAGGAAATGTTCCGGAGATGTGAAAAAGAGTTTTCAGAATAATTTTCAGACAAAAATAAATAAATGCCCAAATTTTTAACAGACAGGTTATCCTGTCTGTTTTCTTTTTGTCAATATCGTGGTATTATTATCTCACGGGGAAAAGGACAGTTCCCGAAGAAAAACAGCTCTCCTCCGAAGGTCCTGTCCGATTGCCCGACAAATATTCAGAACTTTTGTTCATAGGCTATTGCACGCGTCTTTTCGGAAAATTTTACCGATAGCTGCGTTGA
>DETO01000010.1:0-6122 GCA_002362135.1 Ruminococcus sp. UBA3286 | reverse complement strand
CAGTATGCTTTCACTTTTTCGCCTTGCTCTCGGTAAAATTATACTCGAAAATCCACGCACAAAACCTATGAACAAAAGTTCTCACAAGAAAGGATTGATCAACAATATGATCTCAGAGCGATACACAAAAGCCGCTAAAACAGGCTATATCGCAATGTCTGCAATTCTTGGCGCGATCGGCATAATGCTTATCGTCGTTCCGGATTTTTCGGCAGTTCTGGCTGCAAGGATATGCGGAGGAACATTGGCGGCATTCGGAATATTCAAGCTTATCGGATATTTTTCAAAAGATCTCTACCGTCTGGCATTTCAGTATGATCTCGCATTCGGAATACTTCTTCTGAGTATCGGCGCGGTCATGCTGATACGGCCCGGCAAAGCAATACATTTCATATGCGCAATGATGGGAGTGTATATTCTCGCCGACGGTCTTATGAAAATACAAATATCTATAGATGCCAAACGATTCGGGCTGCGTTCGTGGGTATATATACTTATTACAGCGTTTTTTGCCTGCATTGCGGGATTGCTGATGCTTTTCAGACCTGATAACGGCGCAAGGATACTTACCATACTGCTTGGTATATCGCTGCTTTCCGAAGGCGTTCTGAATCTGCTGACGGCTATAACTGCGGTAAAGCTGCGGAATAAAAATATCATAGACGTAGATTTTACCGAAAATGATTAAGAATCTTGAGAAAGGAAGAGCATGATATGAAATTTTCAAATGCGGTGGTTAAGCATCGTGTGCTGATACTTATCATTGCCGTGGTGCTTATGATACCCTCCGTGATAGGTATGGCAAATACAAGAATTAATTATGATATGCTGGATTATCTCCCATCCGACATGGATACGGTACAAGGTCAGACGGAACTTCTGGAGGATTTCGGCAAAGGAGCGTTTTCATTCCTTGTCATCGAAGATATGGAAGAAAAGGACGTAGCGGCTCTGCGTGAAAAGATCGAACAGGTCGATCACGTTGAAACCGCTCTGTGGTATGATTCGATCTTCGATCTGTCAATACCTATGGAACTCCTGCCCGATGAAATCTACAGCGAGTTCAACTCCGGCAACGCCACAATGATAGCCGTATTTTTCGATACGTCCACATCTGATGACGCTACTATGGACGCTATCCGCGAAATACGTGCGCTTTCAGACAAACAATGCTTTGTTTCCGGAATGTCCGCTATGGTCACCGATCTGAAAGATCTTTGCGAACATGAAGAACCCATATACGTAGCGATAGCCGTTGCGCTTTCCGTAGTCGCAATGCTGGTTTTCCTTGATAACTGGGCTATCCCCTTTGTTTTCCTTGCAAGTATAGGTATGATGATACTGATGAACCTCGGAACGAATATCTTTTTCGGCGAAACATCGTATATCACAAAAGCTCTCTCGGCGGTATTGCAGCTTGCCGTTACAATGGACTATTCAATATTCCTCTGGCACAGCTATCAGGAACAGCTTCACATAGCAGATTCTAAAGAAACCGCAATGGCTTCGGCTATACGTGAAACCCTTTCAAGCGTTGTGGGCAGTTCGGTAACTACAGTAGCAGGCTTTATCGCCCTTTGCTTCATGTCGTTCACACTCGGAAAAGATCTGGGAATCGTTATGGCGAAAGGCGTAATATTCGGTGTATTAGGCTGCGTTACGGTACTTCCGTCGCTCATACTTTTACTTGATAAATTCCTTGTAAAAGCACAGCACAGATCGCTTATCCCCGATATGAAAAAGGCTTCATCGTTCATCATAAAGATTTTCCCGATAAGTCTTATATGCTTTGCAATTGCAGTAGCTCCCGCTTATTATGGATATCATAAAACCGATAAGGAAGTTTACTATAATATCGGCGAAAGTCTCCCCGACGATATGGCGTATGTTATTGCAAATACTAAACTTTCGGAAAAATTTGATATTGCTTCCACTCACATGATCCTGACCGACAGCAAAACTTCCCCGAAAGCGGTACGCTCCATGATAGACGAAATGGAAGATGTAGACGGCGTTAAATACGTACTCGGACTGGAATCTATCGTAGGGCCTCTCGTTCCTGAAGAAGTTCTTCCCGAATCCGTAACTGAGATACTGAAAAGCGATAAATGGGAACTTCTCCTTATAAATTCAGAATACGGCGTAGCTACCGACGAAGTAAACGCTCAGCTTGACAATCTTAACACAATTCTGAAAAAATACGACAGCAACGGACTCCTCATCGGCGAAGCGCCCTGCACAAAGGATATGATAGAGACTACGGCTCACGATTTCAAAGTTGTAAACGCCGTTTCAATAATTGCAATATTCCTGATAATCATGCTTGTTGAACGCAGCTTTTCGCTTCCTTTCATACTCATTGCGGTTATTGAACTTGCAATATTCATCAACCTCGGACTCCCTCATTATATGGGTCAGTCTCTGCCGTTCATCGCGCCTATCTGCATAAGCACGATCCAACTCGGCGCGACTGTCGATTACGCCATTCTCATGACCACACGCTACAAATCGGAACGAATGCTCGGAAACGATAAAAAGACCGCTGTTCATACAGCCCTTTCAACGTCTATCCCGTCCATAATCGTAAGCGGTATGGGATTATTTGCAGCAACATTCGGCGTTGCGGTATATTCTGATATCGATATGATCAGCTCCATGTGTATGCTCATGGCAAGAGGTGCGGTAATAAGCATGATACTCGTTACTTTAATGCTTCCTGCATGGCTTATGCTCTGTGACAAGGTCATATGCGCCACTACCATAAATATGAAACAAAACAGTTCTTCAAGTTCACATTTAATGATAAATCGGAGGGTATTAAAATGAATAATACATCTAAAAAAATTATATCTGTTCTGCTCTGCGCGTCTCTTATCACAGGCACTATCGGGTCAGGCATTTACTATATCGCAAGCGCGAAAAACGAAAGTCCGACAATTTCCGAAAACGTAACCGTTAAAAAGGAAAAGGCGAAAAAAGATTCCCGGAATGCCGAGAAAAACGAGACTGTCTACGTTCTTTCGGGAGCGGACGGAAGCGTTCAGAGAATCATTGTAAGCGACTGGCTGAAAAATATGGCGTCCGCTCAGAATATCACAGACGCTTCTTCGCTTCTGGATATCGAAAATGTCAAGGGTGATGAATCTTACACGGCAGGCGACGATTCTATTATCTGGGACGCTGACGGTCAGGATATTTACTACCGCGGCTCTTCTTCAGAAGAACTGCCAGTTGGAGTAAAAATAAGCTACAAGCTTGACGGCAAGGAAATGTCCCCCGAATCTCTGGCTGGTAAAAGCGGAAAAATCACGATTCGTTTTGACTATACAAATTCCGCTTACGAAATGAAAAAGATCAATGGCAAAGAAGAAAAGATATTCGTTCCGTTTGCAATGCTTACGGGAATGATTCTCGATAACGATATTTTCCGCAACGTGGAAGTTACCAACGGAAAACTCATAAACGACGGCATGAGAAGCGTCGTTGCAGGCGCGGCATTCCCCGGACTTCAGGATAGTCTCGGACTTGATAAAAATGATCTGGAAATACCCGAATATATCGAGATAACTGCCGATGTTACGGATTTCAAAATGGGAATTACAGCCACAATAGCTACAAATGAGATCTTCAACGATATCGATACGGATAAGCTTGATTCCGACAGCGATATTGGCGATTCACTTTCCGAACTTACAGAAGCAATGACGAAGCTGGAAGACGGTTCTTCCGCATTGTACGACGGATTGTGCGAACTTCTTGAAAAATCCGGCGATCTTGTAAAGGGCGCTGATCAGCTTGCAAACGGCTCTAAAAAACTTGCCGACGGCACGAAATCTCTAAGCAGCGGCGCTTCGGAATTGCAGTCAGGCGCAGCGCAGCTTAATAACGGTTTGCAGACAATTGTGAAAAATAATGATTCCCTGAACGGCGGTGCAAAACAGGTTTTCGACACTCTTCTTGCAACGGCAAATTCTCAGATCGGAGCAGCAGGTCTTGATGTTCCCGCCCTTACAATTGATAATTACGGCAGCGTTCTTGATGGCGCTATTGCTTCTCTCGATAACACGAATGTTTATAATCAGGCTTTGTCTCAGGTTACCGAAGCCGTAAACGCTCAAAAAGATTACATTCGCATTCAGGTTGAAGCGGCAGTTCGTCAGCAGGTCGGCGCTCAGGTGAGGGAAGCTGTTATTCAGCAGATGAAAGCTAAAGGAATGACAGATGAAATGCTCCAAAGCGATGAAGTTCAGAAGCAAATAGCGGCGCTCAGCGAAAAAAATACGAACGATCAGATGAAGTCGGCGGAAATAAAGACAACTGTAAATGAACAGGTCGAATTGCAGATACAGAAAGCTATTGCGGAAAATATGGCTTCCGATGAAGTTCAGGGCAAGCTTGCTGCGGCATCGGCAGGCGCGCAGTCGCTTATTTCGCTGAAATCCCAGCTTGACAGCTACAACGCATTCTACATCGGACTTCTAACATACACGGACGGAGTTTCGCAGGCAGCCAGCGGTGCATCAAAGCTTTCGAGCGGCGTATCTTCAGTTAAATCAGGAGCAGATCAGCTCAACAAGGGAGCAGTCGAACTTAACAGCGGCATCAAAAAAATGCAGGACGGAATTCCTGCGCTTATCGACGGAATCAAGCAACTCCGCGACGGTTCATTGCAGCTCAAAGACGGTTTAAAGGAATTCGACGAAAAAGGAATCAGCAAGATCGTAAACGCGTTCGACGGCGATCTCGGAAGCCTTACAGAACGTATGAAAGCCATAAAATCAGTTTCGCAGAATTATAAGGCGTTCAGCGGAATTCCCGACGACATGGACGGTCAGGTCAAATTCTTCTTCCGCACGGACGGTATTGAATAAATAAGAACTTGCACCAATATAGCTATAATTTCTAAAAAACAGCGCTTGAAAAATTTCAGGCGCTGTTTTTTGAAGAAGTTCTAATATTCATAATTATCCAGAATAAGCTGCATATTTTCCTCGCTGTATTCCACGATTTTTGAAAACATTTTCGCAAGACTGCATTTCTTTTCAAAATCTATACTTCCGCTGCGGATTTTTTCATAATTGAACATATGATTTATCACTCTGACGCCAACTACAGCAAGCATAACTTTAGGATAAATATTTCCGCTGAAAACAGCTTTCATAAAATATCTCCGGATAAAATAAACAGCTATATTACGCAATTCCTTGTCATTTTCTGCGGCAAGATCATCAATGTCGGAAAACTCGGAAAGTTCCTGAAAATACTCCCTCTGACCGATTTCGGCAGGCTCGGCTTCGATCATCAGTTTTATAGCTTTTTCAGTATCGAAATAACAGCCGTCATTTTCAATATCAGGCACATCAAATATTTCGTATTCGTCTGCCCTGTCCTGCAATATTTCGGCATAACGGCAGAGCAATCCAAGGCTTTCTGCAAGCGGGATTTCGCGGTCGGCAAGCAGGAAAATTATCTTTTCCCTCGCCTGTTTCATGAATTCATAAAACAGTTCGTCTGATCGCTCCTCATCTTCATCGCCGCAGCAAAGCGACCTCGGAGCAGCAGTTTCATACGTTTCAAAATTATCCGCCCCCAGAATCAGTCTTGCTGCTTCTTCGCAGCACAGCCCTATTCCGCCCTCTATCCGATCGTCGAGCCACTCAAAATACCGCGGATGCCTGTCGCATATTTCGCAAAGTTTATCTTCGCCAAGTGAAATTATTATATCGCACAGATTATTTTCATTCAAAAAAGAGCAGCGGCGGCGATCATCGATTTTAAAACACTGCTCGTCGAAATCTATATTTCGCCGCAGTTTTTCGCCGAATTCCCCTTTAGCAGCCTTGTATGTCTCAGCAGTTTTATCATCTATGTAAATTTCCCAGCCTACACAGCAGTTATCGCTGCACTTTTCGGCAATACATTTGAATTTTTTGTAATATTCGGGTAAAATAAGTTTCATTTTTCACACTTGCCTTTCAGGATTTGATACTATAATTATACAATAAATATCATAAAACTTCAAGTCTGTATCCTCTTCTCAAATTCATTTTTAACGCCAACTCCAAATCAAGCGATTATATATAAATAATTACCAAATAATATTATTTTAACGTTTTGTACTT
>DETO01000046.1 GCA_002362135.1 Ruminococcus sp. UBA3286 | reverse complement strand
GTTCGAGTCCCTGATGGCCCACCAATTTTAAAAGGCTTAAAATCGGGAAATTCTGAATTTAAGCCTTTTTTAAATTTTAGAAAATACAGCTGTAATAAAATATTCTTGATTTTATGCTGAATGTTATAGAATAAATTTTGTATTTTATTTGCAGGAAACTAATTTTCGTATGAAATAAGTATGATGTGTTATCTATATGCTTCCCCACAATGTGAAAGAAAGGATATATACCTGAATGAAAGCGCGTTTTCATCTTCCTGATTTTGCAGGACATTTTAAGTTGAATCTTGTTTTTGTTGAATTCCTTGCGCAGCGTCCCCAATATTTTCGGGAGGGCGTTGAAATTGCTTCGGTATATGGCGCTTTCCCACCGTCCTTATGGAACGGAGGACGTACTCAAAGTGGAATCTGCGATAAGAAGTTCATTAGGAGCGTTATCAAGAATTTCAATGAAAGAGGAATTCCGCTGCGGTTTACGTTCACCAATCCCATGATTGAAAAGAAGCATCTTAGCGATAATTTCTGCAATATGGTGATGCATCTTGCCGATAACGGTATGAATGAAGTGATAGTTCTTTCACCTTTGCTGGAGGATTATATCAGAAAAAATTACCCTAATTACAAAATCACAAGTTCGACCTGCAAGCGCATCACTGATCAGGAACAGCTTTGCGCGGAGATTGACAAAGATTATCATATTGTTGTGGTCGATTATGATTTAAATCATGATTTTGATACTCTCAAAAAAATATCTGATAAGAAAAAATGTGAGCTGCTGGTCAATGCCTGCTGTAATCCCGGCTGCTCAACACGTTCGGAGCATTATGAAGCAATTGGTATGCAGCAAATCGCATACGCAAATCATGTAAAAAAATATCATGACGCGCCCTTTAATGTGGAGAACATCAAGAGGGAGCATCCAGAAATTCTAAGATTTGATGAATGCCCATGTGCAGGAAGAAATTTATTTGAAATTATGAACCTGAAAAATCATATTTCTCCTGATGAGATATGGAATACATATATTCCTATGGGCTTTGAACAGTTTAAGATAGAGGGGCGTACAGCCGAAACTCTTAATCTTGTGGAACATTATATGTACTATATGATAAAGCCTGAATTTAAAGATCAGGCACGTTTCGAATTTTTAAAATGGTTATCTCAGAATGACGTTATCACAATTGTTGAATAATAATTCTTGATAACTCTATAGATAATTTATATATCCAAAAGTCGAGCTAACGCTTGACTTTTTTGTTATATAAATTTTATTAAACTCCGCGGACATAAAAATTCCGCGGAGTCTTTTGTGCATATTGCTAAATTTCCCAGTCGTCGCACAAGCGAGTGATAGCTTCGGTAAGACGGCGCATATCGGCATTTGCCCTTCCGCCTGAAGATTTGATAAGCCGCGAAAGTCTTTCGGAAGCGGACATAAGTTCGCTGTAGCAAAGACTGACATTGCTGTCGGAATTCGACTTCTTTTTAACAGGAATCGCCTTTGCATCAACGGTGATAGCTCCCGAGATCAGATCGAATTCCGCACCGCTGTAAGGCGCGTAGGAATCTGCTTTCAGTTCCTCCCTGATTCGTTGTGCAAAACTTTCCGCAGAATCTGCGTCGCCATGGATTACAAAGTATTTCCTGACGCCGGATATCGCCTGCGCCCATTTTATAAGACCGTTTACATCCGCATGACCGCTGACTCCGGGCAGCTGCCTGATTTCAGCCGAAACATGAATGGTTTCGCCGAAAAGTTTAACATTTTTTGCACCTTCAACAAGGCTTCTTCCAAGGGTATTCGTTGCCTGATAACCAACGAAAAGTATGGTATTTTCAGGTTTCCAGAGATTATGCTTGAGGTGATGCTTTATTCTGCCGGCTTCGCACATTCCGCTTGCCGAAATGATCACTTTCTGCCGCATATCGCTGTTTATCGCCCTCGAATCGTCGCTGGTAACGGTTCTGATCAGACCGTCGAAAGAAATTGGATTTATGCCGCGTCTAACATAGCTGAGAGCCTCTTCGTCATAGCAGCTTTCGCGGTTGTTAATGAAAATATCCGTCGCTTCGTTGGCAAGAGGGCTATCCACGTAAACAGGAAAATCATCATGCCCCGCAACGAGATTTTCATCTTTGATCTGCCTGATAAAATAGAGCATTTCCTGAGTTCTGCCCACGGCAAATGACGGAATTATCACATTTCCGCCGCGGTCGAAAGTTTTTTGCAGAATATCCGCAAGGGCAGTAACATAATCCGTCGGGCGCGTATGGATTCGGTTGCCGTAGGTGGATTCCATAACGGCGTAATCAGCGCGCTCGAAATAACTGGGATCGCGGATAAGCGGCTGATCGGTATTGCCGATGTCGCCGGAAAAGATCACGGAGCGCTTTTCTCCGTTTTCGGTCATGGTCAGGAGAATTCCAGAAGAGCCGAGAAGATGACCTGCGTCGCGGAATTCAGCCGTTATTCCGTCGCATATCTCTATCGGCGCATCATATTCATGGGGAATAAAAAGTTCGATAACGCCTATTGCGTCGTTCATCGTGTAAAGGGGTTCATAGTCCGGATCGCCGCGGCGTTTAGCTTTTCGGCTGCGCCATTCGGCTTCAAATTCCTGAATATGCGCGCTGTCGCGAAGCATAACGCTGCACAAGTTGGCAGTAGCCTTTGTCGAATGTATCTCGCCGCAGAATCCGCCCGCATAAAGAAGCGGAAGCAAGCCCGAATGATCGATATGAGCGTGAGTAAGCAGAACGAAATCTATTTCCGACGGCGGAACAGGTATCTGAGCATTTTCAAAATGCTCTTCGCCCTGCTGCATTCCGAAATCCACCAGAAATTTTTTTCCGCAGGCTTCAAGATAAGTGCAGCTTCCCGTCACTTCATGGGTAGCACCGATAAACATCATTTTCATAAAAACACCGCCTTTAAACAAGTTTTAATGTATATATAATTATACCATATTAATTCTTAAATGTCCATAGTT
>DETO01000109.1 GCA_002362135.1 Ruminococcus sp. UBA3286 | reverse complement strand
ATATTAAGCGGATTGATGCTGATCGCAGTCATATTTGTAATTCCAGCAGCCCTATTAGTTTTATTAATATGGTTCATCGTATGCATCGTCAGATATCTGCGCGTACCTAAAAGCGATATAGAACTGCGAAAATCACGTCGCTTTCCTCTGATAATATCATTCGTGATCTCTGCCGTTTTAATTTCTGCATCTGCCGCAATATTCATTCTTTTCTCCATGTCGCTGAGCCATATGTAGGAGGCTGTCCATGAGTGATAAATTATTCCGCCGTATTATTGCGGCTCTGACAGCTATCGGCTGCACCTCAACCATAATTCTCGTTGTGTATACTATTTTAATGTATCGCGACTGCTCGATAATTTCTTTTATCGCCAATGGGAGGTGACGTATGAAAAAGTTTACGAAACAATTGCTTGCCATTTCGTCCCTCGTCCTCGGATTTGCAGTATTCGACCTGACGCTGTACAACGTCTGCACAAAGCCATGTATCCCCGATACAAGTTCGGGAATGCAGGCGAAATCAATTGAACTGGACAAATATCTTCCATTTGAGAAGGATTCTGAAATAGTAAAAATGCGTTCCGATCTTCAGCTTTCGGGCGATCTTCCCGTCATAGACGGAGCGGCCGCGCTCTATCCGATATGCTCTGCGGCAGTAAATGCGGTATATCCCGAAGATTCCGTTGAATTTGACGGCAGCGATTTCACCCCTGAAAGCAAACTGCAAATGAGAAATACGCGAGGCGCATACAAAGCAGTTGCCGACGGCGATGCGGATATTATAATATGCGCGAAACCTTCCGCGGAACAGCTTGCATATGCCGAAGAGAAATCCGCTGATCTCGAAATGATACCCATAGGCTGCGAAGCGTTCGTATTTCTCGTAAACGGCGATAATCCCGTTGACGATCTTTCGCAGCAACAGATAAGGGATATTTTCAGCGGCAAATGCAAAAACTGGTCGGAAGCAGGCGGCAAAAATCTTCCCATAAACGCTCTTTCGCGCAATAAAGGCAGCGGCAGTCAGACGGCGATGCTTTCATTTATGAACGGCGAAGAGATAAAGAAAAATCCGATAGGTTTTATGGGAAGCTCAATTGGATTTTCATTCAGATATTACGTTGAGGACGTCGTTAAAAACGGGAATGTCAAAATGCTATCTGTTGACGGAGTATATCCCGACCGCGAGAATATTGCAAACGGAAATTATCCGATAGTCAGCAATTTTTATGCTGTTTATGATAAAAATAACGACAACCCCAATATTCAGCCTTTTATAGACTGGATGCTTTCCGAAGACGGTCAGCGAATTATAGATGAAACGGGATATATTCCCTTGAATTAGGAGTTATGTTTATGGAACTTTCCAATTTCTTTAAAAGTGTTATCGATTCGGATACCGCTCCCATAGTTATATGCAATACGAAGCATGAGATAATTTATATGAATCCCACGGCGGTTGAGCGATACGCTAAAAAAGGCGGCGCGGAACTTGTCGGCAGATCGCTGCTCGATTGCCATAATGCCGGATCTAATCAGAAAATAAAAGCTGTTCTGGAATGGTTCGCAAAATCCGCCGACAATAACAGAGTATTCACTTTTCATAATCCCAAGGAAAACAAGGACGTTTATATGATAGCCCTGCGGGACGATTTCGGAAATCTTATCGGATATTACGAAAAGCATGAATACCGAAGCCATGAAACCGCTATGCCATATGAAAAAATATGACATACAGCTTAGTCAGCAGCAGTTGAAACCGTTAATACAGGGTTCTCATAAACAGCGCAAAGATGAAATTGCAGAAAAAGAAATTCCCCGAAAATTCCTGATAAACTGCCTTATTTCGGGATTATATATTTATTTCGGGATATTGCTGAATATTTTTTCTTACTGCAAAACGCTGAAATTTATTAACAGATTATCGGATTTTTGGGATTCAGACGGCTGGAACGAATTTTTTTCCGCAGTCAGAATGCTTATTTCGGTCGGCGGATTGGTGAAATACACTATAGCGCGTTATCTCATCGGTTATCCGTTTCTGACAGCAGGAATTATTTCAGTCATATTGTCAGCCGCCGCATTCTGCTCCATGAACGGCAAAACAAGCAAAACTCCGGCATATAAAATCACGAGAGCATTTGCAAATGCGTCGTATTTTATTCCGCTGATATTCGCGATACTTTTTATCTGGGTAATGTTCATACCGATTTAGAGAGTGTTCAAAAAATTACAATTGTCATAGCAAAAGTTACATTTTTCATCTATGAATCTCCAAAATATATGGTATAATTATACTAAACACTATTACAATTTGCAATAGCGTTTAATATATAAAAAATTTGGAGGAATTCATCATGAAAAAGATAACTACAGCCATTATCGCATCTGCAATTTACACGATCATCGGATTTTTGGTATCATTATCGTGCTTGGTCGATCAATCGTCCCTCCGCGGCAAAAGCTACAACTACGAATTCAGTATTATCGATCAGATTGCAGACGGAATCAAAGATTTCTGCTATAGTATAGTGATGTTTAGCGTCGGGGTACCTTCGCTGATCGCAAGTTTAACCGCAGGAACGCTCGCCTGCATAAGCTTGCATATCTATAATAAAAATTGGACGGAAACTACCCTTTCCATGGTTCTTTCCAGCATTTCCATATGTATTCTTTGCTCTATTACTTCAATATACGTAATTGGTATAATTGGAATATCTTTATTATCTTTATAAAGGAGATTTTATGTTTACATTAATAAAAACTGAAAATAAAGCGCGCCGCGGTCAGGTTGAAACCGTCCACGGCACATTCCAGACGCCCTGCTTCATGAACGTCGGCACTGCCGCCGCTATCAAGGGCGGAATCTCTTCCGTCGATCTCAAAGAATTAAAAACGCAGGTCGAACTTTGCAATACTTATCATCTTCATCTCCGCCCCGGCGATAAGATCGTCAAGGAAATGGGCGGTCTGCATAAATTCATGAACTGGGATAAACCTATACTTACGGACAGCGGCGGATTTCAGGTGTTTTCACTTGCAAAACTGCGCAAGATCAAGGAAGAGGGAGTTTATTTTGCTTCCCATATCGACGGTCATCGAATATTCATGGGCCCTGAGGAAAGTATGCAGATACAGTCCAATCTCGGCTCAACTATCGCCATGGCGTTCGATGAATGCGTAGAAAATCCAGCAACACATGAATACGCCGAAAAATCCATAGAGCGTACATTCCGCTGGCTTTGCAGATGCAAAGACGAAATGAAACGCCTCAATAGCCTCCCCGATACTATTAATAAAAATCAGATGCTTTTCGGAATAAATCAGGGATCAACTTACGACGATCTCCGTATCAGGCATATGGAACAGATAGCGGAACTCGATCTCGACGGCTATGCGATAGGCGGTCTTGCCGTCGGCGAATCCACGGAAGAGATGTATCGCATTATCGACGTTGTAGAGCCGTATATGCCCGTTGATAAGCCGCGATATCTCATGGGAGTCGGCACTCCCTCGAATATCATTGAAGCAGTTGCAAGAGGAGTTGATATGTTCGACTGCGTTATGCCGAGCAGAAACGCACGTCACGCTACAGTATTTACATGGAGCGGTATCATGCATCTGGGAAATAAATGCTACGAGACCGATCCCCGACCTGTTGACGAGCAATGCGGCTGTCCGACCTGCCGAAATTTCAGCCGCGCTTACATTCGTCATCTTTTTAAGGCGAATGAGCAGCTTGCAGGTCGTCTTGCAGTTCAGCATAATCTTTATTTTTACAATACTCTTGCAGAAAAAATCCGTGAGGCGATCGATGAGGACAGATTTGAAAAATTCCGTCAGCAATATTCAACGCTTCTCGCTGCGAGAATTTGAGGTGATATCATGATAACAGCAATATTCGATCTTGACGGTACTATTGCCGATACGATAAAAGACCTTGCGGACGCCGTAAATTACGGTCTCAGACAGCTTAACTGCCCCGAACATTCGATAGAAAACTATAAACAGCTGGTCGGAAACGGCGCTCGGAAACTTTGTATCCGCGCTCTTCCCGACGATAGAAAAAATGATTCTGATAAGCTTTATGAAATTTTCAGAGAATATTACGGCAGCCATTATCTTGATTCCACAACGATTTATAGCGGAATAAAGGAAGTTATGGAGCGGCTTTCGAAAAAAAGCGTGAAAATTGCAGTCGCCACCAACAAACCGCAGGACACGGCAAGAAAACTAATATCGCATCTGCTCCCAGACGTTGAATTCGTTAAAGTTCTGGGCGGCTGCGATTCACGTCCCAAAAAGCCTGATACTGCAATTATCAGAGAGATTCTCAGCGAAATTCCCGATAAAGATAATACAGTTTATATGATAGGTGACAGCAATGTTGATATTCAGACCGCAAAGAATTCCGGTCTTATCTCTATCGGCTGTTTATGGGGATTTCGCAGCCGTGAAGAACTTGAAGCCGAAGGCGCCGACCATATCGCCGAAAAAACTTCCGATATTGCGGATATAATTTTAGGGTGCGCCATATGATGTACTTGAACTGCGAAGAGCTGGTTCGCAATATTCATGATCAGACAGAACGTGCAGCCGCCGTTATCGGGCATATCGATCCGCTGGAGTTTGACCCGAATACCGTTATAATTCCTTTTCTCGGCAATATTTTTGATTCCGCAATGATTGTTACCGCCCTTGAAATAAACTCCGACCCGCAGGCGGACTGTCACAGAAACGCTTCTGCGATAGTCATGGCGTCTTTCGGGATTAAAGCGGAGATCAAGAGGTTTATCAGAGAGATAACGGAACTGCGTGAAAAATATTCCGACAGGCAGGAAAGTTCTGCTTTTAATTCCGATGACTGCCTTGATTTTCTGAACGCCTACGACTGCTTTATGTTTGATTTTATCAAGACAAGCAAAACTGTCAGGAAAATGAATGAAAACGGCGATATTACTCTTCAATTTACAAGCTTTCGAAATATGATGGAGAAGATTCTGAAGAAAAATATCAAAACTAAAAATGATCAGACGAAAATCGTCGATCCCAATGCTGAAATCATCAGGCTGCTGACTGAAAATAATCGGCTGCTGCAAAAAATACTTGACAGATTAGGAGGAACACCATGAATAAAAAGAAAAAAGAACTTGAACTATACACACAAGAACAGCATGAATTGCTCGAAAAGCACATAGAAGAACACTTTGGAGAAATAAGTAATTATTATCAGGAGACTGATCCAGAAGATGTACGCGTTGACATATACGTTATACCGCCTACTATTGAAAAGAGATTTTATACCCTCGTCACAATGGGAATGGGCGCGCACAAAATGAAAGTTCCCGAAGAATATGCCGAAGATAAGCTTGAACGTGCGGAACTTGTACTCTGTCTTCCGCCAAACTGGGATTTTGAATCCGAATGCTGCGGGTGGCCGCTCCATTTGCTTAAAATGATTGCAAAACTCCCGATTGAAAAAAAATCATGGCTTGCATGGGGTCATTCGATCGACTACGGCAATACTATTTCGGATGAAGCTCAATTCTGCGCCATAATGCTGATAGATTCCTTGTTTAGCCTTGAATCGACAGTATGCAAATTATCCGACGACGACGAAGTTAATTTTTATCAGGTAGTGCCGCTTTTCAGAAGTGAGATCGATTTTAAGATAAAAAATGGCGCAAATAATTTGGTCAGGGAATTCAATAAAAATTCTCTTATGATAGCCGACCCAGACCGTAAACCCGTTATTAACGAAAATTACGCCAATATAATAGATTCTTATGAAAATCATGCGAAAAAAATTGATGAAAAAGAACTCGATACGCTTGATATTAATGCAGCCAATCATATCGCGGCATTTTTGAAATGGTGCATTGCTCATAAAATGATCAACGACGAATTCAAAAGTTATTTCGCAGAAGAGATCGCCGCCGTAAAATCGGGAGAATTCGATATTCGGCGTTTTCTTATCAACAACCTCGGCGGCGAACTGACTAAAGATATACTCACCGACGAGGGCGTGAAATTCGCCGAATTTTACTACGATTTCTACAGCGACGACGATTTCGACAGCTATCCCGGCGATGTTGACAAAATGGCTCTTAAATATTTCGGCAAAGAAAGATATGAGTCGGACGAATTTCACGATGAAGCCTATCTTTTCGTTCCGTTTAGCGATGACTATATTAAAAATATGTATAAATATATCAATAAGGCTTATAAGAAATTCAAATCATAACACACGGAAATAAATTTTTACTATGCTGTATTATATAGAGGATTTTGATTTCCTATATTCCTTGCAAAGATGTTACACTATTGAAGTCGACTCACATATTTTTCTATCCCTTTTGGGA
>DETO01000103.1:3805-4511 GCA_002362135.1 Ruminococcus sp. UBA3286 | reverse complement strand
TATTTGGCGCAATTACATCATGTTTTCAACAGTCACTCAGCGGAGAGTCAGATTTGTTCCATTACAAAGGAGCAACCAAAAAATTTATATATTTTCCCTTTGTTGTGCAGATAGCATGTAGAAATTTTTTAATTTAACCGCTGCAAAATCGATTCCGTTCGCTACCATGATGAGCATGAGCGGAATGAAATTGAATAAATATCTGGAACGCGTTTCCCATATCAATAAGAATAGTGTCAACCCGAATACAGCGAGATTGACATACGCCATTGAATTGCTTTTGCCCTTGAAAGCTCCCGAAATTATCGAAAGCCCCATAGCAATGAGCATCATTAAATGATATGACTGAAAATACAGTAAAACTGTTTTATTATGACATATAAGCGTTTTTATGGAACTTTCCTGTGCTTTTTTAAGATGATGATTGATATAATATGTTCCGTCGCTCCATGTAAATCCGATTTTTTTTATCAAATGTTTTCCCATATCGGCTGCGGACATATCGTGTAACCTTCTATTTATCACTTCTTTATCCCTGATCTTTCGCGTTTCGAGATCGGGCTGAAATTTAGTGAAATTATGCTCGTCAACATCAAATCCTCCCTCGTCTTTAAGGCCCATCATAACCCAATGAACAGTTGGAAATTGATGATCGTCAAGCTGTTTTTCAGTTGCAATTCCGCTGTTTATCCCATAATTTTTAACC
>DETO01000103.1:0-3513 GCA_002362135.1 Ruminococcus sp. UBA3286 | reverse complement strand
ATAATTTTTAACCCCTGAACTGAAAGCTATCAGGACGGCAGCCATTATCGCTGTGGCAGGCAGCCATTTTTTTAGTGGAAGATTCGCCGCGAAATAAATCGCAGAAGCTACAAGAAGCACTGCCAAACTGCCCTTTACCGAATATCCCATAGCTATTACAGCGCTTGCCACCGCCGTGAATCCGAAGAAAGCCTTGACACTATTCGCTCTTTTTGCTTTGATAATAAGATAAACCGCCGCCGTGACGAACGGCATACTCATCGAATCGGTGTAGCAGTACGCCGCATAGGTATAAAGCGGCGCATATCCGAGCATAAGGAGAATTCCAAGCGCGGTCTTGCGGTTGTCATTGAATATAAGCCGCATACATCTATATAAGAAGAACAATCCTATCTGAATGAACGCCGTGTTCAGCAATCCTGCGTCATATACCGATATTTCGCCTTTAAGTGCGAAAATCAGCTTATAGTAATTCGACAGCAGGATAAGCATTGCCCAGTTGTTAGGAAATTGCCAAAAGTAAGTTTCGTGCTTTGCAGTCGCGGTCACAGCCTGACTGAAATCTGCGCCTTTTGCATATTCGCAGGCGGCATTGTGAATGAATCCGCAATCGCTGAACGGCACGTTTTTCAGCTTGAATACCAAAAACAGCTGAATGGTAAGCATGATAGCTGCGGCAACAGCGTAGAGAATATTTATGCGGCGATCGTCCAGTTTTATCTTATCGCTCATAACTGCGTACAGAATCGATGCCGCTATTGCCATGAAAATTCCAATTAAGACGCCTTTGAAGTCGAATTCATCGATTATCAAAGGCAGATGCATAAGATTTCCGCAGTATGTCAGGCATACCGCCGCTATGATCATCACGAAAAGGGTTAAATACCCCCAATGAAAAGCTTTTGTCAATTTTTTTGTCATATCATTTTTGGTCATATAAAATTATCTTCTTTCTATACGTCATTATACGCTTAATCTAAGCTCTGTCTCCAACCAATGTGCAACGCCATCTTCATTGTTATAGTTTATTATGCTGTTTGTATACTCTGATGTGGTTTCATTGCTTCTCAGCAATGTGCCGTCCAAATCCGATACATAAAGAGTCTTCATACATTTTCTCCATACATTTTACATCAACAAGATATTCTCAGTCTGACTTGTCCGCGTAAAATTATTACGCAGACAAGTCATTAACTTTTATTCAAGAATTATCTTGCGGAGCATTACCATATCGTAAACGTCGATTCTGTTATCTTCGCATATATCGGCATTCTGAACATTAGTCAGCTTGTCGGACTTCGTAAGCAGCCACTCTCCGAGCATTACTACGTCCGCTATCGTAATTTCGCCGTCGTCGTTTACGTCGCCTTTCAGCGTTGTCGGGGACTTTTCATACTTGTATATGACTTCGATTTTCTTCAGTTTAACTTCAACTTCGTCGCCGTCGTCCTGCTTTTCGGAAGCGTCCCACCATTTCTGGAACTCGATCTTGCCGTCGGAAATTACAGCTTCGACCTCTTCTTCATCCTTTGTGAACGTACCGTCGAATTCAACAGTTGCGGAAACATTATTGCCCAATGCAAGGCTGTAACTCTTGGATGTCCAGAAATCCGTGCCGTTTTTGTCAGTTGCATTGATAGAGATCGCGCAGCCTGCCGTACCCCATGATGAACCGAGTTTTGTGGAAGTATCGGCTGTAATGATAACTTTGGAGATGTGTTCGGGATCGGAGATCGGGACTTCAACAAATCCGTTGGCGTTTATCCTGTCATCAAGGTCGTCGAAAACTTCAGATTTTTCCGTTACAGCATCAGGATCGTAAATTTCCAGCCCCTCAAAATCAGAAGCGTCATCGCTGATGACTACCATAGCTGCGGAAAGTGCGGGAAGAGTTACATTGACTTTATTGTCCTTGACGTCGTCAATTATATCGATAAGGCGAATCTCGGCTGAATCCCCGTAAACGGCATAAACCGCGGCTGCGGCGTAATTAGTATCGGCATTCTGAAGATCGATCACTGCATTTTCGCTGTCAGTAAAATTCTTGTTGGTGAGCATTGCCGTTACAGTTCTCTTGTCAGAGCCGTTGACCGAAGCGTAGGAACTTGCAAGCGAAACGTCCTCGGTATATGTGGGAATAAGCGTATCGCCGAAATGACCGCCCTTGCCGTCGTAATTTGTATAAAGATTTATTCCTGCGAACTGATAAGCATTGCCGCCCCAGATAGATGCAAAATAAACTTCCGCGTCGGCAAAGCAGCCAAGAGTTTCAGCCTGAGCAACAGTTGCGCTTGCATCCTCTCCCCCATAATTGTATTCTGTAATGGCAAGCTTTGTGCCGGGATAATATTTATCTATAGAAGCCTGAATTGTCGGAAGGATAGGCACATTCTCCTGACACCACTGCCCTATCCAGCTGTTTTCCTTAAATCCTTTTTCATAGAGTGTGCGGACGGACTGTACTCTGTCCTCTGCGCCTTCTCTTGCGGATTCCGAATAATAATGAATATCGAGAACGTCAAGCAAGCGAACTCCCGTTTCCTCCTCGGCTTTCTTCATGCGGTCAAGATAGTAGTCGATGTACCAGTGATAGCCGCCCTCAGCCTTGATAGTTTCCCATTCCGTGCTGTTGTCATCGTCGGCAAGGTGATCGTAGGCAGTATAGCCATAAAGTGCAGGGCCGAAAATTTCAGCATTGGGATCAAGCTTTTTTACCGCAGCCGCAAGTTCGATCGATTTATCGCTGAGTTCCTTCATTCCTACAGGTTCAGGGTGAATTCTGCTGTGCGTATGACTCCAGAGAGCCGGTTCATTATCAAGGCTGTAAGCCTGAATTCCTGTGCTTGTAGTCGAATCGCCCAGTTTATTGATTATATAATTTACATATTCGTCCATGTATACTGTTCCGTCATTAAGATCAGGCTCGGCTGCAAATGCGCTTCCCTTATTGAATTCAACCTTGTTCCAGCGCGGAGACGGAGCGGTTTCCTCTTCCGTTACAGTGCCGTTGATATCGGCGGCAGCGTAGCCTGCCATCTGAAGCGTAGTCAGCTTATAGTCGAATCCGTATTTCGCGCTGTCAGCAGAAAATCGCTGAACGCAGTCGGCAGGTCTGTCGGATGAAGAAAGATTGGTATCCGAGCTGTATTTCCAGTCCGAACCTGCATTTGAAGCGTTGGTTTCCCAGTTGTAACCGGTCATTCTGTTGCCTCCCTGACGAACGGCATGAGCGGTAACGTTTTTGTAATCTGCGGAATTTCCGTACTCGTTGATTCCGTAGATCAGCGGGCTGATCTTTTTTCCGCTTCCGCCAAGATCTACCGTGACTTTCATGTCATAGGAATTATCCGCGGCAACGGAACTGAACGGCGCGGAAACTGTAGTTACAAGTACAGCCAAAGCCGCTAAAAAAGGTTTGATTTTTTTCATGTAAACATTCCTCCTTATAAAATTTGTCTGATAAAATTTTGCCTTATAAATTTCACCTGCATTTATAGGTAATTGTAGTATACC
>DETO01000161.1:5039-5421 GCA_002362135.1 Ruminococcus sp. UBA3286 | reverse complement strand
GTATACAAATTATATTATATCATTTTTATCATGAAAATGCAATAGCTCCAAAAATTTTTCACAAAAATATCAAAATTCCTATGATGCAAACTGACTGTTATAAAGCTGCGCGTAAAATCCGTTCCGAGCCATCAATTCCTTATGGCTGCCCTGTTCTATGATATTTCCGCTTTGCATTACGAGAATAATATCCGAGTTCTTTATGGTCGATAATCTGTGAGCGATAATGAAGCTGGTTTTGCCCTCCATGAGTTTGGTGAACGCGCGCTGGATTCGATGTTCTGTGCGCAGATCTATAGAACTTGTTGCTTCATCAAGAATGAGCATTGGCGGATTCATAAGCATGATTCGCGCAATGCAGAGAAGCTGTTTCTGACCCTGA
>DETO01000161.1:0-4741 GCA_002362135.1 Ruminococcus sp. UBA3286 | reverse complement strand
AAGCTGTTTCTGACCCTGAGAAAGTCCGCTGTTTTCGGAAATCACCGTATCATAGCCATTTGGAAGCCGCTTAATAAATCCGTGCGCATGAACTGCTTTTGCTGCCGCGATTATTTCATCACGCGCAGCGTCAGGCTTTCCATAGCTGATATTTTCGGCGACCGTACCCGTAAATACCCATGTTTCCTGCAAAACCATTCCGAAACTGCTGCGGAGACTGTCACGGGTGATATCCATGATATTTCTGCCCGAAATACTGATTTTTCCGCTGTCGATATCGTAAAACCGCAGCAAAAGGTTGATTATAGTAGATTTTCCGCATCCTGTCGGCCCAACGATAGCGATACGCTGTCCCGGATTGACGCTGAGCGTGAAATCTTTTATCAGGCTGACTTCCGGATTATATGAGAAGCATACATTTTCAAATGAAACGCTTCCGTTGCAATTTTCAATAACTGCTTTTTCGGAATCGTCGCTGACTTCTTCTTCATCCAGTACGTCAAAAACTCGCTGCGCGGAAGCAACGGCGTTCTGGAGTTCCGCAAAAACTCCGGAAATTTCGTTGAAAGGTTTCGTATACTGATTTGAATATGCGAGAAATCCCGACAGCTTGCCGACTGACATAACGCCGATGAAGGATGAATGCCCGATAGCGCCGAGCGCGCCGAGAAGTCCGACGGTAGCGTAGATAAGACCGTTTACAAAACGCGTGGTGGGGTTAGTCATAGAACTGAAAAAAGTTGCTTTTGCGCCGATTTCTCCATATTGTTCGTTTATATGGTCAAATCGTTCTTCCGCTCGCTTATTATAGACAAACGCACGTACGAGCTTTTGATTTCCGGCCATTTCTTCGGCAAAGCTAACCATATCGCCGCGCATTTTCGACTGCTTCATATAGGAATTATGGGTAGCCTTTGTAATTTTCGAAGCTGCAATAAAGGAAAGGGGAGTGAGCAGCACCACTACAAGGGCGATTTTGTAATTAATGAAAAGCATGAATATCAGCGTTCCGATTATAGTGATAATACCGCTGAAAAACTGCGTAAATCCTTGAAGAAGTCCATCTGAGACTATCTCGATATCATTGATAACGCGGCTTGTGAGTTCGCCTTTTGTCGAACCGTCGATAAATTTCAGCGGAACTTTTTCGAGTTTCGCAAATACATCGGAGCGAAGATCGCGTACTGTCAAAAATGCAAGCTTATTTGTACACAGGCTCATCAGCCACTGGAACAGACCGCTTAAAATCACCATGATACCGAGCGTAACGGCGATAATTCCGAGTTCTTTAAAATCAACGTTGCCTTTGCCGATGCAGCAATCGACAGCTTTGCCGATGAATACGGGGACTGTCAAGGAGAGCGAAACTCCTGCGGCGGCGAAAATCACCGTCAGCACGAAAAAAACGATATACGGCTTTGCATAGGAAAAAATCCGTGTAAGAGTTTTCATCATATTATTCGTCCTCCTTTTCATTCATCTGCGATTTGTAGATCTCGCGGTAAATTTCGCACGATTCCAGAAGTTCTTCATGAGTACCGATTCCCACAGATCGACCGTCGTCCATAACAATAATTTTATCGGCGTCTTTTAGTGAAGTTGTACGCTGAGAGATCATTATCACGGACGAGCCGTTCATATCAGTTTTAAGTGCGCGTCGAAGTTTCAGATCGGTCGCATAATCAAGCGCGCTGGTGGAATCGTCGAGAATGATTATATCGGGCTTGCCGACGAGCGCTCTTGCAATCGATAAACGCTGCTTTTGACCGCCCGACAGATTTTTTCCGCCCTGAGAGATCTTCGTATCGAGCAGATCGGGCATTTTCTCAACGAATTCCCAAGCCTGAGCCGTTTTCAGCGCAGAAATAATTTCCTCATCTGTAGCGTTTTCATCGCGCCACTTCATATTTTCGCGGATAGTTCCCGAAAAAAGCATCGCCTTTTGCGGAACTATCCCGATTATTCCTCGGAGAGAATCCATGTTGTAGTCGTTGGCGTTCTTTTCCGCAACCAGAACTTCTCCTTCTGTAGCGCGATAAAAACAGGGGATAAGATTGGCAGCAGTTGATTTTCCGCTTCCCGTACCTCCGATAATCCCCAATGTTTCGCCCTTTTTCAGTACGAACGAGAGATCGCACACGGAATTTTCGCCTGCGCCGTCATAAGCGAAGGAAACGTTTCTGAACTCGATAATATTTTCACATTCGCTGTCGGGAATCTCATCCCCGCTTTCTTCGGGAGCAAGTTCAAAAACTTCGCGTACACGGTTTGCAGAAGCAAAAGCCTTAGTGAACGTCACTATCAGATTTGCAAGAACTACAAGAGCAAGAAGAATTTGCGTCATATAATTAGTAAATGCCGTTAATTCACCCTGCGTAAGGCTTCCGACGTTGATTCTAACGCCTCCGAACCAGATAATCGCAACAATTCCCAGATTCATTATCATAAATGCCGCAGGATTGAGAATAGCTGAAATTTTTCCCACAGCGATAGAGCAATCCGCAATATCGTTGACAGCCTGATTGAATTCGTCGATTTCTTCCTGCTGACGCGAAAATGCGCGGATAACGCGAGTTCCCTCGATATTTTCGCGAGTCAGAAGGGCGGCGCGATCAAGTTTTTGCTGAGTTTTTTTGTACATGGGAATGGTTTTGCGCATGATAACAAAAATTATCCCCGAAATAAGAGGAGCGGCAATAAAGAATATCAGAGACAGCTTTAAATCAATCGTGACAGCCATAACAGCCGCGCCGATGACGAGAAAAGGCGCTCGTACCGCAAGTCTGATGAACATATTTACGCCGTTCTGCACCATATTCGTATCGTTGGTAAGGCGGTTGACGATAGAAGCCGTTCCAAGTTTGTCAACGCTGCTATGCGACAATGAATTTATATGGCGATACATATCCCTACGCATTTCAGTACCGAATCCGTAGGCGCATTTTGCCGCAAGGAACTGGCAGGTCAGGGCGAATCCAAGACCGCATATGCCGAGAATCACAATAACGCCGCTCATTTTTAAAATGTAAGCGCTGTCATGATTTCCGATTCCCTTGTCGATGATGCTTGCCATAACAACAGGCACGATAAGTTCAAAAATTGCTTCGAGCAGTTTGAAAAAAGGGCCGAAAATAAGCTCTTTTTTGTAATTTTTTAAATATACTAAAAGACGTTTCATATTTCTTACCTCATAAACAGAGCCAACGATATCCGAAATCTCAAATATCGTTGGCATAAAATAAAAATTTTAAAATTCAATATTATTTTCTTTGAGAAGCGCTCTTGCAGTTTCAACCGAATCTGCGCCCTCTGCATTTTTCACGGGTGCGAATTCCTTATTGCGCTCCACCTCGTAGGGAAGACAGCTTTCACTCATGTGTATCATATCGAGAATAAGCGTTTCAAATTTATAACCGTTAGGCTTGTCGGGATTTTGCAGTACGCCGTTTTCATTGATATACGGGATTTTTTTCTCAACAATATGAAGAGGCAGCGCAGTTTTAGAAATCGTTTCGAGTTCGTTTATGTTAAAAAGATAATTCAGGATAACGCCGTATTTGTATGCGAGTTCGCCGTTCTCCAGTCGCTGAACAGCCATTTCTTCGGTCAGCTCGAAATATTCCACGATAGACGGCTTTCCGTCCTCAAGGCACATTGCGCCGACGCGTTCATGCGGGTCTTGCTTGGCAACCACTTTACTGCCCGATTTACAGCCTGACTGAATTACCGCGCCAATAAACATTGGATCGGCGATCTTCTGCAAAACGTTGTCCACGGAGAAAACATTCAGCCATTCGACGCCCTGAGCGACGAGTTTATCAAGAATATTCGCCCTTTTCAGCGATGCGAACCAACCGCCGTTGCCTTTGGGAGAAGTTGAAATTCTGCTCTTGCTTTCCAGGAGAATTTTTCCGTTGTAATCAACTGAGGGAGCCATTTCCTGAATGAAGAAATGAACGTATTCGCTGTTGTATCCGAAATAATTCTTTTCTTTGAAAAAATTAACGGTATCCGCATTATTTTTTTCGCTTGTCATAATGCAAAGCGGAATCCAACTGCCTGTCTGATTCACGACTTTCATTAAATTGTTTATCAGGCACTCAAAAATATAAAGTTCCTTATTCACGCCGATATTGAACATACCCTTGGGCTTGTCAAAACCGAGACGAGTTCCTTGACCTCCTGCCAGCAGGACTGCGGCGATTTTTCCGTTTTTGAGGGCGTCAACGCCGATATTCATGTATTCTTCGGATTTGTCCGCAATATCCCTGATAGAAACCGCTTTTATCGGTTCGATTTTTCCGCGTGCCTGAACAGCGTCTTGATCAAATGAATCAAAATGCCAGAACGCATCATCAATGGATTCTATCTGTTCAACAAGAGCGTTTTTTTCATTCTGTTCGAGTTCGTCATAAAACCTCAGCACTTGTTGTTGACCGCACATTTCAAGGCGTTTTCTGATCACATCTATATTCATGAGCAATACTTCCTTTCGTTTTGAGAACGAGTTTTATATGAATAATATTATATCACATTTTTGTATTAAGGTCAATCCTTTTTGTAATATTTTGGGTACGAAAAATAAATTGGAGATTTTCATGTACCATAAGAGCCTGTTTAAAATCTTGATGTGTGTGGTTTTTTGAGTATAATCTTGCTGAAGGCAAGAATTTTCGACGCAGAATTCAGCAAAATTTGCCGAAAATACGTGCGCAGCGAGATTTTAAACAGGCTCTAAAAA
>DETO01000123.1:2624-3281 GCA_002362135.1 Ruminococcus sp. UBA3286 | reverse complement strand
CGCGCCGCTGTTATGGGAATACTTGACATAGTTGCCGTTATGTCGGCATTCTCCAGCTATAAACTATATCCCATGTGGGCGGTGAAATACGACAACGTTCTGTTTTATGTGCCTATGGTGATCTCGCTGGCTGTGGCGCTTGTGGTGCTTATGATGAACTACTACATTTTCCCGATGATGGTCGCAACAGATCTTTCGATGAAAAATCTGTTCAAAAATTCATTTGCGCTGGCGTTTGTATCCATAAAACAAAATCTGATAAATACTCTGATGCTGCTTTTCTTCATGGTGATCATGAGTATTTTCCTTCTTTACACCACACCGATGTTTTTCATAATCGTTCCGTTTTTTCCTGCCGGAATAGCATGGTTTACGGTATGTTTCAACAGCTATCCGATTATTCAGAAATACGTGATAAATCCCTATTACGACAGCATTGGAGAAACTAATCCCGAACTTGCCGACGATGATGAAGATGATTCAGAAGAAGTTATTTTTGAGGATATGGGCGGTAAGGAAAAGCCGATAGAAAAGCGAAAAAAAGGCAAGGGCAAACGAATTTCATAACATTACTTCGGCATCTTCTTGATGCCGATTTTTTATACATAGTCAAACAAATGAGCTTCCGATTAGGGAAGCTCATTTGCCATGATATAG
>DETO01000123.1:0-2343 GCA_002362135.1 Ruminococcus sp. UBA3286 | reverse complement strand
ATTATTGGGGATTTATAATTTAATGTCGGGGTGAACATTAAATTATCTAAATTAATTTGCATTCGAATTATTTTCCGAATACGTATATATTATACACTAAAAATATGAACTTTTCATTAAGAAGCGGTCAAGTGAACGCTGATTATTTCCAACTTTTTTCATATTTTATTGTGTATTTTCAACAATTACATCGCCTATCTTAAACCAGAATACTGAACCTTTGCCGATAACACTTCTGACGCCGTAATCGTAACCATGCAGTTTCAGAACCGCCTTAACTATCGAAAGTCCCAGACCCGTACCGACAATTTCACGTTTATGATTCTCGGAACGGTAGTATTTATCAAAAATCAGCTTGATCTTATCAGGCTCGATTCCGTCTCCCGTGTCCTCCACTTCAATGAGAACACCGTCAGGACAATTTATTTGCCGTACAAAAACCTGCTTGTCCTTGCCCGTATAATTAATGGCATTATTGATCAAATTATAAATAACCTGCTCAATTTTGACTATGTCACAACGGACGATCCTTTTTTCATCGGGCGTGAAATGTATGCTGTAGCCTTTTTTATCAGAAATTCCCTTGAATCCTGCGATAATCTTTTCCAGCCTTTCGCGTATCTCAAATTCCGACGGTTCAAGTTTCTGCCTGCCGCTTTCAAGCTTTGAAAGATCAAGAATATCATTGACCATAAGCGACAATCTGTCTGTTTCGTTGATTATTATCTCAAGATGCTCATTGCGCTTTTCGGGATAATCTCCCGACAAATCACGAATCATTTCCGCATATGCTTTCAGCATTGTCAGCGGCGTTCGCAGATCGTGAGAAACGTTCGCGATAAGATCGCGCTGCATCATATCAACTCGCGAAAGCTCTTTTTCCGCATACGTCAAGGCGTCCGCAAGTTGTTTTGCTTCAAGATAACCTCTGCCGTCAAAACGCGTATTAAAATCCCCTTTCGCAAGATTTTCAGCCGCGACTGTGAGCCTGTCAATTGGACGCGCAATTCTTTTTGAAACATACAGCGAAATAAAAAAAGCAAAAAATATGAGAATAAACGTGATAAGCATTAGCTGCCGCTTGATTATGCTGACTGTAGAGCCTACAGGAACAAGCGCGGTATTGATAAACAGATAGCCGCTGGGATTGTTTTTATCGCCCAATACACAACCGAAAAGCACCATTGAATAATTATTGTGCGGATTCTTGATCTCCTGCCAGATCGGCTCATTGCCGTTTTCTTCGATTTGATTTTGATAATAGTAAATACTTTTATCTTTGCCGTGGATCAGGCAGTCAACAGAATATTCGCACGAATACAAATGCCTGCCAAATTTATCAACAACTTCTATGCAAAGGTCATTTTCCGACGCCGTATCTGTCAGCGTATCGGTAAAACCTTTCGTTCCCTCGGTTTCGTAGGCGGAAATTATTTGAGACGCCGAAGCTTCAACGTCATGGAGTTTTGACTGCGTGTAGAATTTTTCCAGAAACAATATCTGAAACAGCCACAGCAGTAAAAAAACGATTATCGTGAATCCGATAAAATACATCCAGATAGTGAATTTCAGCGGTATTCTGCCAAATTCCGCGCGTATTTTTTTAATTGGCTTCAAATTTATATCCCATTCCCCTCAATGTTACTATAAATTTCCTGTATTCGCCAAGGCTGTTTCGGAGCATTTTTATATGCGTATCGACCGTTCTGTCGTCGCCGAAAAAGTCGTATCCCCAGACTTCTTCAAGCAATTGATCTCTCGAAAGAGCGATATTCTTATTTCGTACGAGATAGAAAAGCAGATCGTATTCTTTCGGAGTCATAGAAGCTCGCTGTCCATTGACATAGACCTCTCTTCCCGAAATGTCAACTTGCAGTCCTTCAAAGGTATATTTATCGTGCTTCATCGATTCGACAGCCGTCTGATTCCGCTTGATAACGACCTTTGCGCGCGCCATGAGTTCTTTTGGCGAAAAGGGCTTGACCACATAATCGTCCACGCCGATCTCAAATCCAAACAGCTTGTCATACTCCTCGCCTCTCGCGGAAAGCATTATCACGGGAATTTTTTTGGATTTGCGAATTTCCTTACAAGCGGAATATCCGTCCAGTCTCGGCATCATTACGTCCATTATTATCAAATCGTAATCATTCTCGTGACATAGATTAACCGCTTCCATTCCATTTTCAGCTTCGGTGACCTGATAGCCCTCAAATTCCGCATATTCACGAACGACCTTGCGAATATTCGCCTCATCGTCAACTATCAAAATATGTGCCATATAAATTAAACCTCCGTATATACATAATTTTTCTATGCATTTTTATTATATCATATTATCAC
>DETO01000030.1 GCA_002362135.1 Ruminococcus sp. UBA3286 | reverse complement strand
ACATACGGTTATATATATGGTATAATATGTATATCAATAAAGAAAGGATTGGTTCAGTATGAAATTTTGGTATCAAATAACCCCTGAACTGCTCGCTTTCTACAATCACAATCAATATCTTAACTAATAGGAGGACTAATCATGAAAAAGTTAATTTCAACACTAATGGCATTTTCTCTTACTCTTACCTCCATGGTTGCTTTGTCATCAAACGCTACTATTTATATTTACGATTCAGAACAAGATAGCATTCCAGAAGGCTACAGTCCTATCGATGCAGATATTGCGAGAAGATATTTCAGTCATTGGAGTGGCGTTGAAAAATACGACAGATTTTACAGCAACGAGGATGCCTCTCATCTGATCGCTTCACGTCAGCTTAATTCGATCGTTGTTTTTAATCTTGCAGACGGAGCTTCGATAAAGGACGTTCGAGAGGCGGTTTGGGCTTATTGCAGAGAGAACGGAACTGATTTGAAATACACTGCTGAAAAAAGAGTTCTTTATGGTCTTGTTGAAGAGGACTACGAATATGAAATATACACATACGGACAAGGAAGCCTTGGCGAAGCAGAATACGGCGTTCGAATTAACGATGCTAAAAACATCTGTAAAATTCTCAAAGAGAAAAATCTGATATCGGGCTTTAAGTATGTTAACCGAACCCAAAAAATGTATTTCGACGCTGAGGAAACAGAATATCCGTTGACTACTTGTATTATGCAGTCTTCTGATGCTAAGAAATTTTTTATTTTAAAAGATTATGTTACGGCAAACGTAGTGGATTGTGAAGTAAGAGTTGAAGAGCTTGGTGTCAATTGTATGCGTGTTCAGTTTATTCCGCCAAATGAAAACGCTTCAGTCGAAGAGATTATGGACTTTGCAGCAACGATCAATGAGGCTTGTGGTGATTATATTTGCCATGGTACCTATACCAGCCCTGCATCTTTAAATGTTGCGGATAATGCAAACATAGATATGTACAACGCAGTTCTCGGCGACGCAAACTGCGACGGCTTTGTAACCATAGCGGATTCAACGCTTATATTGCAGTCCCTTACAAATAAGGACGAATACAGCTTGACTGAACAAGGCAAATATAACGCGGACGTATACGGAAACCTCGACGGAATTTCGGCATCAGACGCCCTTGAAATTCAAAAGCTCGACGCAAAGGTCATCGATAATTTTGAATAAAAAATTTCAGCCCCCTGAATTTCAGGGGGCATTTTTGTATTTATAATTTATTTATTTCCGTACCCTGACGAGTTTCCTTGACTTCATAGCCAAGAGCCGCGATCTTGTCGCGAAGCTCGTCTGCAAGAGCGAAATTTTTCTCCTTGCGCGCCGCCTTGCGCTGTTCAGCCAACTCCAGAACTTCCGACGGAATATCTGCGGCAGGAGCTTCGACCATCTTTCTTGCATTCTCGATAAGATCGAGACCGAGAACCTTGTCGAATTCTTCAAACAAAGCAAGCTTAGTGAAGTTATTCGCCGATGATTTCAGCACATCGTAAATGGCTGTAATTGCCAGCGCGGTATTAAGATCGTTGCCGAGAGCGTCGTTGAATTCCGCCATAAGTCTATCGTATTCGTCCTTATCGAGCGGCTCGTATGAATCAGAAATAAGCGGCTTTATTTTCGCGATAAGCTTGTTGTAAGTAGTCTTTGAGTTCTCCATATTTTCCCATGAGAAAACAAGCGATTTTCTGTAATGGGACTGGAGACAGAAGAATCTGTAAATAACTGGGATATAGCCCTTTTCCTCCAGAAGCGATACCGTCAGGAATTCGCCGCTGGACTTGCTCATTTTGCCGCTGTTCGTATTGAGGTGCAGTACGTGGAACCAGTAATTGCACCACTCATGACCGAGATAAGCTTCGCTCTGGGCGATCTCGTTGGTATGATGCGGAAAAGCGTTATCAATGCCGCCGCAGTGGATATCCAGATATTCGCCGAGATTTTTCATGCTTATGCAGGAGCATTCAATGTGCCAGCCGGGATAGCCAACGCCCCATGGAGATTCCCATTTAAGTTCCTGGTCGTCAAACTTTGATTTCGTGAACCATAATACAAAATCGGCTTTATTGCGCTTATTGTCGTCCTCTTCAACGCCTTCGCGGACTCCGACCGCAAGATCTTCTTCCTTGAAATCGTTGAACACGTAGTATTTATCGAGTTTTGACGTATCAAAATAAATATTTCCGCCTGCTTCATAAGCGTAGCCCTTTTCCATAAGAACGCCGATAACGCGTATGAATTCGTCAATATAAGTCGTTGCGGGAACTACGATGTCGGGAGTTTTTATGTTCAGCTTTTTGCAGTCGTCGAAGAATGCGTCGGTGTAGAATTTCGCGATCTCCATAACTGTTTTATGCTCGCGTTTTGCGCCTTTCAGCATTTTATCGTCGCCCGTATCGCCGTCGCTTGTAAGATGTCCGACGTCGGTGATATTCATTACCCGCTTTACGTCAAGTCCCGTAAAGCGCAGATATTTTTCGAGAACGTCTTCCATGATATAGCTGCGCAGATTGCCGATATGAGCGTAATGATATACGGTCGGGCCGCAAGTGTACATACTAACCTTACCTGCCTCGCGTGGAACGAATTCTTCTTTTTTACGTGTCAGAGAATTATATAGCTGCATATAAAATATCCTTTCATTAAACATTTTTACCTTGCGATCTCAAACTTGCAATTTCCTTTTTCAGACTGTCAACCTGCGCCTGAAGATGACATAATTCAAGCGAAACAGGGTCGGGAATATGCACCTGATCTATATCGGAAGTAACCTTACAAACGCGCTTGCCGTTCATTTTTACAATATGCGCAGGAACTCCCACAGCCGTACAGTTATCGGGGATAGCGTTGAGAACTACGGCATTCGCGGCGATCTTGACGTTGTTGCCGACGGTAAATGGGCCGAGAACTTTTGCGCCTGCACCCACAAGAACGTTATTGCCAAGCGTAGGGTGACGCTTGCCTTTATCCTTACCCGTACCGCCAAGCGTAACTCCCTGATACAAAAGGCAGTTATCGCCTATTACAGCCGTTTCGCCGATAACCACGCCCATTCCGTGATCTATAAAAAGCCCTTTTCCGATAGTTGCGCCGGGGTGAATTTCAATTCCCGTCTGCTTTCTTGCCCATTGTGAAATAATACGCGCCGCAGTATATTTTTTATGCTTATAGAACCAATGCGCCATACGATAACAGCGGATAGCTTTCAGAGTGGGATAAGTCAGAAGAATTTCTACCGTGTTTCTTGCGGCAGGGTCGCTTTCCCTGATCAGGGCTATATCTCTTTTTACGGTTTTAATAAAATCAAACAATAGCGTTTCCTCCAAATAGAATACGTTCAGTTAAATTTCAGCGCATTTGTGTTTTCAAGCGCTTTCAGCAGTGTAAAGCGCGCTTCATCGCGGTATTCGGGCTTTGCCATATAATACATATATGTTTCTATAATATTCAGATGACTCGACGTGCGTCCCTCTATCTTGAACTGTTCAAAACCCATAGGCACGTATTTTTCCCATATATCGTCGGGAGAAATATGTGTGCGGAGATTTCTTATCTCAAATATGCCGCGCTGCGAATAAGGACAATCGCGGAAACGTTCGGGATCGTATTTTGATGGATCGAAAGGAACGTTCGGATATTTCTTGATATGCTCGTTATAGGCGATCTGCTGTTCGCCTATAGAACGGTAATGAGCGGAACGACGCGGACAATTCGGCTCGCAGCAGGCATTAACCAGAAGCTCGCAGTCGGCTTTTCGTGGGAGTTTTTCAAGAACTTCAAAATTATTGTTGAAATCGTAGTCAACAACAACGATGCTGTAATCCTTTTCAAGTTCTTCCTTTAATTTTTCGGGGTCGGTTATTCTCTTGCAGGTAGAACTCGTAAGCTTATATTTCGGAAAATTATTTCTGATATAATTTTCAAGCAGCGGAGACATTACGATAGCTTCATTAAGTCCATTGTCAGCCAGCGTCAATATCATATTGCAGAAAGGATCGCTGAGGTGCTTTTTCTCCAGCGCAGGATTAGTAAAAGTGAAACGCAGAGGGATACCGCGGTCGTTAAACGCCTTGATGACCTGCTTTATGAACGGACGATCGCATACTCCGCCCTGAGTTCTGCCGCCATTCCACATTGCAGGCGGAAATACGCCGTAAAACGACGCTATCTCAACGCCCTCGCGGAAAAATTCGGGGCGGTTTTTCAGCATTTCCGCGAACATAAGATTTAATTTGAATCGCCCTGCGAAATCGGGCAGATGAAAACGTACTCTCATAAAAACTCCTTTTATTACTACGCCAATTAAACATCGACAAATATTGACAACAAGGTTTAGTTGGTGGAGCAATTATATTAACTTCCTAAACAGCGTCTCCGCGTTCGACGGCGACAGTGTAGCCTGCCGATTCGATACGCCGCTGCAAACAGCTTCGGCATTCCGCAGCTTCTTCGCCCGTACAAATTTTATTGTCGTACAGATCATATTTTTTGCGTACATCGACCGGGGAAAGATTTGGCATTACAACGTTGCAGCCTGTTTTCAGACCGAGTTCTCTTCCTATTGGAGAAATAGTGCCAAGAGCGGTAGTTGCAGGAAGAAGAACTTTCGGGAACATAAGCCGAATGATTCCCAGCAGCCGCAGCGTAAGTTCAAGCGTACCGCCTTTTTCATTGGCAAACGGCGTATCATGATGAGGAATGAAAGGCCCTATGCCTATCATCTGCGGACGGAGTTCCTGAAGAAAACGCAGATCGGCAATAATATTTTCAACCGTCTGGAACGGCGCGCCCACCATAAATCCTGCGCCCACCTGATAACCAAGCTCTCTTAAATTATACAGGCATTTTACGCGGTTGTCAAGAGCCATTTCCGCAGGGTGCAGCTTTTTGTACAGCTGGCAGTCGGCGGCTTCATGGCGCAGGAGATAGCGGTCTGCACCGGCTTCGCGAAGTTTTTTATAGCTTTCATAAGTGCGTTCGCCGAGCGAAAGAGTAACGGCGCAGTCGGGATAGCGATCTTTGAGTTCGGCAATGATCTCACACAACAGTTCGTCGGTATAATAAGCGTCCTCTCCGCCCTGCATGACGAACGTGCGGAATCCCAGTTTATAGCCGTTTTCTGCGGCTGACATGATCTGTTCGCGGTCGAGACGATATCTTTGGGCATTCTTATTGCCGCGCCTGATGCCGCAGTAGAGACAGTCGTTTTTGCAGTATGACGAGATCTCGATAAGACCGCGCAAAAAAACTTTATCGCCATAATGCTGCCTGCGCACTTTGTCGGCGTACATTGCAAGCTGTTCCGATACGCTGTCGCCGTCGGAAGTTATGAGCATTTTCAGTTCATCGTCTGAAAGATCGCCCGTGTTATATAGTTTTTCTATCATCATATCAGCCGCCGTATTTCAGCATTTCGTCTATGCATTTTCTTGCGGAGGCGATAAGTTCGCCGTCCATAAGAATTTCAAAAGCTTCGCCGTTGGGATCGCCCGAAATTCCAAGCAAGGAAGCGTACACGTCCGGAAGCGTGGTAAGCTTCATATTATGGCATACGAGATCTTTGCTGAGAGGGTAGAATTTCTTATCGGGGCATTCATACTGCAAATGCTCGGCGATGGAATTTTCCGTGCCGATAATAAATTCTTTGGCGTCCGATTTTTTGGCAAAGTTCATAATTCCGCTTGTAGAGCCTGCATAATCGGCAAGCGCGGTAACTTCGGGACGGCATTCGGGATGAACGAGAAGAAGCGCGTCCGGATGTTCTGCTTTGGCTTTTTCCGCAGCTTTCGGAGAGATCGCCGCATGAGTGGGACAGCCTCCCTGAAGAAGCTTTATATCCTTTTCGGGGACTTGAGATTTCACCCAGCCGCCAAGGTTGCAGTCGGGAATAAAGAGAATTTTTTCAGCAGGCAGCGCCTTAACGATCTTCAGTGCGCTTGACGAAGTAACGCATACGTCGCAAACGGTTTTCAGCGCGGCAGTCGTATTGATATAAGCGACAACGGTACGGTCAGGCTCGGCAGCTTTAAGCTGCGCTATCATTTCCCTGTCCATCTGCTCCGCCATGGGACAGCCTGCGCCCTTGTTTGCGAGATAGACGCGCTTTTCAGGCGAGAGCATTTTAGCCGTCTCCGCCATAAAATGCACGCCGCAGAAGAGAATATTGTCGGCGCTGATATTTGCGGCGTCTACGCTTAATTTATAGCTGTCGCCCGTAAAATCGGCGATCTCGATTATCTCCCGCGCCTGATAGCTGTGGGCGAGAATCGCTGTGTTCGTTTCTTTTTTTAGTTTCAGGATCATCTCCTGCATTTCGCGTACAGTCATAAAAAACCTCCGTTCCTGCTGTTGCTGCCATTGTTTATGCCTTACGGCATTATGTCAGGGGACGCTGTCCCCCGACACCCCCTGCAAAAGGGTGCTTCACCCTTTTGAAACCCAATTTTTGTATTTTTTCTATCCCATAAGGGATAGAAAAAATACAAGGTTGATTTCGATAGAGTAACATCTTTGCAGGAGATAACGAGAAACAGCGTTTCCTGCATAAGGCAGTATGGCAAAACAAAATTTCGCAGCGGCAGTGCAATTTTAATTTTAAAGATTGGATTCGGCAATTACTTCAACTTCAACAAGAACGTTCTTAGGCAGCGTTTTTACCGCTACGCAGCTTCTTGCAGGAAGTTCCGTAAAATATTTGCCGTATATTTCGTTGAATGCGGCAAAATCATTCATATCTGCCAGAAAGCAGGTAGTTTTTACAGCTTTTTCAAATGAAGAGCCTGCCGTTCTGAGAACAGCGCCGAGATTTTTCATTACCTGCTCGGTCTGCTCTTCGATAGTAGCAGCCTCAACCGTGTTTGTGAGCGGATTTATAGCGATCTGACCGCTTGTGTATACCATTCCGTTGGAAACGACAGCCTGAGAATAAGGGCCTACTGCGGCAGGCGCTTTTTCAGTGTGGATTTTTATCATAGTAGATTCCTCCCATTAATCATTTGTTATCTTGAATCCGTTTGATTTCAGCGCATTTTTTATCTGCTCGATATGCTCGTAATTTCTCGTTTCAAGCACTATTCTGAGATAGCAGCCGTTGACTGCCGAGCCTTCGTTTGCGCGCTCGTGATGAATGGAAATAACGTTTCCGCCAAGATCGGCGATTATCTTAGAAACGTCCATAAGCTGACCGGGTTTGTCGATCAGTTCGATGTTGAGGGTGCTGTTTCTTCCGGTCATGAGCAGACCGCGCTTGATAACGCGTGAAAGTATCGTAACATCAATATTTCCTCCCGAAAGCAGACAGACAACTTTTTTGCCCTTTACGGGAACTTTATTGAACATTGCCGCCGCCACCGGAACTGCTCCTGCGCCCTCTGTAACGAGCTTTTGCTGCTCCATAAGGGCGAGAATTGCCGCTGAAATTTCGTCGTCTGTGACGGTAACTATCTCGTCAACGTACTCCGAAATAAGCTTGAAAGTATTCTCACCCGGTTCTTTTACGGCGATTCCGTCGGCAATAGTCGAAACGCTTTCGAGAGTTTCTATCTGATTGTCGCGTATAGAATTGAACATACTCGGCGCGCCTGCCGCCTGAACTCCGTATACCTTGATATTGGGATTCAGGCTCTTTATAGCGAAAGCAACTCCCGAAATAAGTCCGCCGCCGCCAATAGGGACGATGACCGCGTCCATATCGGGAATCTGCTCGATAAGTTCAAGACCGATAGTTCCCTGACCTGCTATAACATTTTCGTCGTCAAACGGATGAATGAAAGTATATCCGTATTCGTCGCGCTGACGGAGAGCCTCGGCATAGGCGTCGTCGTAAACGCCATTTACCAGACATACTTCCGCACCATAGCTTTTTGTAGCTTCAACCTTGGATATAGGCGCGCCGTCGGGAAGACAAATAACGGATTTGATGCCGTTGCGCGCGGCGGCAAGAGCAACGCCCTGAGCATGATTTCCAGCCGAACACGCGATAACGCCCTTAGCCTTTTCCTCGTCCGAAAGGCATGACATCTTATAATAAGCGCCGCGCACCTTGAACGAACCTGTTATCTGAAGATTCTCCGTTTTAAGCCATATATTCGATTCAGGATTGATCTTCGGCGCATGAATAACGTCTGTCTCACGGATAACTTGTTTCAGGATATATTTTGCATGATAAACTTTATCAAGTGAAAGCATTTTTACATCTCCATAATCAATTGATTTATAAATTGTTTCGCAGTACGCGGAGAACGTCCGTTTCCTGACGATATCGCGAATTGCTCCGCTTTCAGCGATAATTCCTCAAACGGCATCTCAATTCCGTGAATCTTTGCAAGTTCAGCCGCGATAGCCGTATAATCCTTTTTATCGGGACGGCTGAAACTTACGCGCAGTCCGAATCTTGCCGAAAGGGACAGGAGTTCCTGCATCGTATCGTTGCGGTGAACGTCGTCGCCCTCGCGGTCGGAAAAGCTTTCCTTAACAAGATGACGGCGGTTGCTCGTAGCGTAAATGGCTATATTCTGCGCTCTTGCGGATACCGAGCCTTCCAGAGCCGCTTTCAGCGCGCCGAAGCAGTTTTCACCCTCGGAGAAAGTGAGATCGTCGATATATATGATAAATTTCAGCGGATTTTCGCTTAAACGGTCGATAAGTACGGGAATATCGCGAAGCTGCTCTTTTGTTATCTCAATAAGCCGCAGTCCCATGTGCGCGTATTCGTTTACAGCCGCTTTTACCGTTGAAGATTTTCCCGTGCCTGCGTCGCCGTAAAGCAAAGCGTTCTGGGCGTGTTTTCCCTCGGCAAGAGCGCGAGTATTCGCCATGACCGCCTGTCGCTGTCTTTCGTAACCGAAAAGTTCCGAAAGCCGCTGCGGATCGGGATATCTGACGGGTACGGGTTCGCCGTCCCTGAGAATAAACATGGTATGCTTGGCAAAATGACCGTAGCCATACTTTCCGATATTCTCAATGCGGTTTTTATATTCGGAAACGAGATCGGCGGAAGAGCATTTCCACTCCGGAAGCGTAACGCAGCGGTAATAGCCGAATTGCAGTTCCTGCGGAGTAAGCTGCGCGGTCTTCTGCAATATGTCGAGTTCATTCAGAACAGCCGTTTCAATGCATTCCCCGAAGCCTTTTCCCTTAGCCTTTCCGATAATATAAAAGTTTTCATCTTCACATACTGCACGAAATATATATTTTCCCAGATCAGAACCATGCTTATATAATTCCGAAACAAATTCTGCGTAACTGTTGATGTTAAAGCTGCCCTGTTCTCCCTGTTCGCCGATAAGTTTTGCAAGAGCAGAGATAACAGGATCTTTGAGAAGCCCGCGGAAAATTGCAAGAGAAGAAAGTCCGCAGTAAAGATCGTCAAGCTTTTCACGAATATTGCTCATTTTATAACGCCTCTAATATCTTTTCTGTAATTTCGGTGCAGGTAAGCGGCTCAACTTTCGAACTGCCCACCAGATCGGCAGTTCTCCAGCCTGCGTTAAGCACGTCGTCAACGGCTTTTTCGATAGCGTCGGCTTCATCTGAAAGACCGAACGAGAATCGCAGCATCATCGCCGCCGAAAGAATAGTAGCGATCGGATTCGCCTTGTTCTGACCTGCGATATCGGGCGCTGAACCATGTATCGGCTCGTACATTCCGCGCGTAGTTGCGCCCATTGAAGCGGAAGCAAGCATACCTATCGAGCCTGTTATCTGCGACGCTTCATCGGAAAGAATGTCGCCGAACATATTCGAAGTAACGATAACGTCAAACTGACGAGGATTGCGAACAAGCTGCATAGCCGCGTTGTCAACGAACATATCGCTGTATTCGACTTCTGGATATTCCTCGGCAAGCTTGTGCATCGTTTTTCTCCAGAGACGTGAAGATTCCAGAACATTCGCCTTATCTATGCTGCAAAGCTTCTTGTTTCTCTTCATTGCGGAATCAAATGCGACGCGTCCGATACGCTCTATCTCGGTAACGCTGTACGCTTCCGTATCGTAAGCCTCCTCGCCGTATTTTCCCTGTCTGTAGCCGCGGTCGCCGAAGTAGATGCCGCCCGTGAGTTCGCGGACGATCATAAGATCAAAACCGTCGCCGACTATCTCGTCTTTGAGCGGAGATGCGTTTCTGAGCGCGGGATAAAGCTTTGCAGGACGAAGATTAGTGTAAAGTTCAAGAGCGGAGCGGATTCCGAGGAGAGCCTTTTCGGGGCGGTTCTCACCCGGCTGATCGTCCCACTTAGGGCCTCCTACCGCGCCAAGAAGAACGCTGTCGCTTGCAAGACAGCCGTCTACGGTTTCCTGCGGCAAGGGCTTGCCCGTTGCGTCAATTGCGCAGCCGCCGATAAGATAAGGTGTAAAATTGAACTTATGTCCGAATTTTTCAGCTGTTTTTTCAAGCACGGCAACGGCGCTGTCCACGATCTCTGGGCCTATTCCGTCGCCTTTAAGAAGCGCTATGTTGAATTCCATAATTAATACCTCCCCCTTATTTTATAACGCCGTCGGCAATAGACTTGATAAGTCCGCCGTTTTCAATGATCTTCTGCACGAATTCGGGGAACGGCTCGGTTTTGAATTCCGTGCCTGTTGTAAGATTTCTGATAATTCCGTTGTCCAGATCGGCTTCGACTTTATCGCCCTCGGAAATTCCGTCGACGGCTTCGGGGCATTCCACGATAGCAAGACCGATATTTATGGAATTTCTGTAGAAAATTCTTGCAAAACTCTTTGCGATAACGAGCGAAACTCCGCTTGCCTTTATAGCGATAGGAGCGTGTTCACGGGAAGAACCGCAGCCGAAATTCTGACCTGCCGTAATAATATCGCCGTTCTGAACGCGGCTTACGAAAGTCTTGTCGAGATCTTCCATGCAGTGAGAAGCAAGTTCCTTGTGGTCGCTGGTATTAAGGTAGCGTGCAGGGATTATAACGTCGGTATCAACATTGTCGCCGTATTTGATAACATTTCCTGTATATTTCATTTTCCCATTACCTCCCAGGGACTTGTTATTTTGCCTGTAACCGCGCTTGCCGCCGCAACAGCAGGGCTTGCGAGATAAATTTCAGATTCGACGTGACCCATTCTGCCGACGAAATTGCGGTTAGTTGTAGCTACAGCGCGTTCGCCTGCCGCAAGAATTCCCATATAACCGCCGAGACAAGGGCCGCAGGTGGGAGTTGAAACTACCGCGCCGCTTTCGATGAATATCTTCAGAAGTCCCTGTTCCATAGCGTCAAGGTAAATTTTCTGAGTCGCAGGAATTACAATTACACGTACTCCTTTGGCACATTTTCTGCCCTTCATTATCTCGGCGGCTTCCTGAAGATCTTCCAGTCTGCCGTTGGTGCATGAGCCGATAACTACCTGATCTATCTTTATATCGCCGAATTCGCTGAAAGTTTTTGCATTTTCGGGCAGATGCGGAAACGATACAGTCGGCTCGATATCGGAAAGGTTTATCTCAATTACTTCGTCGTAAACTGCGTCGTCGTCCGCCTTGTAAATTACGGGTTCTGCGCCGTTATGCTCCTTAATGTAATCGAGCGTGATCTGATCGACCTCGAAAATTCCGTTCTTCGCGCCTGCTTCGATAGCCATGTTGGCGATGCAGAGCCGATCTGCCATAGAAAGCGAAGCAAGTCCCTCGCCCGTGAATTCCATAGAGCGGTACAGCGCGCCGTCAACGCCTATCATGCCGATAATGTGCAGGATAACGTCCTTGCCCGAAACATACTTGCGCAGACTGCCCGTCAGATCGAATTTGATAGCCGACGGAACTTTGAACCAAGCTTTGCCTATAGCCATTCCGCAAGCCATATCCGTCGAGCCTACGCCCGTTGAAAACGCTCCCAGCGCGCCGTATGTGCAGGTATGAGAATCCGCGCCGATAACGCAGTAACCAGCGGAAACAAGACCTTTTTCGGGAAGCAGCGCGTGTTCGATGCCCATTTCGCCCACGTCGTAGAAATTTTTAACATCGTTTTCTCCGCAGAAATCGCGGCACATTTTGCACTGCTCGGCAGCCTTGATATCCTTATTCGGAGCGAAGTGATCCATTACCATGGTCACTTTATTTTTATCGAAAACGCCGTCTTTATTGAGTTTTGCAAATTCCTTGATAGCTACGGGCGATGTAATATCGTTGCCGAGTACCAGATCAAGATTGGCGAGGATAAGCTGTCCTGCCTGAACGCTTTCCAGTCCTGCATGAGCCGCAAGAATTTTCTGCGTCATTGTCATACCCATTTTTGATCATTCCTTTCGGATTTAGATTTTGTTATTCTATTGTTTTCATGTTAAATCATAATTACAATAAACTCTCAAAACAAATATTGACTTATGTATTTACAATAAGAAGTAATATTCCAATAATAATGATGAGTATTCCAGAAATTCTGCACAATATGACAGCACTTTTTATACTGGAAAACTTTGGTTCGAGTTGGGGTCTATTAAATTTACGATTTATTTCTTCTGCACGTTCATAAGATTTTTTCGGGGTCAGCAGCATAAAAAAACCGAATGCGATACATATCAAACTTTTGATCATATGCTTATATTTATTTGTTAATTATAGCTCCCTTATCGGCAGAAGAGACCATAGCCGCATAACGCTTGAGATAGCCCGTAATGTTTTCCTTTTTCTTGATAGGCATCGTCTTTCTGCGTTCTGCGAGTTCTTCGTCGGAAACTTCGAGATTAATGCTGTAGTTCGGGATATCGATAGAAATAATATCGCCGTCCTTAACATAAGCGATAGTACCGCCGTTAACAGCTTCGGGGGAAACATGACCGATAGCCGCGCCGCGAGTTGCGCCCGAAAATCTGCCGTCGGTGATAAGCGCAACAGTCGAGCCGAGACCTGCACCCTGTATAGCGGAAGTGGGCGAAAGCATCTCTCTCATACCGGGGCCGCCGGCAGGGCCTTCATAGCGGATAACAACGACGTCGCCTGCCTTGATACCGCCTTCGTAGATGACCTTGATAGCTTCCTCTTCGCTGTCGAATACGCGCGCAGGACCTTTATGAACGAGCATTTCGGGAGCGACCGCGCTTCTCTTGACAACGCATCTGTCGGGAGCAAGGTTTCCGCGCAGAACGGCGATTCCGCCTGTTTCGCTGTAGGGATTGTCAATGGGACGGATAGTTTCGGGATCTTTATTTATGCAGCCCGAAATATTTTCGCCGACAGTCTTGCCCGTAACCGTCATGCAGTCCGTATTGATAAGATCTTTCTTTGAAAGTTCGTTGAGAACTGCATATACGCCGCCTGCCTCGTTCAAGTCTTCCATATAGGTATGACCTGCCGGAGCAAGATGACAGAGATTCGGTGTTCTTGCGCTTATCTCGTTTGCGATATCGAGATCAATATTCACTCCGCACTCGTTCGCGATAGCCGGGAGATGAAGCATACTGTTGGTCGAGCAGCCGAGAGCCATATCCGCCGTGAGAGCGTTCATAAATGCCTTTTCCGTCATGATATCGAGGGGACGGATATTCTGTCTGTAGAGTTCCATGACCTGCATACCGGCCATTTTTGCAAGCTTGATTCTTTCGGAATAAACGGCAGGAATAGTTCCGTTGCCCCTGAGTCCCATACCGAGAACTTCCGTAAGGCAGTTCATGGAATTCGCCGTATACATTCCCGAACATGAACCGCAGGTGGGACAGGCGTTGTTTTCGTATTCCTCAACATCTTCAAGCGACATCTTGCCTGCCGTATAAGCGCCGACAGCTTCGAACATGGACGAAAGGGACGTTTTTTTGCCCTTTACGTGACCTGCAAGCATAGGGCCTCCGCTTACGAAAATAGTGGGAACGTTGATCCTTGCCGCCGCCATAAGAAGTCCGGGAACGTTCTTATCGCAGTTTGGTATCATTACAAGGGCGTCGAAATGATGCGCAAGAGCCATGCATTCCGTAGAATCCGCAATAAGATCGCGCGTTACGAGGGAATACTTCATTCCCTGATGTCCCATAGCGATACCGTCGCAAACGGCGATAGCAGGGAATACGACGGGAGTTCCGCCGTTCATGGCAACGCCGAGCTTTACGGCTTCAACTATCTTATCTATATTCATATGTCCGGGTACGATCTCGTTATACGACGAAACTATACCAACGAGAGGACGTTTCATTTCCTCTTTAGTGTGTCCGAGCGCATTGAAAAGGGAACGCTGCGACGCCTTTTCAACACCCTCGCAAAAATAATTTCCGCTCATTTTAATTCACCTCAGTTATTTTCCGAATCTGTCTCAGACGAATCGGTTTCAAGAGTATCAGGCATCCAGAAAAAGACAGAGCCTGAAAATTTAAACAATATAAGTCCTATGATAAGAAAAGGTATTCCACACATGAAACTTAATAACTCTTTTTGACGATCGACAATCACTATTCCGAGCTGCGAACAGTTCGTATCCGTTATTTTTCTATGTTTATCGAAACCCTCAAGTTCATAGTAATCATCAAAATCTGACATAAATTCAGGAAAATCGTCAAAATCTTTCGTTGTGAAATATCCCGATACTTCCTCGCCGTTGAGATATTTATCATATTCGTCAGTGCCTCTTTTTACCATGACGGGACGATATTCTTCGGCAATGAAGTCTACAAAGCAATCATAATCTGTCATTATACCTGTTGATATTGTTTGAAAGCATACTGGCGTTTGATGTTCGCTGCCTTTTAATTTGGCTTCAACAGGGCAGGAAGATAAAAGTATACTGTCGCCTTCATAAACTTCGGGTTCAAAAGTAAGCCCCATCATCGTATGCCGGCCGCTGATACGAGCGGCTCTGTAAAAACCGTTTATAAAAAGAACAACAGATAACAGGATCAGCAGCAGGGCAATAAGATGCTTCATGTCAGGCATGAATTTTCTTGTATAAAAATCGGACATATACCTTACCTCCTATGTAAAAAGGTGACGGAACTTTTATGAACCGCCACCTGAGTAAAGTTCCTTAAATCAGTTGTTGATAAACTTGTCCTCTTCGTTGTTCCAGCTGTAGAGCTTTCTGATCTCTTCGCCGACCTTCTCGGAAGGATGCTCGGAAGCAAGCTTTCTCATAGCCTTGAAGTGAACCTGCGAACCTGCGTCGGACATATCGAGGAGGAATTCCTTAGCGAACGAACCGTCCTGAATATCGGAGAGGATCTTCTTCATAGCCTTCTTCGTATCTTCCGTGATGATCTTCGGGCCTGTTACATAGTCGCCGTATTCGGCAGTATTTGAAATAGAATATCTCATGCCTGCAAAGCCGCTCTGGTAAATAAGATCAACGATAAGCTTCATTTCGTGGATGCACTCAAAATAAGCGTTTCTGGGGTCGTATCCAGCCTCAACGAGAGTCTCGAAGCCTGCCTGCATAAGAGCGCATACGCCGCCGCAAAGTACAGCCTGCTCGCCGAAGAGGTCTGTTTCAGTTTCGGTTCTGAAAGTAGTTTCGAGAACGCCTGCGCGCGCGCCGCCGATAGCAAGACCATAAGCGAGAGCCATCTCCTTAGCCTTGCCTGTAGCGTCCTGATGAACTGCAACGAGACAGGGAACGCCCTTTCCTGCCTGATATTCGGAACGAACAGTGTGTCCCGGACCCTTGGGAGCGATCATTGTAACATCAACGTCGGCAGGAGGAACGATGCAGCCGAAGTGGATATTGAAGCCGTGAGCGAACATAAGCATATTGCCTGCTTCGAGATTAGGCTCGATGTCCTCTTTATAAAGCTTAGCCTGCTTTTCGTCGTTGATAAGGATCATGATGATATCCGCCTGTTTTGCAGCCTCGGCAGCAGTGAAAACTTCAAAGCCCTGCTTTACAGCCTTATCCCATGATTTTGAGCCTTCGTAAAGACCGATGATAACTCTGCCGTTGTCGCCGAGGGATTCCTTAGCGTTAAGCGCATGAGCGTGACCCTGCGAGCCGTAGCCGATAACGGCAATGGTTTTGCCGTAGAGAAGTGAAAGATCGCAATCCTGTTCGTAAAAAACTTTAGCAGTATTTTCCATGATGAAAAATCTCCTTTTATTAAAATATAAATTTATGTAATTGCTGAGAAGCAATTATAATCTGTTATCTTGCGGTTTTAAGGCAATTGTCGCCGCGTTCTATAGCGACCATACCCGTGCGGCACATTTCCATGATGCCGTACGGTTTCATAAGTTCGATGAAAGCGTCAATCTTGGAAGTTTCTCCCGTAAGTTCGCATATAAGAGCCGTCGGAGAATAATCCACTATCTTCGAGCGGAATATCTCGACCGCAGTCATGATATCCTGACGAGTTTCGGGAGTGTTCCTTATTTTAATAAGCAGCAGCTCGCGAATGACGGTTTCATGACGGTCGAGAACTTCAACTTCCTTAACGTCGTGAAGCTTATTAAGCTGGCGGACGATGCGCTCCTTTATATCGGAATCGCCGTGGAAAACGACGGTAATTCTTGAAAATCCGCTGGATTCCGTTTCGCCCACGGTAAGGCAGTCGATATTGAAGCCGCGCCGTGTGAACATTCCCGACACGCGCGAAAGAACTCCGCTGATGTTGGAAACGATAACTCCGATAACATACTGATTATTTTCCATGCCGTTCACCTCACTTTATCTCTGTAATAATGTCCTCGATAGAGCCTCCGGGCGGAAGCATGGGGAGAACGAATTCGTCGCAGTCTATAACGCAGTCGAGAATGAATGTGCCGTTATACGCGAATGCCTGATCAGCGGCTTCTTCAAGTTCCTGCGCGGTCGAAACTCTCATACCCTTTGCTCCGAAAGCTTCGGCAAGCTTGACGAAATCCGTCTTACGGGAAAGAGTTGTGTTTGAGTAATGCTTATCAAAGAACAGCGTCTGCCACTGGCGAACCATACCGAGAACGCCGTTGTTCATGATAACGATAACAAGGGGCGTATTCTGCGAAACAGCCGTTGCAAGTTCGTTGAGATTCATGCCGAAGCTGCCGTCGCCCGTGAAGAGAACAGATCGTCTGCCCTGAGCCGCCGAAGCGCCTATAGCCGCGCCCATTCCGTAACCCATAGTTCCGAGACCGCCGCTTGTGAGGAAAGTTCTCGGATTCCTGAACGGATAACGCTGAGCCGTCCACATCTGATGCTGACCTACGTCGGTAACGATAATGTCATGTTCGTCGGCTTTCCGGCTGATAATATCTATGATCGTGTAGGGCGCAAGGCGTTCCGACGCGGGAATTCCCGTCATAGGACAGGGACTTGTACAGTTTCCGCATTTTTTCTCAAAAACAGCCGCAGCCGCGCTTTCGAGACGTCTCTGCTCCTCGGCGCGGAGTTCCTCGATACGCTTGTCCCATTCGGGGCGTTCGACCTTTGTAACCATCGGGATAAGACGGAACAGCGCGTCCTTTATATCGCCCTGTACCGCAAGATCGGACGAAATATTCTTGTCAAGTTCCGCAGAATCTATGTCTATGTGGATTATCTTGAAATTCTTGCTGAAACGCTTCTTGTCGCCCGTCGCTCTGTCGGAGAATCTTGCTCCGAGAGCTATCACAAGATCGGCTTCGTCCTGAGCAACCGATGACGCGTAATGACCGTGCATACCGTTCATGCCGAGGAATCTCGGGTGATCTGACGGAACTGCCGAAAGTCCCATAAGCGAGCATCCCATAGGCGCGTCGATCTTTTCCGCAAGGGCAAGCAGTTCGTTTGCAGCCTTGCCTGCAATTATTCCGCCGCCAAAGTAGATATAAGGACGTTTTGCCTCCTTGATCATTTCCGCAGCCTGTTTAAGCGCAAGATCGGAAGCGAAATTGAGGGGATAAGGGCGAACAGGTTCTTTTTTCGGCTCGAATTCGCAAGTGCCTGTCTGGATATCCTTTGGGATATCGACAAGAACAGGGCCCGGTCTGCCTGATTTTGCAATCTTGAATGCAGTACGGAGAGTATCTGCAAGCTCGCGGATATCCTGAACGATGAAATTATGCTTTGTAACAGGCATTGTTATCCCTACGATATCGACTTCCTGAAAGCTGTCTCTGCCTATAAGACTTGTGGGAACGTTGCCCGTGATAGCTACCATGGGTACGGAATCAAGATAAGCCGTAGCGATACCCGTTACAAGGTTAGTTGCTCCCGGACCGGAAGTAGCGATACATACGCCGACTTTTCCGGTTGCTCTTGCATAGCCGTCGGCGGCGTGAGAAGCGCCCTGTTCATGAGCGGTAAGTATATGATTGATTCGGCTGCTGTTGAGATACAGCTCGTCGAAAATATTGATAGCCTGACCGCCCGGATAACCGAAAACAGTATCGCAGCCCTGTTCTATCAAGGTTTCAACAATAATTTTGGCTCCTGATATTTTCATATGATATTTTCCTTTACAATATTTTTTACAATATTAAAAAATAAGCTCCCGACATTCTGCCGAGAGCCAAGCTTCATTTATGTCACGTTAAAGTGACTGTTTCAAGCATTAACAGCATTCGGGCAGAATGAAAAACGACGGCAGCCGCTAATGACTGCGCCGACAATAATGACGATACAGGAAATTATAACATTGACTGATCTCATTATGATCCGCTCCTATCTGCTTGCTAATAAATATATTATAGCACTTTGATTCAGCAAAATCAATAAGGAGCGGAACATTTTATTTCGTTTTGTCAAATCTGCATATATTTAATAACATAATATGATGCGTTTTAGAACATCTTACTCCAATCAATTGCTTTCTTTGGAGTTAAGCATAACGTTTACTGCCGTTGCAAGCGCTTTTATCGAGGAAACGATAATATCGTTGTCGATTCCCGTTCCCCAGTAACTCTTGCCGTCGGCGATTATCTCGATATATGAGACCGCCTTTGAAGCCGAGCCGATCTCCAGCGCGTGTTCTGTATATGTGTTGATGCTGAACGTCAGACCCGTGTATGATTTAATAGCGTTGCAGACTGCATCAAGACGACCGTTTCCCGTATCGGAAGCCATTGCTCTCTTGCCGTTGTACTCAAGCGTTACGGAAGCTTCGATACCGTCGCACTGAACATAGTGAGTCTCAAGAATATTCAGCGGTGAAGTGATGTCAACATAATTGCTCTTGAAGATCTCGTATACCTCGTCAGGAAGCAGTTCCTTATGCTTGTGATCGGAAACGCTCTTGACCTTATAGCCAACGACCTCGCGCATTTTTTTAGGCAGATCATAACCGAAACGGGTCTCGAGAATATAGCCGATTCCGCCCTTGCCCGACTGACTGTTTATTCTGATAACGTCGGCGGAATATTCGCGTCCGAGATCTTCGGGGTCGATAGGCAGATACGGAACTGTCCAATGCTCCGTGTGACCTTCTTCGCGCCATTTCATGCCCTTTGCGATAGCGTCCTGATGAGAACCGCTGAACGCTGCAAAAACAAGCTTTCCCGTATACGGCGAGCGGTCGTAAACGCTCATTCTGGTAACTCTTGTGTACAATTCCGTGATAGCGGGGATATCGCTGAGATCGAGTTCGGGGTCGACGCCCTGAGAATACATATTCATTGCAAGTGTGATTATATCGACGTTTCCCGTGCGCTCGCCGTTTCCGAAGAGCGTTCCCTCAACTCTGTCCGCTCCTGCAAGCAAGCCCATTTCCGTATCGGCAACAGCGCAGCCGCGGTCGTTATGAGGATGAAGAGAAATTATAACGTTTTCGCGATACTTGATATTATCGCACATATATTCTATCTGATTTGCATAAATGTGCGGCATAGAAAGCTGAACGGTTACGGGGAGATTCAAAATAACCTTATCGTCTGAAGTCGGCTGCCAGATATCGAGAACGGCGTTGCTTATCTCCAGCGCAAATTCGGGTTCTGTGCCTGTAAAGCTTTCGGGGGAATATTCAAAGCGGAAATTTCCCTCATACTTTTCGCGGTACTCCTTGCAAAGTTTTGCGCCCGTAACGGCAATATCGATTATCTCTTCCTTCGATTTGCGGAAAACCTGCTCACGCTGTGCAAGACTGGTTGAATTATAAAGATGAACGATAGCATTTTTGCAGCCTTTCAGAGCCTCGAAGGTCTTTTCGATGATATGCTCGCGGGACTGAGTGAGAACCTGAATAGTAACGTCGTCGGGAATCATATCCTGCTCGATAAGAGTACGGCAGAATTCATATTCGGTCTCGGAGGCGGCAGGAAATCCGATCTCTATCTCCTTGAATCCGATATCGACCAAAAGCTTGAAAAACTCCAGCTTTTCGCTGAGATTCATGGGAATAATAAGCGCCTGATTTCCGTCGCGGAGGTCAACGCTGCACCATACGGGCGCTTTGTCGATATATGACTTTTTCGCCCACTTCATTTCAGTCGCCGGGGCTTCAAAAAACTGTCTTGTGTAT
>DETO01000058.1:8936-9089 GCA_002362135.1 Ruminococcus sp. UBA3286 | reverse complement strand
CATACTGAATCAATTGATAAAAGATTATATTGCATAGCTAAATTGCGATATGCAGAAAAAAGTATAAAAATGGAAATTATTCTTTATTGACAATTTCCACGATTTTTTGTATAATTTTAGTAGAAATATGAACCTGTCCGCATAGAAATTATG
>DETO01000058.1:0-8605 GCA_002362135.1 Ruminococcus sp. UBA3286 | reverse complement strand
AAAGCGAAAGCATACTGACGTATGATGAGCTTTTTCAACGCAGACATCGGCAAAATTTGCCGAAAAGACGTGTAGAATTTCTATGCGGACAGGTTCTGAATTTGGGAGGAATAGCATATGAATAAAAATTTCAGTTCGCTGATAACAGCAGCGGTACTCGGTATTTCAAGCGTTGCAGGCGCGTTTACGGCATTTGACAGCCAAACTCTGGAAGCCGAAGCGGCTGTAAGCTATCCCGTGCAGGAATTTCGGCTCGGTATGTCCGACACGGATAATAACGTAACGTCAGGCGGAGTAAATCTTGTGCCTTCTGTAATGACAGGCGCGGACAATGAAAAATGGTCGCTGAATTATGTAAGCAGCGGAGTTTATGAGATCGTGAATTCAGCCGACGGAAAAATACTTACAGCAGGCGGTTCGGGAGTTTCGCTTGCAGCCGATACGGACGCAGCCTCACAGCGATGGAAGATCGAGGGAGTTCAGAAAGATTTCGACGGCTATGATCTTTATTACAAGATCACCAGCAATGCTGATCCCACAAAGGCGCTTACATATACGGAGGGCGTAGGATTTGGACTTTCTGCATATTCGGGAGCTGAATTTCAGAAGTATAAGATAAACCTTGACGGCTTGGAGGGATATGCGGCGAATGCAATGACTCCGGCAGGCGAAAAGGCAGGAACGATAGGCGGGCTTTTAGGCGAAGTCGTTTACGTTTCAACTGCCGACGATCTCGAAAAGCAGCTGAATTCCGTAGGCGCGCAGACTATCGTTATCACGGGCGATATCGATATGCAGAAAAAAGGCAATACAAGAATTCGCGATAATAAAACAATCGTAGGCTGCTACGGTTCGCATACGATTTACGACAGCCAGTTCCGCACAAATGACGCTTACGGCGCGGCAAACGACAGCCCGTCGGACAACATCATTTTCCGTAATCTTAAAATGGTTGCCAAAAATGTGCCGAATCGAATCTTTATAAACGTCTGGTCGTCACGCCAGATCTGGATAGATCACATTTATTTTGAATCGCAGCTTTCCTACAACAGAAAGGGCGACGGTCAGGACGAAGTGGGCAAATTTATCTGGATAAATACGCCGTATGAATCTTATATGGACGCGAAAGACAGACTTCGTTCGCCCGACTACATCACTATTTCTTATTGCCATCTGAAAAACCGCTACTGGACGGTTGCATACGGTACTCAGAATGACGAGATCACACGCGACAGAACGACGCTTCTTTACAACTGGTGGGACGAAAATGTGCGCCGCTGTCCTCAGCTCGGCAACGGCTCGGCTCATATTTACAATAACTACTATTCAGCCTATGGAACGTCCGATAACGGCTCGGCGACATCGGGAATAATCGGCGGCGATGGTTCTGATATGGTTTCGCAGAATAACCGTTTTCAGGGATATTCTATGGCGCAGGCTCTTATGATGGGCGGAGGAAACGATCCTTGCCGCGACGATAATTCCTACATTTCCGATACTGTCAACGGAACGCCTTCCCAGATAGGATTCAAGCCTAAAAACACTTCGAGCTGGTATCCGAATAAGACGAATTACGGCTATAGCCTTCTCGACGCTTACAATACGAATAATACCGATACAAAGGCATTTTGCACGAAATATGCAGGCGATACGCTTTCGGCAGGAGATATGAAATACATCACAGACAGCGAATTCGCTTCATGGATAGCAACGAAATATGCTTCGCCGTTCCTCAGACACGTTGATCTCGGTGCAGCGTCGGCAGCTTCGTTCGTAAACGGTTCGACATACAGAATCAAGAATGTCAATTCCGGACTTTATATGCAGGTTGACGGCGCAAAGGCCGAAAATGGTGCGAACGTTCAGCAATGGGGAACTGCTGATGGAGTTACGCACGATATCTGGAAACTTATCGACGCAGGCGACGGTTATTATTACATCGCTTCTGCGGTAGGCGACGGCGGAACATTCATGCTTGACGTTGCAGGCAAAAAAGCTGCAAACGGTACTAATATAGATATTTATCAGTACAACGGCGGAACGAATCAGCAGTTTATGATTACGCCCAATGCCGACGGCTCATACAAGCTGCGCACAAGAGTTTCAGGCGGTAAATCTGCTGTTGAAATTGCGGACGCGTCGGCTCAGAGCGGCGCGAACGTTCAGCAGTGGGAGGTCAACGGTGTGAATTGTCAGGATTGGATTTTCGAGGAAATTTCAAATCCGGGCTGCAAAATGAATACGAATGTTATCTATGAATTTGAAAATGCTAACAGCGGCATGGTAATGGACATAGAAGCGGGAAAAATGGAAGCTGATACTAATGTTCAGCAGTGGTCTACGGGTCATTTCAAGAGTCAGCAATGGACTCTTCAGTCATTTGCAGGCGGCGGAAATTACTATTATATTCGCTCATATTCCGATCCGAAATACGTTCTCCGCGCAGCCGGTTATGACAATGGCGGAAATATAAATATTGCGGAATATTCCACAAAGGACAGCGCGATGCTCTTTAAATTTTCCAAAAATCCCGACGGAACATATTACATCATGACACGTGCTTCAAAGGATGCCTGCCTTGTTGAGATAGCTTCTGCCGACAAATCAAGCGGCGCGAATGTTCAGCAATGGTCGCCGACTGATAACGCTTGCCAGAAATGGTCTGCGGAAACATTTACGACGACTACTTCAACTACAAAAGCAACGACTACCACTACGACAGCCGCTCCGAAAACTACTGAAGCACCCAAAACTACGGAAACAACGCCAGATAAGCCAATCGTGGGAGATATAGACGGCGACGGAAGCGTGAAAGTAGCTGATCTGGTAATGCTTAGCAAATATCTGCTGACCTCCGGAAAGCTTACTGCTGCACAGAGCGCTGCTGCCGATATAGACGGCGACGGCAGACTTGACGTGTACGATCTTGTACTTCTCAGACAGATACTTGTTGGATAAGGAGAAAAATATGCCGATAATAGAGATCAAAGATTTATATATAGAAGAACTTATACCGTACGCAGTAAGTAATGAAATACAGCTTAAACGCTATTTTGAACCTGAACTCGGCATATTTGTTGCAGAAAGTCCGAAGGTTATAAGGCTTGCTCTCGATGAGGGCTATGAGCCGCTTTCCATGCTTATCGAGCGGAAGTATATCGACGGACAGGGAAAGGATATTGTTGAACGCGTTGGCGAAATTCCTATATATACCGCAGACAGCGACATACTTACGGGCATTACCGGATTCAGACTGACGCAGGGCATCTTATGCGCTATGCGGCGTAAAAAACTTCCGACAGCTGATGAAATTTGCAGAAGTTCCAAAAAAATCGCCGTGCTTGAAGATGTGATGAATCAAACCAATATCGGGGCAATAATTCGCTCGGCGGCAGCCCTCGACGTGGACGCGGTTCTGCTTACGGAATCGTCCAGCGATCCGCTCTATCGCCGTTCAGTTCGTGTGAGTATGGGAACGGTTTTCAAGATTCCCTGGACGTTTATCGAGGGTAATTCTCCCGATTATGTGCAGTATTTAAAGAAACAGGGATTCACCACGGCGGCTATGGCTCTTCGGAAAAATACGGTTGGAATTGACGATCCGTGCCTGAGAGATGCCGAAAAAATAGCGGTAATTCTCGGAACAGAAGGGGAGGGATTGAAAAATTCCACCATAGACGCCTGCGATCACACGATAAAAATTCCTATGGCAAACGGCGTAGATTCGCTGAATGTCGCGGCGGCAAGTGCAGTCGCTTTCTGGGAACTATGCCGAAAAAGATTATAATTTTAATATTCCGAAGAAGTTTCTTCGGAATATTATTTGGAATTATTGTCAACTTTTTGACTGAAAATAGTTGACAATATGAATACGATGTGCTATAATGAGTGCAGAGGTGATAAAATTGAAAACAAAAAATCTGATTCTTATCTCAATGTTTGCGGCGTTATCGGCAATTGGCGGATTCATAAAAATTCCTATGCCGTTCTGCCCTATCACGCTGCAAATCCTGTTCACAACTCTTGCAGGCGTTCTTCTTGGTGGACGCTACGGAGCGATAAGCGTTGGAATTTACGTGCTGTTAGGTCTTATTGGCGTTCCGATTTTTACGGACGGAGGCGGAATTTCCTATGTTCTTTACCCGACATTCGGATATCTGATAGGATTCATCATTGGTGCATATGTTACGGGAAAGATATGCTATGCAGGAGAACCTACGTTCAAGCGGCTTCTGCTTGGAAGTCTTGCCGGCTATATTCCTATATTTCTGATAGGAACATTATATGATATTGCCATAACATTTTTGTATCTCAAATCCGACGCTGCTGTTTTCACAGTAGCATTCCAATGCCTGCTTCCTCTGACATGGGACGTGTTTTTATGCGTATTTACCGCATTTCTTGGAAAAAGGCTTATTCCGATAATTCATAAAGGAGAGAAGTTGGCAGAATGAATATTATGAATCTGGCAGAAGAAATTATAAATGGCTATCGACTTGAGCGCGACGGCGAAAATAAATTCCTGTTCACAGCTGAGTTGAAGTCGCTTTGCAGAGGCGCGGATATGATTCGCCGAAGAATATGCGGCAACAAAGTTGAAATGTGCTGCATAATCAATGGCAAAAGCGGAAGATGTTCGGAAAACTGCAAATTCTGCGCTCAATCAGTTCACAATCACACTTCCGTTGAATCTTATGATTTTCTGGACGAAAGTAAAATTGCCGATGAATGCAGATACAGCGAATCAAAGGGAGTAAGCCGATTTTCTATTGTCACGGCAGGAAAAAATCTGAGTGACAGCGATTTTGAAAAAGCAATTTCGGCATACGAAAAAATCAGCGGAGGTAAAATCAAAATTTGCGCTTCCCATGGACTTATCACAGAGGAACAGTTTTGCAGATTAAAAAACGCAGGCGTCAGTCGTTATCATTGCAATCTTGAAACTTCGCGGAGATTTTTCCCGAATATCTGCACATCCCATACATACGACGACAAGATCAAATGCATTAGGATCGCGAAAAAATGCGGTCTTTCAATATGCTCGGGCGGAATCATCGGAATGGGCGAAACATGGGAAGACAGGATAGATATGGCATTTGAACTCGCAAAACTGCAAGTCGATTCAATTCCGCTGAATGTTCTTATTCCAATTAAAGGCACTCCGCTTGGAAATTCGGAGCGTCTGAGCGAAGATGATATACTGCGTACTGCGGCGATATTCCGATTTATAAACCCGACGGCAGATATACGATTTGCAGCCGGGCGCGCGATTATGCCTGATCTCGGACAGAAAGCGTTCCGCTCAGGAATGAACGCCATGATTACGGGAGATATGCTGACTACCACGGGCAGCACAATTGACCGCGACAAAGAGATGATAAACATCGCATTAATCGCTGAATAAGAATGAAACAAAAATGCTTCTGCCATGTACAGAAGCATTTTTTGTACTGCAATAATATTACAAAACGATTACAGAAATTCATGTTTTACTGTGTGAATTCTAAAATTTCCCGAAAACTCTTGATTTTTACAATCAGGTATGATATAATAAAAAAGTATTGATTTAAAACTATTAAGAAATGAGATGATTAAATTGAAGATCAGCTTTTCCACATTGGCGTGTCCTGATTGGGCATGGTCAGACATTTATTCCATCGCAAAGGATTTTGGATTCAACGGTATAGAAATCCGTGGACTGGGTGATGAGATATTTTCTGTTAAAGCAAAGCCTTTTTCGGACGCCATGCTTCCCGAAACCATCGAAAAACTTAACAGTCTCGGAATCGAGATCTCCTGTCTTTCTTCGGGAGCCTGCCTTAAAAATCCTGACGATTTCGCCGCAGCCGAAGCGGAAGTATCGGCATATGCCTGCCTTGCAAACAAACTCGGCGTTTCGTATATCAGAATTCTCGGCGATCTCGAACCTGCGCCCGATGGTGATGTTGATGACGAATATATCGCTTCCGCGCTGAAAAAACTCGTTCCCGTCGCAGAGAAATATAATGTTACTCTTCTAGTTGAAACTAACGGCGTTTACAGCGATACTTCGCGTCTTTCCAAGCTTCTGGACGAGGTCGGCAGCCGAAAGATCGCCGCTCTCTGGGATATGCATCACCCCTACAGATACAATGGCGAAGCTGCGGAAACAACTATCGCTAATCTCGGCGAATACATAAAATTCGTTCAGGTTAAGGACAGCGTTCTCAGAACCGATGGAACAGTTGAATATAAAATGGTTGGAAACGGCGATATTCCAATAAAATCCATGATCGCCGCTCTGGAAAGCATCAATTACAATGGCTATATTTCTCTTGAATGGGTAAAGCGCTGGGCAAAGGATCTCAGCGACGGAGGTATTGTAATTCCCCAGTTTGCCGAGTATATGGCTCCCTACAAGAAAAAGCACAAGCACGATCTGCAAAAAAGCATTAAGGGAACAGGATTTTATCCATGGCCGAAGGAACGGATCATCAATTATACATTTCCCGATGTTCTTGACAGAATGTGCGACGCGTTCCCGAATCAGTATGCGTTCAGATATACCGAACTTGATTACACAAGAACATATCCCGAATTCCGCGACGACGTTGATACGTTTGCACGTTCGCTTATTGCAATGGGCGTGAAAAAGGGCGATCACGTTGCTATCTGGGCAACTAATGTTCCGCAATGGTATATCACTTTCTGGGCAACGACAAAGATAGGCGCGGTACTTGTAACGGTAAATACCGAATATAAGATACATGAGGCAGAATATCTGCTTCGTCAGTCCGATACTAATACGCTGGTTCTTATTGACGGCATCAAGAATATCAATTATGTCGATATAATCAAGGAACTTTGCCCTGAATTGGAAACCTGCGAAGCCGGTAAACTTCATTCTGAAAAGCTGCCTTACCTCAAGAATGTCATAACCATAGATTCAAAGAATAACGGCTGCTTTACATGGGACGAAGCTGTACATCTTTCAAAAAATGTTTCCTACAGCGAAGTTGAAAAGGCTCGAAAGTCGATTAATATCCATGACGTATGCAATATGCAGTATACATCGGGTACAACAGGATTCCCCAAGGGCGTCATGCTCACACATTATAATGTTGTCAACAATGGTAAGGCTATCGGCGACTGCATGGATCTTTCAACGGCAGACCGCATGATGATACAAGTGCCTATGTTCCATTGCTTCGGAATGGTTCTTGCGATGACGGCTTCTATGACTCATGGCACAACAATGTCGCCGATCACAAGATTTTCGCCTCGGAAAGGACTTGCCTGCATTAATAAGGAGAAGATCACTTGCTTCCACGGCGTTCCGACGATGTTTATTGCAATGCTCGCTCACCCGGATTTTGACAGCACTGATTTCTCGCATATGAGAACCGGAATTATGGCAGGTTCGCCATGTCCTGTCAAAACTATGGAAGAAGTTCTTGAAAAAATGCACATGACTGAAATATGCATCACCTACGGACAGACGGAGGCTTCTCCTGCTACGACGATGAGCAAGACTACGGATTCTATCGAGCAGCGCGTAAATACGGTAGGAGGTCCAATTTTCGGAGTTGAATGCCGAATAGTTGACCCGGAGACCAATCAGGAAGTTCCCGACGATGTTGACGGCGAATTCGTCGCACGGGGATATAATATCATGAAAGGCTATTATAAGATGCCGGAAGCTACTGCCGCCGCTATCGATTCCGATGGCTGGCTTCACACGGGCGATCTCGCAAGACGGCGTTCTTCTGACGGATATTATAAGATCACGGGCAGAATCAAGGATATGATAATCCGCGGCGGTGAAAATATTTATCCCAAGGAAATAGAGGACTTCCTCTACACTTACCCAAAGGTAAAGGACGTTCAGGTAATCGGCGTTCCCGACGAGGATTACGGCGAAGAAATAATGGCGTGTATCGTGCTTCAGGAAGGCGAAACTGCCGATCAGGAAGAGATCAGGAATTTCTGCCTTGAACGTATGGCGAAGCATAAATGCCCGAAATATGTGGATTTCGTAGACGGATTCCCCATGAATGCCGCAGGAAAGATTCTGAAATATAAAATGAGGGAGCAAGCTGTTGAAAAGCTGAAACTTCATAAGGCGAACGATATTATAACCGCTTAAAAATGGAGAATCGACAACATGGTTTTAAAAGACATAATTATCACGGGCGACAATTTGAAAAAGTATAAAAAATTGTTTTTTGCTGCATACATATTTGTAGTTTTGTGGCTGACGCTGATCAACCGTGAATTCGGAGAACATCGTGCAAATCTTACTCCTTTCTGGGAATTTGCCAACGTTATCCGAAATGTGGAACGGTGGTTTTATGTCAGGCAGATTATCGGAAATCTTGTGATGCTGCTGCCTCTTGGATTTATGCTGCCGATGCTGAAAGAGGTAAGATGGAAGCATATTCTGGCGGTTTCGTTTCTGTTTTCCGTCGGAATTGAAATAACACAATTCGTAACGGGCAGAGGGCTTATGGAATTTGACGACGTATTCAACAATACCGTCGGAGCGATGATAGGATACAGGATATACCTGCTTGCGATGATAAAAAAACAAAATTAAAAAAGCGAGTACTTTCGATGTTTTGAAAGT
>DETO01000153.1 GCA_002362135.1 Ruminococcus sp. UBA3286 | reverse complement strand
CTGCATAAGGGACATAGTCCCTTATGAATCCCAATATTAAATTACTTCTATCCCCATAAATGGGTATAGAAGTAATTTGAAAAGAGACGATAAAGACTAATTCCTATACAAGAATTCAAGGAAATAGCTCTACTTAATAATACCCAAAGCAAAACTAAACACTTGAAATTTGTCGAAAAAAGTTGTATAATTATTAATGTTGAAAAAATAAAAAAGGAAGGTAAAAAAGATGAAAGAAAAAGAAATCGAAAAAGACGCTTCATTAGGAAGTGCGCCCGTATCTAAACTTATGGTAAAATTTGCCATACCAAGTATTATAGGTATGCTCGTCGGCGCGCTTTACAACATCGTTGATCAGCTTTTCATTGGTCATGGAGTCGGAACGAACGGCAACGCCGCGACAAATATCGCATTTCCATTTACGACCGCGTGCATGGCGGTCGCTCTTCTTCTCGGAATCGGCGGCGCTTCTTGCTTCAATCTTACCATGGGACGCGGAAATTCCAAACGCGCAGGCTATTTTGCAGGAAATTCCATTACTATGCTTGCCGTTTCGGGAATCGTTATCAGCGCGATAACAATGATATTTCTCACGCCCCTGCTGAAATTTTTCGGCTCGCCCGACGACGTTCTCCCATATGCTCAGGATTACGTTTTCGTCTCGGCATTCGGATTCCCATTCCTGATACTCGGAACGGGCGGAGGTCATATTGTCCGTGCCGATGGAAGTCCTAAAATGACAATGCTCTGCAACCTCACGGGCGCGGTTATAAATACTATCCTTGACGCTGTTTTCGTTCTCGTTCTGGATTGGGGAATGAAGGGCGCTGCGGCTGCTACAGTTATCGGACAGGTAGTTTCAGCTGTCATGGTTATCGTTTATATGCGGAATTTCAAGACTATTCCGCTTTCAGCCAAACATTACATTCCAAATTTTAAGATAATAAAAGAAATAAGCGCTATCGGAATGGCTTCATGCTTCAATCAGCTTGCAATTGCAATAGTTCAGATCGTTCTTAACAATTCCCTCAAACATTATGGAAAACTTTCCGTATACGGCGAATCAGAACCCCTTGCCTGCGCAGGAATCGTCATGAAAGTAAACATGATAATTTTCTCGATAGTTATCGGATTGGCACAAGGTACTCAGCCTATAGAAAGCTTCAATTACGGCGCAAAAAAATACGACCGTGTGAAAAAAGCCTACTGGCTTGCTACAATTACAGCAGGCATAATTTCGATCACAGCATTTTTCGCATTCCAGCTTTTCCCACGGCAGATACTCTCGCTTTTCGGAACAGGTTCGGAAAGCTACTTCGAATTCGGTGCGCGCTTTTTCAGGATATTCCTGTTCTTCACATGGCTCAACTGTATTCAGCCGATCACCTCAACATTCTTTACATCTATCGGAAAACCTATAAAGGGCGTATTTCTTTCGCTGACGAGGCAGATAATCTTTTTCATTCCGATACTGCTGGTAATGCCGCTGTTTTTCGGTATCGACGGAATCCTCTATACAGGGCCTATAGCCGATCTTACGTCGGCAGCAGTTGCGGTTTTAATGGCTTTGTACGAATTCAATGTTATGAAAAAAATGTCCGAAAATATATAACAGGAGTATGTTATGGTACAAGATATTACACCGTTAAAGTTTGACAATACAAATCAGCCTGACGCCGTTCCGGCTGCGAACAGCAGGATATTTTGCTTTCACTGCCGCGAAGTTCTTTGCAGTAATAATGCTCAGCAGATTTTTCCGTCATGGGCTGATCTGGGAATGCCCGAAAATCTCACATATCTTTTTTCAATCGGGGAAGAGAAATTTTTCCTGCTCGATAATATTGAGGAGATTCCCAAAAATTTCTCGTTTCAGGACATAAAAAAGCTGCGGAAAGCCTCAAAACTCACCGCAGCCGACGCATTTGCGCTTTTTACTGCTTTTCATCTGAATTCATGGTATAGCCAGAACCGCGTATGCGGAAGCTGCGGCGGAGCGTTAAGTCAGATTCCGGAAGAACGCGCGCTGAAATGCGAAATTTGCGGAAAACTGGTATATCCCCGAATCGATCCTGCCGTTATCGTCGGGGTTATCAACGGCGACAGCATTCTCATTACAAGATACGCCGACAGCCGCGGAATCGGCTATGACGCACTTATTGGCGGATATACCGAGATCGGCGAAACTTTTGAAGATACCGTCCGCCGCGAAGTCATGGAAGAAGCAGGACTACGCGTAAAAAATATTCGTTATTACAAATCGCAGCCATGGGGAATGTCTTCGACCATACTTGCAGGATTTTTCTGCGACGTGGACGGCTGCACCGATATTTCAATGGACGAAACGGAACTTTCCTCCGCAAAATGGGTAAAACGTGAAGATATTGTCGGTCAACCCGACGATCTCAGCCTTACTCACGAAATGATGATGCTGTTCAAAAACTCAGATCAAAACTCATAATTTTTAACTATAACTTTGTCGTCAATAAGAACCGTCAGTCTGTGTTTGCGATCGGGATCTTCATCTTTCCCATAGCCGTTCAGACCTGCCAATCTGATGATTTCGGGGTAATTTTCAAAAGCCTTATCAAGATCAACGTCGCCGTTGATTCCTTCAATGCGTCCTGTAGAGGAACGCTGCCACATACCGTAGTTTCCGCTGTAATCAGGTTTGCTCACGCCGTAATCGGCTATCCATACCGCATACCGCGCCCGAATATCCTCGTCGGCGTATTCTTTAAGATCATCGGCTGACATATACAATCCGACGAAATATCCGCTTTTTTCCATGGTATCAAGAAATGCGCGAATGATCGCGCTGACAGCCGATTTTCCCAATGCCAAGATGCGCTGATCTTCTACATCGTAATATATCGGGTATTCAAACTTCTTATCCTTGATAACTTCAAGGCAAGCTTCAGCTTCAAGACGAGCTTCATCGGGCGTTACAGCATATGCAAACCAATATGCACCGCATGGGATTCCCGCAATTCGACAACCTATATAATTATCGTCAAACTGCGTATCTTTTTGCGATGAAAGACGTCCGTAGCCTGCCCTTATTACAGCGAAATCGACTGAAACTTTCTCCCAGTTGATTTTCCCCTGCCACTGAGAAACATCAATACCATCAACCATAATAATACCTCCGTAAGTCATTGTAGATATTTTTATTATACATTATATTATGAAAAATCGAAAACTGAGCCTGTTCATATAAAAATTGTGAGCAGGTTCTATTT
>DETO01000052.1:591-7591 GCA_002362135.1 Ruminococcus sp. UBA3286 | reverse complement strand
TTTATAGGTTAGTGCGTATGGGAGACAACACCCTTAAATAGTACTGAAAACCCATTAAAATCCAGTCAAATTACCGCACAAAACCGCCGACATTGCGAAATCGTATTGACTTCGCCAAAAAAAGGATTATAATAAAAACATAAATCACAGGCAAACTTATTGAAAAGTAAGGACGCAAAGCTGAAGGGTCTAAGTCGAAAACGATATGACAGCCAGTTGCAGATGAATCAGAATGATCATCTTGTTCTTACCATATAGTTGCCCGAAAAGAAAGGAAAAACCACTATGAAAGAAACAATGAAGAAACACAGTTTCAAAAAAAAGGCAGCTTTCTTGATGGCATTATCTATGGTATGCAGTTTTCCGCAGGCAATAAATGCGAGCGCTGCATTTTCTGATGCAGGTGCGCATCGGGTAAGCGGAAGAACTTATGCAGTTTCCAAAGAAGTGACAGAAAATAATGCGATAGGAAGAATCGAGATATCGCTTAAATCGTATATCGAACTTGACAACGAAGTTGAATATACCGCGAAATTAATTGACTTTAACGGCGCGGTACAGACGGCGGTTCTCACCGGCGACGATTCAGGCGAAAGCGTAAACGCAGTTTTTAAGAATCTTGCGGACGGCGAATATACTATCGAAGTCAGCGCTCCCGGATTTGCCGCTTTCAGTCAGAATATTACGGTAGAACAGAAAATGTACACGGTAAATCTGACAGCAGGCTTCTGCAACGGATATACATATGTGGACGGAGGAAATCACCCCGGCGTTCTCATGATAGGCGACGTAAACGGCGACGGTAAAGTTGACGACGCCGACAAAGTTATTTTGGTGGACACCATCGACGAAATATCCGTTGACGAAGGCTACACGCCCGAATCGGACTATATAACCGATCTTAATCATGATAATCTTACAGATCTTACAGATCTGACATATCTTGCAAAAAGCTATAAGATCGGCGAAAAAAATACTGCGGCGCACATTGAGGAGAGTGTTTCACCCGACGCTGTCGTTCCCAAAGTTGCGGAAGATACGGAAGTTGTCGGAGGTTCTGTGGAGGAAATGCTCAGCGGCGAGGGTTCTGTAACGCTCAGTCCTGCCGGCGGCGGCGAGATCGCAGAGAATAACCCCGTAAGCATCGGCTTCGATCTCGGAGAAAGCGAAGAAGGCGTCGCTGTCGTGGACGGCATCACTTTTGATACAAGCGCGGAAAATCCTATCTCAAAGGCTACTATAAAAGTAGATTATATCGATGAAAACGGAAACGAAGTCTCCACCGACGTTCCTTACGTGGAGGGCGTGGATCATATTTTTGCGGAAAGCGACGTAACAGTAGAAATCGACGCAGACGGCAAGCTTCAGGTTCACCTTGGCGCTCAGATCGCTGTCAAGAAAGTTACCCTGACGATTATGGGAATGATAAAAAATACTAATCTCGCCGAGATCAGCAAAGTAGAATTCGTAAACGGAATGGAAAGCAGAATTCCCGAACCTACAATGGACATACCCGAAAACATGAAAGCAAACGCAGGCAGCGAACAGTTCACTGTCAGCTGGGATCCCTGTCTGAACGTTAAAGGCTATCAGGTAAAAATAGAACAGGGCGGAATTACTGATATAATCGATACTGTCACCAATTCGATTACGGTCACCTCATTCGCTCAAAAAGAGATTAAAAATTACACGACTTATAAGGTAAGCGTACAGTCGGTAAACGGCAAATGGGAAAGCGGTTACTGCACTGCTGCAAACGTTACTCCAAAGCCCACCAAACGCCCCGACAAACCCGACGGCGTTCACGCAACCGGAAAACATTTGTCCATCTCGGTAAGCTGGAAGAATATGGACGATACAAGATCCTATAACGTTTACTACAAAGAAAGATACAGCGACGAAGCTTTTACAAAGATAGAGGGCATCACGGGCAACAGTTTTTTGATTCCCGATCTTAAAAACCTTACGGAATACGAGATTTACGTAACAGGCGTCAATGAACTCGGCGAAAGTCCGCAGTCCATTCATTGCTCGGCAAGCACAGTCGACCCAAAAGCTGTTGAAGTTCCTCTATACAACATGATCAACCGCGACGAAAACGGCAGGCCGGGAAAATCGCATATCGTTTCAGTTACAAGAAGCGGCGGTGAAATGATAGACAGCGAACTGGACAAAGATCTCAAAAACACAGCATGGGGCGCAGTTGACAACGATCCTGCTTCTTACTACAAGAAAACCACATGGGACGACGGCGGCTTTAATAATTTAGGCAGCAACGGTCTGACATACACATTTGACGACGTATATAAAATGGATACGATCGTTATAACCGCCACTGAGGGTATGGAATATTCTTACCAGAAAACGCAGTGGTGGGACGCAGACGGAAACGCTCATACTATCGGCTCTTCACGCAGAAAAGTGTCTGATCCAAAAGGCAATAAATATATTTTGATAAAGCTTTCCAATCCTGTTGAAGCGAAAAAAATACAGCTTGGCTTCGCTCGTTATCTCGCCGGAGGTTCTTATAATCTGATTACCATTACCGATACTTACTTCTATAATTACGACGACCTCAGAGACGTGGTAATGGGATTATATGCCGACGACCTGCACACAAGTCTCAAAGAAGACGTAACTCAGCAGACTATCGACGAACTTCGCGCAAGAATAAATACTCCCGACGAATTCGGAATTGAAAATCCGGATAAGGAAGTATGGCTTCGCGAACTTGAAACGGCTGAAAAAATTCTGAACGACGAATCCCTCAACAGCGCTTTTGAACCTCATGCAAGCATCATGAGCAGCGATACGGGACGAGGATTCTCAGGTCTGAATGCATGGCAGCCCCTCGGAGTTACAGCAGCAGCAGGAGAAACGATAACGGTCTATGTTGGAAATCCGACCAAAAAAACAGGCGATCCCACAGATCTTCGTCTTATCTCTACTCAGTATCATTCGGAATCGGGCGGCGTTACAACATCAGGCACAAACCTGAAAATCGGAGCGAACGAGATAAAAATACCCGAAGGCAGCACAGTCGGATTTGAATCGGGCGGCGCGCTTTATATTCAGTATAACGGCAATAACTCCAACGACAGATACTCCGTACGCGTAGGCGGCGGCGTGGAAGTCCCTACTCTCGATCTGTACAAGGTTACAGATGAAAACGAGCGTATGGAGCGCGCAGTTGAATTCGTGAAAAAACTTGACAAATACGTTCCCGAAATGGAAACTCTCCATAATGAAATACATAAAGATTCCGGCAACAGAAACGTTGATTACGAATACGACCGTCAGAACTGCATTCTCGGCGCGTCCGACATAATGCTCGACACAATGATGTTCTCTCTTCCTGCTCAGCAGATGCTCGCAGGCTTGGGAACAGGCAGCGTCGAAGAACGCGCGGAAAAGCTTCTTAACTCTATGACGGCAATGGAAAATATGATGTATCTTTTCTATCAGCATAAAGGACTGAACGCTTCCGCTCCCAACGATCTGAACAGAATTCCAAAGGGTCATCTCAATGTCCGTTATCAGCGTATGTTCTCAGGCGCATTCATGTACGCGGCAGGCAATCACATCGGTATCGAATGGGGTTCGACAAGCGGCATGATGACAAGCGTTCCCGTAGAATCCGACGAAAACGGCAGATATATCAGCGGCCGTTACTTCGGCTGGGGAATCGCCCATGAGATCGGTCATAACATCAATCAGGGTTCATACGCCGTAGCCGAGATAACCAACAACTATTTCGCAGTACTTGCTCAGGCAAAGGATACAAACAACAGCGTTCGTTTCCAATACAGAAACGTTTATGACAAGGTAACTTCGGGTACGAGAGGAAACGCCTCCAACGTATTTACTCAGCTTGGTATGTACTGGCAGCTGCATCTTGCTTACGACAGCGGTCTGAATTATAAAACTTACTCCGACTATAACGAGCAGCTCAGCAATCTTTTCTACGCAAGAGTTGATACTTACGCAAGAAGCACGAGCGCAGCTCCTGCTCCGAAAGGTATAAGACTTACGCTAAGCGGCAATAAAGATCAGAACATTATGAGACTTGCGTGTGCGGCGGCAAATAAAAACGTCCTCGAATTCTTCGAACGCTGGGGAAAAACTCCCGACGCCGCAACTATCGCGTATGCAGAGCAGTTTGAAAAAGAGACGCGCGCAATATTCTACGCAAACGACGATTCAAGAGTTTACGCATTAAACGGCGGCGGAAGCGTCCTCAACAGCGAGGGTACGGTTTCCGCAATAGACAATGTTTCCGTAAATATCGGCGACGCACCCAATAAGGTAAATCTCGGATTCACTTCAAAAGATATTCCCGAAAGCGATATTCTCGGATATGAAATTATCCGCTGCACCATCGATGGCGGCGAAGTTGAAGAAACTCCCGTAGGCTTTGCAGAGGGCGCAGAATTTACAGATACGGTCACAACGATGAACAACCGCGCCGTATTCTATAAAGTTACTCTTATCGACCAGTATCTCAACCGTTCGGCTGTTTTCACAACAGAAATGGTCAAGATAGAACACGACGGCAGTATGGATAAGACAAACTGGACTATAAGCACCACGGGTCTGAAAGCCGACGCCGAAAAGCCCGATTCTACCGAAGAATTGCCATGCGAACAGACTGCGGACAATCCTGCCAATCTGGCATTTGACAACGATCCGAATACTGTTTACAATCCGCAGGTAACAGAGGGATATGCCGATATCACGATAGATTTAAATAAAACTCTTACGGTATCGGGTATGAAGATCACTACGGGCAGCGACGATAATAATTTTTCATATCAGATCTACGTACAGGAGGAAAACGGTAAATATAAGAAAGTATCCGAGGGCAGCTGCACCGGCAGCAAGACTGTTTACTTTGCAAACGACGACAATCAGTACGTCAGCACATACTCTACATCGTCAATTAAATTTGTATTCTCCAGACAGCAGAACAAGGTAGTTTCTATCGCAGAACTCGACGTACTCAGCCCGACAGGCGATAATGTTGATTTCCGCAGAACAGAGGACGAAAACGTAACTGTCATCGGTACTCTCGGCGCTGATTACCAATACGGCGAAAATGACGGAGACGTAATTCCGAAGGATTCGCTCATATTCACCGGCTCGTACAAGGGCAATCCGGCTTACAATACCGTTATCCTGTTTGACGGCGAAGGCAATGTCGTAGGCGGTACAGACGGCGAAAACAATCTCGTATCGCAGCAGATAATCCTCGCGGACGTGCCTGACAACAGCAACATCGCAAACGTATCAAACGGTACATGGATATACTGGATAGAACCCGATCAGATGGAAAATATGGAAATGCCCGAAACTGTCCGCGTTGAACTTTACAGAGTAAACAACGCCCAGACTAATGCAGGACAGCGTCTGGTCAGCGATTCGCTCTTTGAAGAAGTACCGAATACATTACCTGAAATCACTTTCGATAAGTAAAAATTCGCTTTGAATCGTATGCCGAGGGCTTCTAAAAGTCCTCGGTATTACGTAAAGCTATGCGTGCAAATTCTGAAAGGAGTAAAATTATGAAAAAGCAATTGATAAAATGTATGCTTATCGCCATGGCGCTCGGTATGACAGCGGCAATGAATGCGGCGGCAGCCGATGAAAATACCGAAGCCAATTCCGAACCGCAGGCAAACAGCAGTATAATAATAGACCGCTCGGACAATGTAACTTTAATGTCCGACAATGCGGCGCAGGAGGGAATCACCGCCGTCAGCATGAGCCTTAATGTTAAACCGACTAACGAAAGCGACGATATCGCAAAGCTTGAATTCGATTTTGCCGAATCGAACGAAGCTAAGATCGCCGAATACCGCTATCATGAAGATACGGGTCAGCTTAATATCTATATGGCGGACGCGTCGCCTCTGTTCAAGAATTCAAACGCGATAAAATTAGGCTCGGTTGCCGCAACAGACACCAATGGAGAAAATATTGACATCGATATCACCGCGCCTGAAAATTCGCTTACCATGCTCTCCAAAGGCGGAATAGCGAAAACAGCTCCGAAATTCGACAACCGAAATATTCCTGTCGGTACTGATTATATGGAGATATCAAAGACTTATCCGGCTTCTTATCTTATCACTATACCCGATGGTTCGGACGAGATAGCCGTGGGAGCAGAATTCACCATAAAGGCTGATAACGTTCTCATCGAACACGGTCAGATGCTCGACGTATCGGTAAGCAGCGGAAACAACTGGAATCTCAAAGACAGAAACAATCCCGATAATCCGGCGAAAGTGCCTTACAAAATAGGATTCGGCGACGACAAGACCGAAATTGAAAATAAGACTGAAAGAATACTTTCCGTAACCAACGGCAGAACTTCCGACAGTACAACTCTTACCGTTCTCGATGTTAAAACGCCCGAAACGGCAGGTACTTTCGAAGATATTCTTACATTCGGCATAACTGTTGAATAATCATTAGTCCCCGTGCTTAACGGGGATTTTTTTCTGCGGAGCAGGCGCAATACAGCTGAAAATTATGGTATTTTTACGCTTTTTTCGGGTGGGAACGGCTGAATTTCCATGCTATAATATATACAGACAAAGGGAAAAGAAACAAAACAAAATCAAACAAAGCAGACAGAAAAAGGAGATGTAATTCTAATGAGTGAGAACACGAAATTGCCCGAAGAAAAGCGAAAACGCTCCAAACGGCTTAAAGTTCTGGCGGCTATCGTTCCGGCATTACTGCTTACGATAGCGATTCCGAAGATCATGTACAACACGTCGGATAAAGACGATACTTCTATTTCGGACGGTTACAGATCGGACGCTCCAGAAATCGACCCGAATGCGGGCGAATATGTTGACCAACAGGAGGAAGATAACGAATCGGACGGCATCGCGGTTCCGGGCTGGAATTCGCTTAATATTCCAAAAAACCAAAAGGAAGCGACAGTTGATTTTTATAATCCCGAAGAAAATGAAGGACGGTATCAGATGAC
>DETO01000052.1:0-286 GCA_002362135.1 Ruminococcus sp. UBA3286 | reverse complement strand
AAATGAAGGACGGTATCAGATGACATTTGAACTCCGCCTTCCCGATAAAAGCGAGCAGGGATATGAAGTGCTTTACAAATCGGGATTGGTCGACCCGGGACTGCATATCCAGAATATAACGCTTGCTCACGGATTGGATAAGGGAATTTACGACGCGACTATCCACGTTCAGCCGTATCGAATGGACGAACAGAAAACCGCAACCAATAATGCTGATATGCAAACCCAGCTTATAGTTGAATAAAAAGCCGATATTTAAAACAACGGGCTTTTTAGATAAATCAAA
>DETO01000043.1 GCA_002362135.1 Ruminococcus sp. UBA3286 | reverse complement strand
TTTGAATGACGATTTTATAAAAGATTTTACTCTTGGAAATGATTCTGAAACCAGATCGAGCGTTTCTCTTATCAACACTTATATGATGATGCTGGATTCGGATAATTCGGCAAATTGGACGGCGGAGATGCGTCACGAGTGCGCTCAAATTGTTCAGAAGCAGTTATGCCATATTCTTCAGTCGTCGGAGCTTTACGGGCGTATCTTCGATATGCTGTTCTGCAAAGATCTTCCTGTAGAGCTTGTTGATATGAAGGCTTTCTTTGACAGCTTTACCGACTGCGTTCAGAGGTCGCTTGACGGGATATGCGTTATCGAATTGCAGTCGGGCGGGCGGCTATTTGCTAAATCAAATAAGAAAATGCTGAATTTTATGCTGTTGCTGTATATTCGCAGCGCTGTTCTGGATGGTGCTGTTAATATCACGATGGTTTATTCTGCGGAAGGCAGTGATCTTGTCATTGTAATAAAGATCAATAAGAAAAACGATGATCTGAAAAATCAGTATCCCAATGATGATTTCTTTGCGAAGTATCAAAGTCATATGAATGATGCTTTTGCGAAAAAACTTGGCGGAGAAATTTGTGAAACAAATGACCAAATAAAAATTATATTGCCTAATTGCATTTTCAAAAAAGACTCCGGTTTAGTGATGAAGGAAGCTTCTTTTGATAATGATATGGGAATATTGAACCCCTACAACATAATGCTTTCTGATATCAGCAATAATCTGATCTGCTGGTAAACAATTAATCAAAAAGGTTCTGATCGTTTTTCGGAACCTTTTTTTATAAATTGGTAAAAAACTATGAAGATTTATCATATTAAAAATAAAAAACTTCATTTTTTTGTTGACATTATTCAAAAATTACGGTATAATATATTGTACGATGTTTTACTGATAAGTTTGTAATACGGCTTTTGCTTGTGAATCCACCTGACCGAAAATCGGAAAGTAATATTCATAAACCGCATAATACAGCCGAAAACGCCAACTATTAATTTGTATTTACGGAGTGATAAAATGGCAGAGAATCTTGAAATCGAAAGAAAATTTCTTGTGGAATATCCTGACTGCGATAAGCTGAATGCTGTTCGGCAGATCGAAATTTTGCAGACATATCTTGAAAACGGCAGCGGAGGTTCTCAGCGGCGCGTAAGAAAGATAACTGAAAACGGAACCGACGTTTACTTTTATACCGAAAAGGAATTTATAACTGCCGTGACGCGTAAAGAAAACGAGTATGAGATAAGTGCGGAGAATTACGCGGAACTTCTTAAAGAAAAAAAGGCGGATTGCGTTCCCGTCAGCAAAAAAAGAATATGTTTCATGTATAAGAAGCAGCTTTTTGAATTGGATCTCTATCCTTTTTCAGATGAATTTGCAATACTTGAACTTGAATTGGATTCGCCCGAACAGAAAATATTTTACCCTGAATATGTGAAAATAATAAAGGAAGTAACGGGAATCAGCGAGTATTCCAATTCAGCCCTTGCAAATGCGGGCGCGTTTCCTATCATTGATAAATAAAGGAGAAAAACGTTTAATGGCAGAAAAAATTGTTGAAATAGACAGTGAAGAGCAGCTTTCGACGCTTTTCGGTCAGCTTGACGGCAATATACAGCATATCCGGCGTCAGTACGACGTAACTATTGTGAGCAGAGACGGCAATATAAAGCTTATCGGCGACGAACCGTCGCTTTCCGAAGCGGCAAAGGCTGTTGAAGCGCTTTTGGAAATGCACAGGAAAGGACAGCCGCTGAACAGTCAGACCGTCCGTTATGTTGCGTCAATGGTCGCCGACGGCGCAGAACAGCAGCTTGAAGAACTCGGCGGAGACGGAATATGCATCACATCGTCCGGCAAGGTGGTGAGACCGCGTACCGTAGGTCAGAAACGATATATCGACGCTATAAGAGATAATACTATAGTTCTCGGCATCGGTCCTGCCGGAACGGGGAAAACTTATCTTGCGGTGGCAATGGCGGTCAAAGCTTTCAGAGAGCGGAAGATCAAGAAAATAATCCTCACTCGTCCTGCGGTGGAAGCAGGTGAAAAACTCGGATTTCTGCCCGGAGATATGCAGGATAAAGTCGATCCGTATTTACGTCCGCTTTACGACGCGCTTTTCGATATGTTCGGCGCGGACAGGTTCGGGCAGTATATGGAAAAAGGTATTATCGAAGTTGCTCCGCTTGCCTATATGAGAGGAAGAACGCTGGACGAGGCTTTCATTATTCTTGATGAGGCGCAGAATACCACTTCGGAGCAGATAAAAATGTTTCTGACGCGTCTCGGCAATGAGAGCCGAATGGTCATAACAGGCGATATTACTCAGATCGATCTTCCTGATACAAGAAAATCTGGACTTGTGGAAGCAGTTAAAGTCCTCAAAGGGATCGATGATATCAATATACACAGATTTACGGAAAAAGATGTTGTGCGGCATAAGCTCGTACAGGATATTATAAAGGCATATGAAAAATTTAACGAAGGGAGAAAAAATCATGCCTAAGCTTAAAGTATATGTTAAAAATAATCAGACCGAGGTCAAAGTTCCTGTTGGTATACGCCTTCTTATAAGAAGATGCTGTCAGGCTGTTTTAATGACCGAAAAATTCGGAAGAGACGCGGAAGTAAGCGTTTCCTTTGTAAGCAATAACGAGATCAGAAATCTTAATAAAATATACCGCAATAAAGACAGCGTTACCGATGTTCTTTCATTTCCGCTGACGGGAGATGACGGTACTGTTGAGATTAATCCGGACACCAAAGCCGTTCAGCTGGGAGACGTTGTTATTTCGCTGGAAACTGCGGTCAAGCAGGCTCAGAATTACGGTCATTCGCTGGAGCGCGAAATAGGCTTTCTTACCGTTCATTCCATGCTTCATCTTCTTGGATACGATCATGAGACAAGCCAGCTCGATCAGCGTATAATGCGTGAAAAAGAAGAATCCGTCCTTGAAAAGCTTGGAATTTCGAGAGACGTTACGTTTGTGAATCAGGGAGATAAAGAATAATGTCAAAAACAGCCTTTGTAACAATTGCGGGTAGAACAAACGCAGGAAAATCTTCCTTGCTCAACGCTATAGTCGGAGAAAAAATTGCTTCTGTAAGCAGCAAGCCTCAGACTACGCGTACACGTATAACAGGTATCCGTAATATTGACGACGTACAGCTTGTTTTCTTCGATACTCCGGGACTTCACAAGCCTGTCAACAAGCTTAGCGAGCATATGCTGAATACCGTTCGCGAATCCGTCAGCGATATTGACGCAGTGGTTTTCGTGCAGGACTGTACTAAAAAGATAAACGAGCAGGAGCTTAATTTGCTGCGTTCTCTCGAAAATTCAAAAATGCCCGTGATACTTGTTATCAATAAGATCGATCTGCTGAAAAATAAAGAGGAACTGGGAGCATATATTGCCGATATTTCTGCAAAGATAAATTTTCAGGCAGTAATTCCCGTAAGCGTTACGGAAAATAACGGCATTGACATAGTTATTGATGAAATAATAAAATTTACGGAAGATTCCGTGCATTATTTCCCTGATGATATGATAACCGATCAGCCTGAAAAAGTTCTGGCTGCCGAGATGATACGTGAAAAACTTCTGGAACTTTTGAAAGATGAAGTTCCGCATGGAATAGCCGTCGGAGTTGAGCAGATGTCGGAGCGCGACGATAAGGATATTCTCGATATTTTAGCAGTTATCTACTGCGAGCGCGAATCTCACAAAGGTATTATTATCGGAAAAGGCGGATCAATGCTGAAGAAGGCTTCCACAGCCGCACGTATCGAGCTGGAGGATTTCTTTCAGATCAAAGTCAATCTTAAATGCTGGGTAAAAGTTAAAGAGGATTGGCGGAATCGCGAAGGTCTGATACGCAGTTTCGGTTTATCTGACAAATAATTGCAGTTCAGACAGCGCCGTATAAAATTTTTTTCATTGCAGATAATAAGCAGAGAGCATATAATGCTTTCGGAGGTGCGGCATGAATGATGAACAGCTTTGGAACGTTTTTGTAGAAAGCGGAAAAATTGGCGATTATCTTATGTATAAGGGAATTTTTTATGATAACACTTGAAGGTATCGTTCTGAAAGAACGGGCATTCGGAGAGCAGGATAAATTTATTGATATTCTGACCAAGGACAGGGGATTGATCGAACTGTCGGTCAGGGGAGCGCGCAAGATAAACGGAAAGTCGTCGGCGTCTACCCAGCTTTTCGCCTATTCACGCTTTTGTATAGATCAGAAAAAAAATAGGTTCCTACTTAACAGCGTGGAGCCTATACATATTTTTTATGGTTTGAGAAATTCGCTTTCCGCGATCTCATTGGCGAGTTATTTTGCCGATATTCTGAAATACAGCACGGCTGAACTTACGGACAGCGGAAATGTTCTGCGGCTTTTTCTTAATACGCTTTTTTATCTTGAAAACGGAAATCGCAGTGAGCAGCTTTTAAAACCGATTTTCGAACTGCGTCTTATGTCGGAAATAGGTTTTATGCCCGATATTCTCATATGTCGGGGCTGCGGCTGCTACGAGCCGAAAATATCGTATTTTTCCCTGAAAAACGGCGGATTCTACTGCTCGGAATGTAAGGACGCCAACGAACTGGACAGTAGTTATTTTACTATCGGACTGCCTGTTCTTACTGCTGTTCGTCATATTGTCTTAGCGGATTTCGACAGGCTTTATAACTTCCGTCTTTCGGAGAAATCAACCAAAGTTTTATCGGAATTTTCCGAACAATATACTTTATCACACCTTGGAAGAAATTTTAATACACTTGATTTTTACAAAAATCTGTCATTAAAGACAGTTGAATAAGAGATTTTTGAAATGGTAGAAAATATGAATAAATATCTTAAAACTTTAGAACTCGACAAAATTCTGGAAATGGTCGCAGCCCATGCTTCAAACGACGAAACAAAACGCATGGCGCTGGCGCTTCGTCCCGTAAGCGATCTTGCGGAAGTCAGGCGCGAAAATATTAAGACCAATCAGGCTTTGTCACTTTCAATACAGTACGGAACGCCGCCTTTCAGCAATTTCAAGGATATTTCCGTTGCGGCAAAACGCGCTAAAACAGGAGCGGTAATTTCGCTTAGGGATATTATGGATATTGCCGTAATGCTGCGGCAGATCAGCGGTCTTGCGAAATGGTATTCCTCCTGCGAAAACGTCGAAACAGAACTTGATTATCTGTTTTCGCGACTCACTCCAAACGACTGGCTTCTTGAAAAGATTGACCGATCAATAATTTCCGAAACGGAGATCTCCGATGCAGCAAGCCCGGAATTGGCGGCTATCCGCAGAAAGATCAACCGTGCGGAAATGCAGCTTCGTGAAACTCTTGATAAAATGGTTAAAAGTAAGCAGCAGTATTTGCAGGACAGCAACGTCACAATACGTGACGGCAGATTTGTACTGCCTGTTAAATCGGAGCATAGAGGACAGGTCAGCGGTCTTGTTCATGATACATCTGCTACAGGTCAGACATTTTTTATAGAGCCAATGGCGGTAGTTGAAGCTAACAATGATATAAGAATTTTGCAGGGTAAAGAGCAGGAGGAGATAGAGCGCATAATCCGCGAGCTTTGCAGCGAATGTGGAGAATATGCGGACGTTCTTTGTGAAAATTACAAAATCTGCGCCGAATTGAATCTTTACTTTGCAAAATCAAATCTTGCGGCAAGTCTGAAATGTTCGATGCCGCGAATTACCGACGACGGAAAAATTTGCCTGAAAAAAGCTCGCCACCCGCTTCTTGACCATAAAAAAGCCGTGCCGATAGATCTTTCACTTGGCGAAGATTATCAGGCTCTTATAATCACAGGCCCGAATACGGGCGGAAAAACCGTTGCGCTTAAAACAGCGGGACTTCTTTCGGCAATGACGATGTGCGGACTGCTGATTCCCGTTTCCGACGGCAGCAGCATATCCGTTTTCAGGCATATTCTCGTTGATATCGGTGACAGCCAGAGCATCGAGCAGAATCTCTCGACGTTTTCTGCACATACAAATAATGTTATCAAAATACTCGGTACAGCAGATGAAAATTCACTTGTGCTGCTTGACGAACTTGGTTCGGGAACAGATCCCGTTGAGGGTGCGGCGCTGGCGATATCTGTCATTCGCCGACTTATTTTCAACGGTGCAAAATTAATGGTGACCACTCATTATCAGGAGTTGAAAGTTTTTGCTATCGATACTGCCGATGTTGAAAACGCTTCGTGCGAATTTGATATCGAGACGCTTCGTCCTACCTACAGGCTGATTGTAGGTTCTCCCGGAAAATCGAACGCTTTTGCAATATCAGAAAGCCTTGGTATGCCCTCGGATATTATTGCCGATGCACGTTCGAGAGTGAGCGAGGCGAATTCTCGGCTTGAGGAAGTTATCGGCAAGCTGGAAGAATCGCGTATCGAACTTGAACGCGAAAAGGAAAAAGCTGCAAAGCTTCGCAGAGAAGCTGAGGAGCATGAAGCGATACTTCGCACCGAGCGTGAAAATCTTGAAAAAACCCGTGCGGAAGAACTTGAAAAAGCGCGCCTGCAAGCCATGACTATCATCGAGCAGACAAAGGCAGAATCTAATGAACTGATCGACGAGCTTGAAAAACTTCGCCGCGAAAAGGAGAAGAAGAATTTTAGTGCAAATGTTTCGGGCGTGAAATCAAGATCGAAGCAGAGTTTCAATAAAATGTATGACATTGCCAATCCTGTTGACGGCGGCGATCCCAATGAGGGATATGTACTTCCGCGCAAGCTTAAACGCGGAGATACGGTTTATGTTGTTGATCTTCAGCGCAAGGGTATCGTTTCGGGCGAACCTGACGGAAGCGATTTTGTATTCGTGCAGATGGGCGTAATGAAAACCAAAATGAATATTTCTCGGCTTCGTCTTGAAGAATCTCCGAAAGTTACCGTTGGAAACAAGGCTATGCCGAAAAACCGCAAAAAAGCCGGCAGAGTCGGAGTAAAAGCTGAACGCCGCGGAAAAATGGAACTCGATATTCGCGGTTGCGCCTGCGATGACGGCGTATATCAGCTTGATTCGTTTATAGATCAGGCTGTAATGTCCAATATTTCCACAATTTCTATAATTCACGGCAAGGGAACGGGACTTCTTAGAGCTGCTGTTCATCAGCGGTTGAAATCTCATCCGTCAATAAAAACATTTCGTCTTGGCGTATATGGTGAAGGCGAGGACGGCGTTACGATTGCCGAATTAAAGTAGGATTTACAATTTGAAGGAGGTTTTCGTTATGGGGATTCTTGATCGGGACAGACTAAAAGTCCTTATCGTTGACGATAACGCAATGAACCGCAATATTTTGTCGGAAATGCTCGGAGATGAATATATTATTGTGGAAGCTGAAAACGGCGCGGAAGCTGTTGCTATACTTCAAAAGGAAAGCGTTAATATTTCACTTGTGCTGCTTGATATAGTTATGCCGGTCATGGACGGTTACGAAGTGCTTAATATAATGAACAGCAAGGGCTGGATAAAGGATATTCCCGTTATCATGATCTCGTCGGACGATTCCGTTTCGTCTATGCGCAGGGCTTATGATCTGGGAATAACCGAGTTTATAAGCCGTTCGTTTGACGCGCTTATCGTCCGCCATAGAGTTGTTAATACAATTATGCTGTACGCCAAACAGAAAAAACTTGTAGGCATGGTGGCAGATCAGATTTATGAAAAAGAAAAAGAAAGCAGTCTGATGATAAATATTCTCAGCCATATTGTAGAATTTAGAAACGGCGAAAGCGGTCTGCATGTTCTTCATGTACAGCAGTTTACTAAGATCCTTCTCAGGCAGCTTATACGGATAACTGATAAATATGATATTTCGGAATCTGACATCGCGCTTATTGCAAAGGCGTCCGCACTTCATGATATCGGTAAAATTTCCGTGCCTGATAATATACTTAATAAGCCCGGCAGACTTACAGATGAAGAATTTGCTGTAATGAAGTCGCATTCTCTTGCAGGAGCTTCTCTTCTGGACGAGTTGGCTACATATAAGGACGAACCGTTGGTCAAGGTGGCGTATGAGATCTGCCGCTGGCATCACGAACGTTTTGATGGCAGGGGGTATCCTGACGGACTGTCAGGGGAAGAGATACCGATTTCTGCGCAGATAGTTGCGCTTGCTGACGTTTATGACGCGCTCACCAGCGAGCGTGTATATAAAAAAGCGTTTTCTCATGAAAAAGCTATGGATATGATATTGAACGGAGAATGTGGTCAGTTCAATCCGCTGCTTCTTGAGTGCCTGAAACAGGCGTCCGAGGATATTCGCGACGAGTTGAAAAAGCCGATTTCCAGCGACGTTATCGCAAAGGCGAATATTTCTCCCGAATTGGTGCAGTACGACGAACTTTCGGCTTCGGAAGAGACTATACGCTTGTTGGAATATGAAAAGACGAAGAGCAATTTTTATGCTTCAATTTCAAAAGATGTGGATTTTGAATACACATCGGTTCCGCCGATGCTTACGATAATGCCGAACAGCAGCGGACTTTTTGAGAATGATATTTTAATAAACGATCCACTTAAAAACGACGAGTTGTATTCTATAATAAGCCGAGAAGATATAGCACGGATTACGGAGCTGCTTCATAATGCTGTGCCGAATGATTCAACGGTAAGAATCAACTGTAAAGTTAATGTTAAAAATAAAATCCATGATACGGAGATTATCTGCAAAGCCTTGTTGGATTCTGATGACGCAAAGCTTATCTGCGGCGTTATTGGAAAAGTCATAGATATAGGCGAAGCGGAGTAGGAGGTAATTATGACTGTCAAAGAATGTTATATGGCTCTGGAAGGCGATTACGAAAGCGTAATTTCACGGCTTATGACGGAAAAGCTGGTGCAGAAATTTATCATAAAATTTCTTGCCGACCCAAGCTTTGAAAATCTCACAAATGCCATGAAATCGGAAAATTATGATGAGGCGTTTCGCGAGGCGCATACTTTGAAAGGCGTGTGTCAGAATCTAAGCTTCACAAAACTTTACTCCTCAAGCAATAGTGTGACCGAGGCGCTGAGAAACGGTGAATACATGGAGGCGGAGAAACTCATGCCTCAATTGGAAGCCGATTATATGCAGACAATAGGCGCTATAAATGCCTTGAATACTATCTAAAAAACTTATTTTAACAATAAAACAGCGGCGAGCCGATAATTATCAGGTTCGCCGCTGTTTTATTAAGGAGTTTAGAAGAGTTTGTCAAAATTAGTAGATCATACTTGATGAAATTTTAAAATTGCTGTTTCCGAGAGAGATCAATTCATCTCCGTCAAGTATGAAAACTGAAATATCAGTAAGCGCCGTAAGTCGGAATGCACCATAAGGCATATCGTCCGTTCCGTAATTAAGGAAGAAGTAATATTCTTCACCTACATTGCGGACTGATTTGTTTCCGCCGTCGCTGTATATTGTGTAATTGTCAGGATAATCGCAGGTAATATTATTAGCTTCCGCATAAGTCTTTAAAGGCATATATCCGCCGGGACTGTATACGGATATCAGATCGTTGATATTGTAATATTTTTCACTTTTGCAAACATCAGTTATCATGATATTTTCCTGCGTATAGGGCTGCCCTGAAACGTCCGTATATATTTTTTCTTTAATAACACCACGGAAAATGAATGTGGAATTTTTCACAAGCGCCTCCGGTGTGATATCGCTTGGTATATTTGTTGACGGGCTATCTGTAGGATCATTTTTGCTTGAATCAAAATCAGATTTATTTATTATCATATCCGATGGAGTATATGCGTTTGTAGGGAGTACTGTTAGATCAACTCCTTCATGATCATAAGACGGAGGTTTTATATTCGTGGTGGTATAAATCGGCGTAGTGGATTTGGTCGTTGTTGCGGTAATGATAGGAGGAATATTAATGCTGGGTTCATTACTTTCCGTCGTTGTTGTGACCGGTTTTGCATCAACATTGGTATCATCATTGGGAGAAGCGGTCGTTATTGGCAAAGTTTGTTCACTTTTAGCGGTCGTCGATGTCGAATTAGTCCTGACAGTGGTTTCAGGTAGTGTAACAGGCGGAACAGTAACGCTTGTAGGTGTAGTTGGTCGGGAAACTGGGGGAGAATTAGTCTGAACCGTGGTTGCAGTATGAGTTTCAGCGGTATTCGGAGGTTCAGCTGAAATTGTAGTAGACGGCGGTTCGAACGATTCGGCGGAATTTGTTTCCGCAGTAGTTTCAGGAAAAGGATATGACGTGATGATTTCAAATTCATCAGAAGAAACTGTTGTCTGTAACGGTATCTGATCGTCAACGATTGTAGAAGCAGTAGTTGCTGTCGGAGAAGCTTCCGTAGTAACATAGGAGGGGATAGTCGGAATTATGGTCTTATCAGAGGTGAACTGATCAGGAAAATCGGCGGTCAGGCTTAAATTACTTATAATGCCTATCATGATAGCCATAAAAGCCGCCATCGAAGCGTAACGTGTGATGATCGGAATATGGCGTTTCGGGTTATTTTTTTTTATGCCAAGCTGATTTAAAAATTCTCCCTTATGCTGCGGATCGGGAATATTAAACGCTTTTTTCAACGCTTCTTTTTCATTTTTTTTCACAGAAGATCCTCCTTTCCTATGTAGTTATGCAAATAACCAAGAATCTTTTTTATTCTTCTGTTCAGCGCGAAACGTGAGACGGAATAAATTCCCGCCATAACGTTCAAAGGCACTTCGTTTACATATCGCAGCAGAATGATCTCGCGGTCTTCGTCCGATAATTTATCAAGCGCCTCTTTAAGCGAATAATTGGTAAGTACAGTATCTTCAATATTTTCGTCGGCAAGCGTATCTTCAGGCAATTCCTCGAATTTTTTTCGCCTGAATTCGTCGTTGCAAAGGTTACGGGCAATGGTATACAACAACTGTAATGTTTTATCGATATTGTGATACTGTGGATGTTCGAGGTATCGAAGGAAGGTTTCCTGCGTCAGATCTTCCGCTGTTTCACGGTTTGAAACGCGCAGATAGCAAAAACGATAAATTTTATCGTATTGTTCGTTAATATCCAATGCCACAGTATAACCTCCCTTCTAAATGTATAACGTATTTGATGCTGAGAATGTGCGGAAAAAATTTTGAATTTTTTATGAACATTCTGCGACCGCCCTGCAAATATATTTTTCTTTGTTAATTATAACATGAAAAATAAAATTTGTAAACAATTTTCAAAAAATTTTCTGAGAAATAGAAATCTTCTAAGATTTGATTTTTGTATTCAGACAAAAAAATTTATTTGTCTATTGACACCTATGGTAAATTATGATATAATTCTAATCAAGGGAATGAAATTCCAATGAGGGAGCTGTCTGTAGGGTCGGCTCTTTTTCTGTATACAGATATATTTCCCTGAAATTCCGCTAAAATAAAGGCAATCTCTAAAAAACTGTTTTGTCAAAAGAGGTTTTTAGATGCTGCCTAAAGGAGGTTGAATATGGCATCAAAGTCAGTTGAAAAAATTCTCGAAGCCGAATCGGCAGCCGACAAGCTTACTTCCGAAGCGCGTCACAAAGCCGATGAGATCATCAGAGAAGCCGAAAGAACGGCTGCTCTTGACGTTCAGAAAAAGCTTGCGGAGGCTAAGTCGGAAACCGAGAAAATACGAAATTCAAACGGAGAAAAGCTTGCGGAATATTCCCGAAAAGCCGAGCAGGAATGCTCGAAAAGGCTTGAGGAGATTCGAAGCGTCGCCGATGCGAATTCCGAAAAGGCTGTAACGTCGATTATCGACAGCTTTTTCGGGTAAAAAGGAGTGTGATATAATTTATGGCAAAGCTCAAAATGAAGCGGATAGAGCTTATCGCACCCTTGACGGACAGCAAACAGATAATCGAACTTTTGCAGCGGCGAGGAGTTGTTGAGTTATGCGAAAACAGCAGTGAAGAACTGGAACAGATGAATGTTGCTGCTGTGATGGGCGAATTCGAAAAATTCCGAAGTACCGTTGATCAGGCGCTTAACATTCTTGGTAAGTACGCTCCGGAAAAAGCTTCTCTTACCGATATGTTCGGTGGTCGGGACGAAATCGAAAAGCATGAATTCGGGCAGAAAGCCGCCGATCTTGAAAAGATCATGAATGCGGCAGGGGAGATCATCAAAAATCACAAGATGATCACCGAGGCTCAGGCTGAAATTATCCAGCTTGGCATCCGTTCCGATCTGCTTGAACCTTGGACGGCGCTCGATGTTCCAATGAATTTCAGAGGAACGTCCAGAACTTCCGCTTATATCGGTTCAGTGCAGGGCAGCAGAACGGTTGATGAGATTGAATCCCAGCTTCCCGAAGGCTGCTGCGCCGAGATCGTTTCAATTTCAAAAGAGCAGACAAATCTGTTTATATTGTGCAGCAAGGAGATCGCGGAGGAGGCTGAAAATTGCCTGCGAAGGCTTGCATTTGTACCTGTTTCGGAATCGGCGGCAATGACTCCGTCGGAAATGATCAGAAAAAATACTGTACGCCGTCGGGAGCTTAATAAGCTTATCGGCAATTCAGAAAAGGCGATAGCCGCAATGTCGGAATACAGGGGAATGCTGAAATTCGGAGTTGATTTCCTTGCAATGCGCAAAGAAAAATACGAAGCGCTCAGCAAACTCGGTATAACGGAAAGCACATTCGTGCTTGAGGGATATGTTCCCGAAAAATATTTTGATTCTCTTAAAAAGGAGATCGAGAAAAAACATACGGCAGTGATCAGCGGCTTTGAGCCTGCGGAAGATGAAGATGTGCCTGTACTTCTCGAAAACGGCAGCTTTTCTTCACCGGTCGAGGGAATAACGAAAATGTACGCGATGCCCTCGAAAACTGACGTAGATCCTACGCCCGTAATGTCGTTTTTCTATTACCTGTTCTTCGGAATGATGCTTTCGGACGCAGGTTACGGAGTTGTCATGGTGATCGGTACAATGATTGCCCTGAAGAAATTCAAACTTGAAAACAGTATGCGAAAAACCCTTATAATGTTCCGAAACTGCGGAATCTCCACAATTTTCTGGGGCGCATTATTCGGAAGCTGGTTCGGCGATATAGTTCAGATAGTCGGACGCGAATTTTTCGGCAAAGAGATCGGCAGCATTGCATTGTGGTTTCAGCCGCTTGACGATCCGATCAAACTTCTGCTGTACTCCTTCGGACTTGGAATCCTGCATCTGTTTCTGGGTGTTGGAGTATCGTTCAAAATGACGTGGGACGACGGCAGAAAGCTTGACGCATTTCTCGATACAGTCCCGATATATCTTACAATTTTGGGCGTTGCTCCTCTGGCGGCAAGCATTCTTACGGAAGTTCCGCAGATCCTCAAAACAGTCGGAATGTATGTAATGATAGCAGGCGTCGTATTGCTGGTGCTTACCGCAGGAAGAAGCTCGAAATCTATTTTCGGCAAGCTTTTCGGCGGATTGTACGCATTGTATAATACAGCTACAGGCTGGCTCAGCGATATACTTTCATATTCGAGACTGCTCGCGCTGGGACTTGCAACCGGAAGTATTGCCGGCGTTATCAATCTCATAGGAACTATGCCTGAAAATAAGGCGGTAAAGCTTGTTTTGCTGATCGTTGTCTTTATTGTGGGACATACGGCAAATCTTGCGATAAACCTTCTCGGCGCTTACGTTCATACTGACAGACTACAGTTTGTGGAGCTGTTCAGCAAATTCTATACAGGCGGCGGTCGGGAATTTACACCGTTCGCAGTAAACACTAAGTATATAAAATTCAAGGAGGAAAATATCAATGAATAGTTTAGGAATCACATTAGCGATAGTTGGCGCAGTTTGCGCAGCTCTTTTTGCAGGTATCGGCTCGGCAAGAGCGGTAGGACTGGTCGGCGAGGCAGCCGCAGGCGTTGTTTCAGTTGATCCGTCCAAATTCAGCAAGGTGCTTATTCTTCAGCTTCTCCCGGGTACTCAGGGACTTTACGGACTGCTTACGGCTATTCTCATGCTCAGCCGTGTAGGCGTTATCGGCGGCGGCGCTGTTGAACTTACAACGGCTCAGGGACTTATGTTCCTTGCGGCTTCACTTCCGATTGCGATAGTTGGCTATTTTTCGGCGATCGCACAGGGCAGAGCCGCTGTTGCAGGCGTAGGAATTACAGCTAAAGCTCCCGAACATAACGGCAAGGGTATCATCATGGCGGCTATGGTTGAGACTTACGCAATTCTTGCGCTTCTCGTTTCTATTCTTCTTATTTACAACATTGCTATCTGACGGAGGTATTAAAATGGCAGGACTTGAAAATATCCTGAACATAATTGCTTCGCAGCAGAAAGAAACTGAAAACGCTATAATATCGGCAGCCGAAAAAAAGGCGGCGGCTATTAAAAAAGAAGGTTCTGAAAAAGCCGAAAAGGCTTATGAGGAGCAGCTGAAAAAAATGACGTCCAAGCTTGCTCAGGATCACGAAAATTCCAAAGCCTCGGTGGACGCCGATATGAAACGCCGTATTCTTGCCTGCAAAGTCAAATGTATCAACGATGTTATTGAAAAAACGCTGAAAAAGCTGGATTCTCTTTCGGAGACTGAATATTTCGCCGTAGTTGAAAAACTGCTTTCTCAGAAAGTTCAGAATGATAAAGGCGTGCTGTATTTCAGCAAAAGAGACCTCGGCAGAATGCCTGTTGATTTCGCAAAAAAAGCGGAGGCAATCGCGGAAAAAGCAGGTGGCACGATCAGAATATCGGATATATGCGCGGATATTGAAAACGGATTTATCCTTGAATATGGTTTGATATCCGAAAATTGCAGCTTCCGCGACATTATCGAAGCCGAACGTGACGCTGTACGCGATACGGCGGCAAGAGCCTTATTCGGGTAGGTGACGGAATGAGCGAAACAACAAAATATGCAAGCGCGGTTGCGGCGGTAAAGGCAATGGAAAATACACTGCTCAACCGCAGCGACATGGAGCAGCTGATCAACGCCGCAAGCAAGGCTGAAACAGAAGCATTACTCAGTTCCAAAAAGGGAACGTTCGAAACAAATGCAGAAACCGTTTGGAACATGATCAGAGATTACGCTCCGGACTGCCGCGAGACGGAAATTTTATTGTACAAAAACGACTTTCACAATTTGAAAGCCGCCTTAAAAGCTTCTGTTTCAGGCAGAACGGCTGAAAAATATTATATCAGACCAACTAATCTTGATCTGGACAAGCTCAGCGAAGATCTTGGCTCTAAAAATTATGACGCACTTCCCGAACATATCAGGGCGACTGCTTCCGAGGCATACGATATTTTGGTAAAAACCTCTGACGGTCAGCTTACCGATTCTTTCATAGACGCCGCGGCGTTAGCCGCCATGCAGAAAAGTGCGAAATCGTTCGGCGGCGAGTTTATGCGGAAATACGCGGAACTTACAACAGTATGCGCCGATATTAAGACGGCTTTCAGATGCAGCAAAATGAATAAGCAGAAGAATTTTTTTGAGACGGCTGTATGCGGAAGTGAAAGCCTTGATAAAGATTCGCTTATCAAAGCCGCTCTCGGAGGAACAGAATCGCTGCTGGGATTTCTTGAAACAGCAGGATTTGGCGAAGCGGCTAAGCTTCTTGGAATATCAGGCGCGCAGTTTGAAAAATGGTGCGACGATATCATCATGGAACTTGCCGAAACAGCGCGAATGAGATCATTTGGCCCGGAGCCTCTTGAAGCCTATTTTATCGCAGCGGAGGCAGAGCAGAAAAATCTGCGCATAATCAGCGTTTGCAAGGAATTCGGCGCGGACAGGGAAACTATTACGGAAAGGATGCGGAAGCTTTATGTCTGAAATGTATAAAACGGCTGTTATCGGCGATTCGGCAAGCGTATCGGGATTTGCAGCGCTCGGACTTTCGGTGTTCCGCGAAACTGATCCTGCCGAAATATCGAAATTGATAAATCGTCTTGCGGCAAACGGATTCGGGGTTATATATATCACCGAGCCTGCCGCGGCGCTTGTAAGCGACACGATAAAGAAATATCGGAGCAGAAAACTGCCGTCTATCGTACTGATACCAGCTATCGAGGGCAATACGGGCGACGGAATGCGCAGTCTGCACGAGGCTGTTGAAAAGGCAGTCGGTTCTGATATATTGAAATAAATAGCAAAGGAGTTGCAGTTTTGAGCAGCATTGGAAATATAGTAAAGATCTCAGGCCCTCTCGTCGTTGCGGAGGGAATGAGGGACGCGAATATGTTCGACGTTGTTCGCGTAAGTAAAAAGCGACTGATCGGCGAGATCATTGAAATGCACGGAGATCGCGCTTCGATTCAGGTTTATGAAGAAACGGCAGGTCTTGGCACGGGCGAATCCGTTGAATCGACGGGCGAACCCATGAGCGCGGAACTCGGACCGGGACTTATCGGCAGCATTTATGACGGAATACAGCGTCCTCTCGACGCTATCCGCGAAGTCTGCGGAAATAATCTTGCGCGCGGCGTTGAAGTTACATCGCTTAAACGCGACAAAAAGTGGAATTTTACTCCTGTTGTTAAGCAGGGAGATTCCGTACAAGAGGGCGATATCATCGGAACAGTTCCCGAAACAGATATTGTTCTTCATAAAATAATGGTTCCCAACGGGATCAGCGGCAAAGTTAAATCTATCAAACAGGGCGAATTTTCTGTTGACGAGACAATATGCGTTCTCGAAACCGAAAAAGGCGATAAGGAACTGAAAATGTTCCAGAAATGGCCTGTAAGACGCGGCAGACCTTACAAGAAAAAGCTGTCGCCAAATATGCCTCTTGTAACGGGTCAGCGAGTTGTCGACTGCCTTTTCCCGATCGCAAAGGGCGGTGTTGCGGCGATTCCGGGGCCCTTCGGAAGCGGAAAGACGGTTACGCAGCATCAGCTTGCAAAATGGGCGGAAGCTGACATAATCGTTTATATCGGATGCGGCGAACGCGGAAACGAGATGACCGACGTTCTGAACGAATTCCCTGAACTTATCGACCCCAAAACCGGAAAATCACTCATGGAGCGTACAGTTCTTATTGCAAATACGTCGGATATGCCTGTTGCAGCGCGTGAAGCTTCTGTTTATACGGGTATCACGATCGCTGAATATTATCGCGATATGGGCTATTCAGTCGCTCTTATGGCGGATTCCACTTCGCGCTGGGCGGAAGCTCTCCGTGAAATGTCGGGCAGACTTGAAGAAATGCCCGGAGACGAAGGCTATCCTGCTTATCTCGGAAGCCGTCTTGCGCAGTTTTATGAGCGTGCAGGTCGAGTGATCTCCATGGGAAGCGACGGCAGAGAAGGCGCTCTCTCCGTTATCGGCGCAGTATCTCCTCCCGGAGGCGATATCTCCGAGCCTGTATCGCAAGCCACTCTTCGAATTGTAAAGGTGTTCTGGGGACTTGATTCAAGTCTGGCGTATCAGCGTCATTTCCCTGCAATAAACTGGCTTACCAGCTATTCGCTTTATGCGGATTCTCTTGCTGATTGGTACAATAATAATGTTTCTGCCGACTGGATGGAACTGAGAAGCCGTTTTATGGCGATATTAAACGACGAAGCGGAATTGAAGGAGATCGTCAAGCTTATAGGTATGGACGCACTTTCAGCCAATGACAGACTGAAAATGGAGACGGCGCGTTCCATACGTGAAGATTTCCTGCATCAGCTTGCATTCCATGAGGTAGATACTTATACAAGTCTGAAAAAGCAGCTTTATATGATGAAGCTTATTCTCAATTTCAATGATGAAGCCGAAGCCGCAATTGCAAAGGGCGCGGACGTTGAAGCGGCAGCAGGGCTTGCTGTTCGCGAGAAGATCGGACGATTCAAATATATTGCCGAAGCGGACGTGGACGCGGAATTTGACAAGCTTTCAGTAGAAATTTCCGCCGAACTTGACAGGTTGATTAATAAGGAGGAAGAATAATGCCGAGAGAATACAGAACTATAGAAGAAGCGGCAGGGCCTCTGCTGCTTGTCAAGGGCGTTGAGAACTGCACGTACGGCGAACTTGCGGATATTCGTCTGAAAAACGGCGAAAAACGCCGCTGCCGTGTGCTGGAGATCAACGGTTCGGACGCTCTTGTACAGCTTTTTGAAAATTCCGCAGGTATAAATTTGCAGGACAGCGCAGTAGTTTTTACGGGGCATCAGATGGAACTTGGAGTTTCCGAAGATATGCTTGGACGAGTATTCGACGGCATGGGAAATCCTATCGACGACGGCCCTGAAATAATTCCCGAAATGAGAATGGACGTAAACGGTTTGCCGATGAATCCGGTTGCGAGAAAATATCCGCAGGAATTCATTCAGACGGGCGTTTCGGCTATCGACGGACTTAATACTCTTGTACGCGGTCAGAAATTACCTATCTTTTCGGCAAGCGGACTTCCGCATGCGCAGCTTGCGGCGCAGATAGCGCGTCAGGCTAAGGTTCTGGGCGATAACGAACAGTTTGCCGTAGTATTTGCGGCTATGGGAATCACGTTTGAGGAGTCGGAATATTTCGTAAAAAGCTTTAAAGAAACAGGCGCGCTTGACAGAACTGTGCTTTTCATAAATCTTGCAAACGATTCCGCTATTGAACGTCTTGCAACTCCGAAAATGGCTCTTACTGCCGCTGAATATCTTGCTTTTGAAAAAGGTATGCACGTTCTTGTAATTCTTACCGATATTACAAACTACGCTGACGCTCTCCGCGAAGTTTCCGCAGCGCGTAAGGAAGTTCCGGGAAGAAGAGGATATCCGGGATATATGTATACCGATCTTGCTTCGCTTTACGAGCGTGCAGGACGTCAGGACGGCAAAGAGGGAAGTATTACAATGATCCCCATCCTTACGATGCCCGAAGATGATAAAACTCACCCGATCCCCGATCTTACGGGATATATTACGGAAGGTCAGATCATTCTTTCGCGCGAGCTTTACCGAAAGGGCATAAATCCGCCTGTAGATGTTCTGCCGTCGCTTTCGAGACTTAAAGATAAGGGTATAGGCAAGGGAAAGACCCGCGCCGATCATTCCGACACCATGAATCAGCTTTTCTCCGCATATGCGCGTGGAAAGGACGCTAAGGAACTTATGGTCGTACTGGGCGAAGCTGCCCTTACTCCTACCGATCTTATTTATGCAAAATTTGCTGACGAATTTGAAAAGCGCTATGTTTCACAGGGTTTTGAAAATAACCGAAGCATTGAGGAAACGCTTTCAATCGGTTGGGAACTTCTGCATCTTTTGCCGAGAAGCGAGCTGAGACGTATCAGAGAGGAATATCTTACGCAATACTATGATACGCAGGATTGAGGTGAGCGGTATTGGCAAGATTAAACGTTAATCCTACGCGTATGGAGCTGAGCAGTCTGAAAAAGAAGCTTGCTTCCGCACAGCGCGGACATAAACTGCTGAAAGATAAGCGCGATGAACTTATGCGGCAGTTTATGAACATGATCAAGGAAAACAAGCAGCTGCGCAGCGAAGTGGAACAGGGGATAGCCGAGGCTAATAGATATATGGCTGTAGCGGGTTCGGTAATGCAGAGAGAGGCGCTGGAAACTGCATTGATGCTTCCGAAACAGGAAGTTGAACTGGACGTTTCGGAAAAAAACGTCATGAGCGTGTATATTCCTGTTTTTGACGCGAAATATCGCACTTCCGACCCTGATGATATTTATTCTTACGGAACGGCTTTTACTTCAGTCGATCTGGACGGAGCGGTAAGCGCGCTCAGTAAAATTTTCCCGAAGATGATTCGTCTTGCGGAAATTGAAAAGGCGTGTCAGCTTATGGCTGACGAAATTGAAAAAACTCGCCGTCGTGTTAATGCGCTGGAGCATATTATGATTCCCGATTATCAGGAAACCATAAAATTTATTACAATGAAGCTTTCCGAAAATGAAAGAAGCACCACCACTTCACTAATGAAAGTGAAAGATATGGTGCTGAAACAGAGTCACGATTTCAAATAAAAAAATCCGATGCCTGCGTAATTTGCAGACATCGGATTTTTTTGAATTAAGGCAACACCGCACAAAGACCGCCTGACGGCTTTGCACGTCATCTGCTTGCATATTTTTCGTCATCTTGCACAGAAATTCCTTGAAATGCGTCAGCATTCCTGCGTCATTTCTGTGCAATCTGACAAAAAATCTGACTGCGCATCTGTCGCACAATCTTTGTGCAGCGTTGCCTTAAAGTTCAGAATCTTCTCCGTATATTGCCGGAGTACCCTCTCCGACTGTCAAGGGGATTTTTGCGTCGCTGTAATAATCATCACCACTGTAATCGTGATTTTTCAGCATATAATTCTCCTTGAAATCCTCAAGCAGAGCCCTGTTTTTCTCGTTGTCTTTCAGATAGAGAGTCGTATCATTGACGCACACAACGGCAAGCGGCTTTTCATTGAAGAGAAGCGGCGATAACGCGTTTGCGAAATCTATCATTTTTTCGTCAAAATAAGTCATATTTTTGAAATCCGTCATATCATAGCACATATCATAGCATGAGCCAAACGAAATATTTGTGATCGTATCTAATTTAGCGTGTTTGGTAACGTCATCATAATCGTCCGAAGAATAATAGCGATAGCTGTCATATTTTTCATTATTGTCGGGATTGTAGTAATACGGGCATCTTGATGCAAATACAGGCTCAGTGTCTATATACATTGCCATATAATAATGTTCTGTTATGAGTTTCTCGTCATCAAATGAATAACCCATTTCTTTAAGATATTCTATAGTATCCGTAAACGAATCCAAAACGAAGTAATCGTCGATATAGCAGTAAATATTCTCGTTTTCGAGGTCTTCGGCAGTCATCTTTTTCATGTCGTCGCGATAGCGGTCGCTCAATTCATAGATCTGTTCCTTATAATTTTCAACATTCTGAATGGACGAACCGAATATGTCTCTGACTCGTAAAGGATTGATCATTTCCATATCATCTTTGTAATAATTAACTCTGTTATCCAGATCGTCTGAAACGAAATCCGCATATTCGTCTGAAAGCACGATAGACTTGGTAAGTTCGCCCATAAGATCGGACGGAACAGAATAATCACGCATAACAACAGAACCTGTCAATGTGTGGTATTTCAGCGTTACGCTTGTATCGCAGTAATCGTCGTAAGATACATTCTGGTCTTTTTCAAAATAATCGTATGAATAATCCTCATAGTTAAAATATCTGTTTACGATTTCTTTATTAAGCTTCGCAGCCTGCTTTATAACTTCTTTGTCCTTGAAAGTTATATTGTTGTAATCAAGTATATCGCAGTCTGAAATTTCAACGCGTTCGATATTTACGGTCGCCGGAACGTGCTTAGCCATTCCGAATCCGTGCGTAACGTCGCAGATTCCGCAGATCAGGAATACCGACAATACGGCAGCAACGAATCCTATCGGAGCAGTCCAGAATTTTTTGAATCCGCGGCGTGTGATGATTTCCATTATGAACCAGCCGATCGCACACATGAGAATGCCTGCAACGACGAATCCGTTCAGAGAAATGAACAGAGAAAGTATGCAGAATACCGCCATTGTCATTATCACGTAGAAAAACGCTTTGTAAACATAGGGCTTTGAAACGTCTTCAGCTTTGCGGAATCTGTAGAGAAGATAAGCCGCGCCGACATAGAGCAGAACAACAATAGCTGTAATTACTATCCATTTGCAGTACATCCAGAGATCGCTGGGAGAATGTTCCATATACGTATCAAGATGCTGAATGAAGAATGCAAAAGTACCGATAGGCGATGTGCTTGTGAAAATATTCTTGAAGAATATCGAGCTGCCGCTGATTCCGAAGGGCGCGCTGTGAACGAGAGCGAGCCATACGCAGCAAATAGTTGCGGGAAGCATTAACATAAAGCTGAATACGCTGAAAATAGCCTCGAATGTGTTTCCGCAGAAAGTCAGGGCGAATACCGAGATCGCGTACAAAAGCAGCATAGCCATGATAACGATGAACGCTTCACGAAGCATCATGGGGACAGCTTTCCAAATTTCCGACATATCGGTAATTATCGAGCCAACGCCGAGAATTCCTAAGCTTAGCATTATTGCGCCTAAAGCCGGAATGATGTAGATCGAGAGTCCCGAAAGAAAATCAGCGAAGAATCGATGAGTTGTGGTAAGCGGCAGCGAATAATGCATATCCACGATCGTTTTTCTGTAGAGGTAAGAGAAATTGAGCATGGCAATTACCACGCCGAGGCAAATAGCGAGAAAAACAGTACCGACGGAAATGAATACAAACGGAACGCAGCTTATAGATACAACGTCCATAAGTTCATTATGTTCGGGCAGATTTTCGATATACATAAGAACCACGGCAATCACCGCGAGCATGGGAATACCGAGTATCTGTAAAACGATATTGACGATGAAAAGCTGCTTGCTGCTTTTTATATCGTTAAAAAAGCGAGTGCCAAAAAAACTTTTGATTTTATTTGATGTCGCTGCTGTCATAGCCAAGCACCTCCAGTTCGTAGATAAATATTTCTTCAAGCGAAAGCGGCACTAATTCAAAAAGAACCGGATTTTTAGGCTCGAATTTCTTTTTCAGCTCTTCAGCTTCGCCTTTTGCGATAATGTAGTGGATACTCATATTGCGCTCGAAATGGAGTATTTGCAAACCGTCTGTTTCAAGCTGTTCCTTGGTATAAACGATCTGATTGCCGTTTTCGTCTTTGGGGAAGATCGCCTGAATTTTATGAACGCTGCCGAGAACGCTGTTGATCTCGCGCGAGAATACGATTTTGCCGTTATGAATGAGGGCAGCCGTATCGCACACTTCATTGATCTCTTTAAGGTTATGGGAAGAAATTACCGTTGTCAGCTGGCGGTCAAGCATAGCGTCAACCAGCATTTTTTTAACGATTATCCTCATTGTGGGATCGAGACCGTCGAAGGCTTCATCAAGAAGAAGATAGTCTGTTCGGCAGGCAAGCCCGATGATAACGATCGCCTGACGCTTCATTCCCTTTGAAAACGTGTTGATCTTTTTATCGAGAGGAAGTCTTACCTTCTGGCGGAGTTCTTCAAACATTTCCTCAGAAAAGTTGCGGTAATAGCTTTTGTAGTAATTTTTCAGCTTTTTAAGCGTGTAAGAGCCGAATTGAACGGTTTCATCGTTAATGAAGAAAACTCTTTCTTTCATTGCGATGTTGTCGTAAACAGATTCTCCGTCAATAAGAACTTCTCCGGATTCCTGCTTGTAAATTCCCGACAAAAGGCGAAGAATAGTTGATTTTCCCGCACCATTTGAACCAAGAAGTCCGAATGCAGTACCTTTTTCGATTTTAAGATCAACGCCGTCGAGAGCGGTATAGGTGTCAAATTTTTTGACAGTATTTTTTAACTCGATCATTTGGTATCTCCTTTCTGATTTTTTTCAGAAATTACATCGATGTGTTCATGCAGCGTTCCGGCAGTAACACCGAGTCGCAGGGATTTTTCAGCGGTTTTGTCGAATTCTTCAAGAGCTGCCGTGTGGAAAAAACTCGGATCTTGTGCGGAAACGAAACTTCCGCGGCCGGGAATGGAATAGATTATTCCGCCGCGTTCCAGTTCCTGATAAGCTTTCGTAACGGTATTTGGATTAACGCCGATATCTTTCGCAAGAGTCCGCACGCTTGGCAGCTGATCATTTTCTTTAAGATTCCCTGTTACAACAAGTTCCACGATCTTGCTGTAGATCTGCTCATAAATAGGGGTTCTGCTTTTTAGGTCGATAGAAAACATATGCTCTCCTTTCTGTTACTTGTGTACTATGGCAAGTAATACACTTGCCATAGTTATATAATAGCACAGTAAAATTGATTTGTCAAGCGTTTTTATAATTTTTTTCTGACAACTCCCAGTAATATCGGCGATCAGATTGCGGAAAATCATCAAGTACGCCATGTTCGGGATCGTAAAATATTCCGTCATAAAAAATCGACCAATGCCAGCATCTCGGCGTTTCCAAACTTAGCAGGCACATTTTGGGAAGTTCGCTTTTTTCATTCACTTCGCACCGCTTGTCAGAAATGTTCATTCCGAATTCGCGAAATGTTGTTTTCATTTCTTTCAAAGTAGTTTCCCTGTCGTTGCCGAGATATTCGACGATTTCATCGACGCTTTTATTCAGCGCCATTGCAAGTACCGCCTGTCCGCATTGCAGGTCGGTAGGCTCATGTATATATTTAATTTTCAACTGTTTCACCTCAAAAAAGCGATATGCTCATGATAGGGCATATCGCTTTGCAATAACTTGATTTATTTAATTTTTCTTCTTAGCTTCGATCTCGGCAAGAGCGTCTTTGCGTGAAAGATTGATTCTTCCCTGACGATCTATCTCAGTAACTTTTACAACGATCTCGTCGCCGATAGAAACGATATCCTCAACTCTTTCAACTCTTGATTTATCAAGCTTCGAAATATGAACGAGTCCGTCCATTCCGGGAACGATCTCAACAAATGCGCCGAAATCCATTATGCGGACAACTTTTCCTCTGTAGATAGCGCCAACTTCAGGGCCATTCGCGATAGTGTCAACGATCTGGAGCGCTTTCTTTGCATTGTTGCCGTCGATGCCGCTGATAAATACATTGCCTTCGTCGTTGATATCGATCTTAACATCGCAGTCGGCAGAGATCTTCTGAATAACTTTGCCGCCCTGTCCGATAACTTCGCGTATCTTTTCAGCCGGAACTTTAGTCTGAAGCATCTTCGGAGCGTATTCCTTAACTTCCGTGCGAGGAGCGGGAATAGCCTTGAGCATTACTTCATCAAGAATGTAGAGACGAGCTTTTCTTGTCTTTTCGAACGCTTCCTTGATAATAGCGGGAGTAAGACCGTCAACTTTGATATCTACCTGAATAGCGGTAATACCATTGCGAGTACCGCCGACCTTAAAGTCCATATCGCCGAAGAAGTCCTCAAGACCCTGAATATCGACCATAGTCATAAACTCGTCGCTGTCGGGGAGCGTGATAAGTCCGCATGAAATACCTGCAACAGGCTCTTTGATCGGAACGCCTGCGTCCATAAGAGCAAGGGTAGAACCGCAGATAGAACCCTGAGATGTTGAACCGTTTGAAGAGAGAACTTCAGAAACCATTCTGATAGCATATGGGAATTCTTCAACAGAGGGGATAACAGGCGCGAGCGCGCGTTCTGCAAGTGCGCCGTGACCGATCTCGCGGCGTCCCGGACCTCTGGAAGGCTTTGTTTCGCCGACAGAATAACTCGGGAAGTTATACTGATGCATATATCTCTTGGAATCTTCTTCATCAAGTCCGTCAATGCGCTGCGCGTCGCTTACAGGACCGAGAGTTGCGATTGTAAGAACCTGCGTCTGACCGCGTGTAAAGAGTCCCGAGCCGTGTACGCGCGGAAGAACTCCTGCTTCAGCCGCAAGAGGACGAATTTCGTCGATACCTCTTCCGTCAACACGCTTGCCCTCGTAAAGCCAGGTACGAACGATCTTCTTCTGGAGTTTGTATATACATTCGTCGATCATAGCGATCTGTTCGGGATATGTCTCGTCAAATTTAGCGTGGATATCGTCAATGATGGGAGCAAGCCTTGCGTCGCGTACCGTCTTGTCATTGGTATCGAGAGCGATTTTCACTCTGTCAGCGGCGAATTCCTCGATAGCGTCAAACATTTCGTGATCTACTTCCATAGATTCGAAAGCAAACTTCGGCTTGCCGATCTCCTTGCGGATACCGTCGATGAAAGCGACCATTTTCTTGATCTCTTCATGACCTGCAAGTATGCATTCCAGCATTTTATCTTCGGGAACTTCGTTTGCGCCTGCTTCAATCATGACGATCTTCTCGGCAGAACCTGCAACAGTCAGCACGAGATCAGTTTTTGCACGCTGTTCAAGAGTAGGATTAAGCACGATCTCGCCGTCGACGAGACCGACATTGATGCTTGCAACAGGGCCGTTCCACGGAATATCGGAGATCGAAATAGCGATCGAAGTTGCAATCATTCCCGTGATCTCGGGAGAATTATCGGGTTCAACGGCAAGGACTGTCATAACAACGGAAACGTCGTTTCTCATGTCCTTGGGGAAAAGCGGACGGATAGGCCTGTCGACGCAGCGTGAAGTAAGGATAGCCTTTTCACTTGGCTTGCCCTCGCGCTTTGTAAACGAGCCGGGAATCTTGCCTACGGAGTAAAGTCTTTCTTCATAATCTACGGAAAGAGGGAAGAAATCAACGCCTTCTCTGGGCTTTGCGCTTGCCGTAACGTTTGCCATAACGACTGTTTCGCCGTATCTTACCCAGCATGAACCGTTAGAAAGGCCGCAGGTCTTACCTGTTTCAACGATAAGCGGTCTGCCCGCATAGGTAGTTTCAAAGACTCTGTAATTTTCAAACATAAATTTGCCTCCTGTTTAGAACCTGCTTTAAAATCAGATTCTGAAATTTCAGTTTCATCGGCTTTAGCAATAAACTCTGACGCATACTGATTTATGAATCACAGTTTAATGCTAAAAGCCGCGTTACAATATTAATGCCGAAAAAAATCGGCAATGCATTAAAGGCAGAAGGTAAAAACCCTCTGCCTTCGCAAACGAATTACTTACGGAGACCGAGCTTTTCGATTACTGCACGGTATCTGTTGATGTCCTTCTTCTTGAGATAAGCAAGAAGGTTACGTCTGTGACCGACCATCTTGAGAAGACCTCTTCTGGAGTGGTGGTCATTCTTGTGGATTTTCAGGTGAGCGTTAAGATCGTTGATTCTCTTAGTGAGAATAGCAACCTGAACCTCAGGAGAACCCGTGTCGTTTGCGCTTGTTCTGTTAGCCTCGATAACGGCTGTTTTTTCTTCTTTCAGTAACATTGAAAGCACCTCGTTAAAAATATTCCGTCAACATAGAGAAGGGTGAGAAACATGAGGACACGCCCTGCTCCAAGTACACGGTGAAAATATTATACCACATTTTTTTATTCTTGTAAAGGGTTTTTTGAAAAAAATTTCAAAAAATCCAATATCAAGCAGATTATCGGATAAAACACGCTGTTTTTATAAAGATAAATCAAAAAATCAATTCAATCATATTGACGGCGGGCAAGAAATATTATATAATTAAAGTGTATGAAAATAGGAAGTGATAAAACAATGAATTATTATGTATCAGCGTCGATCCTTAGTGCGGATATGCTCCGTCTGGGATCGGAAATTGCAAAACTCGAAGCCAACAATATCGACTGGATTCATTTTGATGTTATGGACGGCGTATTTGTTCCGAATATCAGCTACGGAATCCCAATTCTGAATCAGATTCGCAAAAAAACGGATATGTACCTTGACGTGCATCTTATGATAATCGATCCGCTGAAGTATATCAAGCGATTTGACGAAGCAGGTGCGGACATGATAACTTTTCATGTCGAGAGCGCGAGCGATACTATGGAAACCATAAAGGCGATTCAGCAGACTGAATGTCAGATCGGAATTTCAATCAAGCCTAATACTCCTGCGGAAGCAGTTTTTCCGTATATCGAACTTGTCGATATGGTTCTCGTAATGACTGTTGAACCCGGATTCGGCGGTCAGAAATTTATGGATATGTCCGGAAAAATTCGTGAAATACGCGAATACGCCGACAAAAACGGACGTAAAGATCTGATGATACAGGTCGACGGCGGCATCGATGATAAAACAGCTCCGATTGTGAGATCGGCAGGCGCAAACGTTTTTGTTTCGGGAAGTTATCTTTTCAAAGCGGAGGACATGAAAGAATCTGCTCGGCTGATCAGAGGAGACGCGAATGCGGAATAAAATAAAATCTCAGAGATTCATATGGATAGACATAATGCTGACATTGGCGGCGCTAAGCCTTATGCAGTATTTCTATTACGGCGCGCGCGCAGTTGTGCTTTCGGGAATATGTATTGTTGTTTCAACAGCGGCGGAACTTATATCTCTCCGAATGATGAAGCGGAAATTTACAGCCGACGATCTCACCTGCATATCGGACGCCATGATATTGTCGCTCATGCTGCCTGCGGCTATCGATTACAAAATAGCAGGGATAGCCTGCGTATTTGCCGTGACGATCGCTAAAAATCTTTTCGGCGGACGAAAAAATATGATCTTCTCTCCTGCGGCGGCAGCTTATTTGTTTATACTCACATCGTGGAAAAAAGACGTGCTGATGTTTACCGCGCCTCACGTTCATACGGGCGTGTTTGATAAAGCTGCGGAACTGGTAAGTTCGGCGAGCCATAATTTTAATACAACAGGCAAAATGAACGCGACTGATTTTGAGATCCTTATGGGGAATATTAGCGGGCCTTCGGGAGCTGTCAGCATACTTCTTCTGGCGGTTGCGGCGCTTATTCTTCTGCTTCGCCGCGATATTTCATCAGGAGCGTTTTTGGGAACTATCGCAGGAACTGTTCTTTTAGCGGTTGCCGCTCCGATGTCCGTCACGGTCGGCGATTCGGTGAAATACACCCTTGCTTCTAATATGGTTCTGTTTGCGGCAATTTATATCATTTCCGACAGGCGAATCGCTCCGAAGCATAATTATTACGCCTTTTTCTACGGATTTTTCATAGCTGTTTTCTCGTATATTTTCGTGCTGACTACGGCAAAGGAAAATGCAGTGATAATTGTATCCGTGCTTTTCACTCCCGTTGCTCTGGGACTGAAAAATCTCGAAAAGCGAATTGACGATCTCGCGGCGAAAGAACAGGAAGCCGTCTTATCCGAATCTGAGGAGGCGAAAATAGCTGATGAACAATAGGAAAAATTCTGTTTTCGACGGGCTTCTCGGTGATAATACCGTACTTTCGGGACTTATGGTGATCTCTCCCGTTATCGTTTGCGGCGATACGATAGCGAATGCGCTGGCGGTTATTTACGCATTTTCAGCAATAACTTTTCTGTCGGTGATGATAAACTCATTTATCTCGAAAAAGCTGCCATATGCTGTGAAAATAATTATCTATGCGATAATATCTTCACTTGTATATATCCCTGTAAAATCTGCGGCGTCCCATTTTTTCCCGGAAGTTGTCGAAAGACTCGGAGTATATTTCATGCTTCTCGCAGTGAATTCGCTGATAATTGTACAGTCCGAGGCAAAGTTTTTCAAAATGAAGCGCGGAACTATGATACTGTCGCTCATATTTTATATTCTCGGATTTGACGCTGTAATGCTGATAATAGCTTTTGTGCGCGAATTGCTTGCATACGGCACGATATACGGCAGGATCGTTGACGCGGATATGCTGATAGGCGGATTGGGAATGCCGTTTGGCGGATTTATTTTACTCGGCGTTTTCTGCGGAATTTACCGCAGCATTCGCTCGGCGGCAAGACATGAAAATAATAGCGGCGGAGGTGACGGCGATGTTTCTGATAGCTGAACTGGTAGTACTGCTTACAACTAATCTGATACTTACGCAGGCTCTTGGAACAAGCACCCTGTTTATAGCGGCAGGAAGTAAAAAAAATCTTCTCTGGACGGCTATAACCATAACTTTTTTCACCACGGTCGGATCAGCGGCGGCGTACTTTATAAATAAGCTGCTTCCGCCGTCGATGGGCGATTTCCGATTGCTGTTTTATTCCCTTGCGATAGGGATATTATATGTTTTGCTTCTCTCTGCTCTTTATTTTGCAGACAAAAAGAATTTTGAGATCACAAGAAAATATATTCATGTTTCAGTGTTCAACTGCGCGGTCATGGGTACTTTATTTATAGTTAGCGACCGTGCGGCTGTTTATCCTGCCGTCAACAGTCTCGGCGGTTTTATGATAGCCGGAGCGGAAGCAGGAACTGGATTTATTTTGGCGGCGTTCATTCTCATGGCGGCATATCGCAGATTATGTTCAAAGGAAGTGCCTGCCGCATTCAGAGGATTTCCGTCGATGCTTGTGTATCTTGGAATAATATCAATGGCAGTTTATGCGCTGACATAGAGATAAGCGCTTATGACTTATTTATGAAATTGACCGATTAGGAGAAAAAATAAATGAAACGCAAGAACAAGGGAAGGAAAATTTACAAGACAAAAGAAAAAAATTA
>DETO01000089.1:2939-3082 GCA_002362135.1 Ruminococcus sp. UBA3286 | reverse complement strand
CCGTTGCCGAGAGATTTTGACATTTTGCGTCCCTGCGAATCGCGTACCAGACCGTGGATAAGAACTGTATCAAAGGGAACTTCGCCCATATTTTCCAGACCGCTGAACATCATTCTGATAACCCAGAAGAAGATGATATCATA
>DETO01000089.1:2438-2685 GCA_002362135.1 Ruminococcus sp. UBA3286 | reverse complement strand
CCAGAAGAAGATGATATCATAGCCTGTAACAAGTGTATTTGTGGGATAGAAATAGTCAAGATCTTCCGTCTTTTCGGGGAAGCCGAGAGTGGAGAAAGGCCAGAGCGCCGAGCTGAACCACGTATCGAGAGTATCGGGGTCTTGTCTCATTGGCTTTCCGCATTTTGGGCATACCGCGCCGCTTTCCTTGGTTACGGTCATTTCGCCGCATTCGTCGCAATAGAAAGCAGGTATCTGATGTCCCCAC
>DETO01000089.1:0-2132 GCA_002362135.1 Ruminococcus sp. UBA3286 | reverse complement strand
AAAGCAGGTATCTGATGTCCCCACCAGATCTGACGGGAAATGCACCAATCGCGGATATTATCGAGCCAATGGAAATATATCTTGTCAAAACGTTCGGGAACGAATTTGGTTTTTCCGTTCTTTACGGCGTCAATAGCAGGCTGTGCAAGAGGCTTCATCTTAACGAACCATTGTGTGGAAACTTTTGGCTCGACAGTCGTTCCGCAGCGATAGCAAGTACCGACATTATGGCTGTATTCCTCGATTTTTACCAATGCGCCCTCAGCTTCGAGATCTTCTACGATAGCCTTTCTTGCTTCGTATCTGTCCATGCCTGCGTACTTCGGATAATCGTCAACTATCGTTGCGTCGTCGTTCATTACGTTGATCACGGGCAAATTATGGCGCAGTCCGACTTCAAAGTCGTTAGGGTCGTGAGCCGGAGTTATCTTAACAACGCCCGTACCGAAATCCATTTCAACATAATCGTCGGCAACGATAGGAATCTCACGGTGAACGATAGGCAGTATAACAGTTTTGCCGACAAGATCTTTATAGCGTTCATCGGCAGGATTTACCGCGACAGCCGTATCGCCGAGAAGAGTTTCGGGACGTGTTGTTGCGAGTTCAAGATAACCGTCGCTGTCCTTTATTTTGTAGCGAAGATGCCAGAAATGTCCTGCCTGATCTTCATATGTTACCTCCGCATCGGAAAGCGAAGTTTTGCATTTCGGACACCAGTTTATGATGCGTTCGCCGCGGTAAATGAGTCCTTTTTCATAATACTTTACAAATACTTCCTTGACCGCCTTGGAGCAGCCTTCGTCCATGGTAAAGCGCTCTCTTGACCAGTCACATGACGAGCCTAATTTTTTAAGCTGCTCGACAATTCTTCCGCCGTACTGCTTTTTCCATTCCCATGCACGTTCCATAAAACCGTCGCGACCAAGGTCTTCTTTTGTAATGCCTTCCTTGCGCATTGCTTCAACGATCTTCGCTTCTGTCGCGATAGCGGCATGATCGGTACCGGGCAGCCACAATGCGGAATAACCGCTCATTCTCTTCCAGCGTACGAGGATATCCTGAAGCGTTTCATCGAGAGCGTGTCCCATATGCAGCTGTCCCGTTATGTTCGGAGGCGGAATTACAATCGTATAAGGCGTTTTTTTCGGATCGACCTCTGCACGGAAGCAGCCTTTTTCATTCCATGCCGCGTAAATTCTGTCCTCGAAATCTTTTGGGTTGTATGACTTTGCAAGTTCTTTAGCCATTGATTTGATCTCCTTTTTCATTTGATAAAAAAGCCCTGAACCATCTAAGGTTCAGGGCGAACATTGTCCGTGTTACCACCTGAATTCGGGATACTTTTATTGGGAATAAACTCCCCGTATCTCCGCACTCTGCAAGGCTTTGAAAAACCTCTTTCCCTGTAACGTGAGAACACGTCATGGACTACGCAAATTGTAGACAACGCCGCACAAAGACCGCCTGACAGCTTTGCACGCCATATGCTTGCATATTTTCCACGATCTTGTGCAGGAATTTCTTGACAGGCGTCAGCCTGCGTCATTTCTGTACAAGATGATGAAAAATCTGATTGCGCATTTGACGCGCAATCTCTATGCGGCATTGCCTGTATCTTCGCCCACGAAACTCCGAAGCTACTTCAGCATACTCTCCATACTGCCTCGCACCAAACGGCAGCTCTCTGAACTTCTGAAATATGCCTACTTCTCTTCATCATCGCTTTTCTGTATTTATTATACATGATTTTTTCTGTATTGTCAAGGGTTAATTTCTCCAAAATCTGCAATTGTATAATTAAGCTGTACCTTCTGATATGCAAGCTGTTCTTATATGAGCATTACCATTAATTCTGAATTTTCGGCAGTGATAGCCGAATACTGCGCAGAGAGTCTTGATTGTTCGGCAACATCTCACTTAATGCCATTTTGATTTTGGGTACTACCTCTTTTTTATTCATCAACAATTTGTTTCTGCAATACTCCTCATATGCCTTGCAAAAATCATCTGCATCACAAAAAATTACTATTTGTTGCTTAATCGAATTTTTTCAACGGCTGAAACGAAACGGGTGTTCTCCAAGACTCTGCATCGGCCAAAACGAATTCAGCGTTTCGTGGGAAATATAG
>DETO01000119.1:8548-13520 GCA_002362135.1 Ruminococcus sp. UBA3286 | reverse complement strand
GGGAGAGTGAGAGATTTGAATAAGTATGATAAGTATAAAATTGCAATAATCGTTGCAGGAATAGATCAGAAATATCAAAGCAGCATTCTTAGCGGAATTCAATCCGTCGCCTTCGAGTGTTCCCTTGATTTTTATGTTTTCGCGTCGTTCAGCGGTACAATGGATAATGAAGGCCATGATATCGGAGAACTTAATATTTTTAATCTTCCTGATTTTAAAGATTTCGACGGAGCTATCCTGCTTACAAATACTATTGATTATCAGTATGTGGTAGACGATATTTTTAAACGCATCAAAGAAGCGGGTATTCCTGCCGTGGCTATCGATAATAATGTTGAAGGTCTGTATTACATAGGAATAGACAATCGCAGCGCGATGCGCGAAATAACCGAGCATTTTATTAATGTACACGGTTTTACGAAGTTCAATTATATTTCCGGGCCTGCCGACAATCCTGAAAGCGCCGCGCGTCTGGAGGCGTTTCTTGACGTGCTTGACGAACATGGTATCGCTATTGAAGAAAACAGGATCTATTACGGCGATTTCAGAGCGCCTTCGGGAAAGGCGGCTATAGAATACTTCCGCGAGAATACTGATTATATGCCGCAGGCTATCATATGCGCTAACGATGTTATGGCTGCCGCTGCCGTAAACCGTCTTTTTGAGGCAGGTTTTAAAGTGCCGTCGGAGATAGCCGTTTCGGGATTTGACAATACGTTTAATAATCATAATTTCAGAATAGAGCTTACTTCCGTTGAACGTCCGCTTGCCTTATCCGGACAGCTTGCCTGTAAAATGCTGTACAACCACTTCAACGGTATTCCGCAGGAAAAAAGCCGTATACTCAATATGTCCACCAGATTTACGGAAAGCTGCGGCTGCTGCGACAGCGTTATTCATGACGTTTCGGAATATAAGGAACTGAATATTTCAAATTACAGCCATATTGAAAACATCACCAATTATATGACTATTTTCAATCAGCTTGCCTGCGAACTTCATGGGTGCAGCCATTTTGAAGATTTCGTTCGGTCGCTGAAAAATTTCGTATCATATATGAATCCGGAGGAGTTCTATTTCTGCCTTTGTGATAACTGGGATAAGGAATTTATCAACAAAAAGGGATTTGTAGTAAAAACGGAGACGGTCAACGTTGATTATACCGAAACGATCATAGTTCCGATAGCGTATTGCTGCGGCAAATTCTATGATGCCAATCCTATACATAAAAAAGAGTTGATTCCCGATATTCCGCGGAAAAACGACGGGGATAAATTTTACTACATTCTTCCGCTCCATTTCGGGGAAAGATGTCTCGGATATATGGCGATACATAATTGCCGCGTGTCTCTTCATAATGCGATGTTCCAGTCGTGGTGCATTACCATAAATAATGCCCTTGAAAACATTAGGAAGATCATCAGCCTTGATTACGCCGTTAAAACTCTCGGCAGGCTTTACGCTCAGGATACTTTTTCGGGAATTTATAACCGAAACGGATTCGTGCAGGCTACCACCGATCTGTTCAATATGTGCGCCGACGAGGGAAGAAATATCATGCTGATGTTTATCGACCTCGACGGACTGAAAGTCATAAATGATACTTTCGGACATGATATAGGCGATGATGCGATACGTTCCGTTGCCGATGTTCTTTGCAGATCGTGTACGGAAGGAGAGATATTCTGCCGTTTCGGAGGCGATGAATTCATAGTATTCGCCGCGGATTATACAGAAGCCGACGCTGAAAATCTTACCCGAAAGATAGACGATAACATTGCCGCCGTTAATGTGGAAGCTAAAAATTCATTTATGCTCAGCGCAAGTACAGGGTATGTTATTGCAATTCCCAAAAAAGGCGAAGATCTGTTCCGATTCGTTACGGCAGCCGATAAAAAAATGTATGAAATGAAGCGCAAGAAGAAATTATCCAAACATTTGCGTTCATAAAATAATACCGCGGAAGTATTTCAATTACTTCTGCGGTATTTTTATAGGAGGAATTTATTTTAGCTTTTTTCGCTTATGAGTATCGAAGCTCGGTTCTGGATATGTTCGGCAGTTTCTTCGGCAGTCTGACCGCCGGAGAAATAAATATTCGCTTCTTCTACGCAAAGTTGTTCAAGATCATAATCGAGAACAGTTCCGATAGAATCGCACTGCAAAACGTAATTGTATATCATGTCACGGTCTTTTTGGCTCAGGGACGGTATCGGCTGTCCGCCTGCCGTATGTTCAGCCGTCATTTCGACGTCGAGGGCTTTATTGAATGAATCCTTTAATACGGGTATCCCCGATTCGCTTTCATAAACGTTTCCATAGTCTCTGTCGTTGGCTTCTTTGATGTAGTACTTTATGAAATCCCATGCTCCCTGCTTATTTTTACACGATTCTGTGATCGATATAATATTTGTGGGAGTTATTCTTCCGCCCTTGCCGTTGTTTGACGGATACCCCACAAATGTGAGATCTTCGCCGCCGCCTTCAAGATATTTCGTGCTGTCAAATGATGTCAAATCATATAATTTTATTGGTGTAACAAGTATCTGATCGTTTTTCAGCCATGTGTATTTATCAGTGTAATAGCCTTGATGACCTTCAGGATCGCTCATCTTATCGGGCATATCTATCTCGTTTACAAACCGATTGCAGAATTCCAGCATCTGTATTACCTGCTGATTATTGAAATCGCAGGTTGCATTGTCGTAATCGATAAGATCGTTCATAGTGAAAAACATTGTGCGGAACATAGTTTCCTTGGTTTCGCCGTCGTAAATATGGATAGCTTCGGGCGGCGCGTTTTCGTAAAGATCGATCATATCGTCGAACGACCAGTTTTCCTTATCACATATGCGCGTTTTCGTTGCGAGAGTATTGACCTCGAACGCTGTGCATAAACTGTAAAGTTTTCCGTCGCTGCTTTCGGTAGCTTTCAGAATATTCGGCATTATCAAATCCCGATTCAGTTCGTTATCATTATCCATAAACTGATAGATATCGGCAAATACGCCTTTTTTCTGATAATTAAGATAAGAGCTGTAAGGCGGACAAAAGATTATATCCGGCGCGTTATCGGAAATGAGATCAAGATCAAGCTGTTTCAGATTCTGATCGTAGTCGTCGCTGGCATATTTGATCGTCTGTACATGATATTCCGACTGCGAATTATTGAAATTGTTGATTTCAGCGGTAGGATAATAATTATTAATATTTGCCATTGTAATTACTTTTTTATTAGCAAATTCGCTTGGATCACGCGGAGTAAGGCGAACGAGCGTTGATTCACTGCTGTTTACGGGGCTATTGATACCTATAAATTCGTTTTCGCCGACGCAGTAAGCCTGCATAGGATCAACGCTTGATTCGCTCCAGTTTATTATCTGCGTCATGCTGCCGTCGTCCTTGATACCGAAAAGACCGTCTGACATTGACATATACATTTTATAATCGCCTGTTCCGGGAGTTGGAGCGCCGCCGTCGATACCGAAGTTGGAAAGGCTGAAAAACGGTTCGCCGACCGTGTAATCGTCGTTCAACGTACGCAGATTGAACGAATAGTCATAATAAGGATTTCCCTGCGAGTCGTTCTTGATTTCCGAATATGACTCACATATTACGGTTTTTCCTTCTGAATCTTTCAGAAACGTGTAGCAAATATCTGTTTTATCCGAATCAGATTCAATAATATGCTTTTCGGGATTTCCGTTTTCATCAATGTTTACTACAGCTCCTTCACCACGAACACTTTGCAGGAAAACGCCTGCATTTGATCCCAAATCATAAAATTTAAGGCTATTGTATTCGTCAAAATATTCTTCCGTGTAATTTATTGGAGTTTGCGAAGTAAGCGTTCCGTTTTTATCATAGGAGCAGAGAGTATAGCTTGATATGCAGTTATTATAGTAAGTTTCATAATCGAAATTTTCATCGAATTCTTCAGGAGCTTTAATACCGCCGTGATCTTCTGTTGTTACAAATGCGAAAAAGCTTCCGTCATTATTAAAGCAAAGAGAGGAGTTGAAATAGTCGTATGCCTGCAATTCTGATGGCAATTCAAAATCAAAGGGCGTAAATTGCGAAAAAGAACTGTCAGTTTTGTAATATGACGACGTATATTTTTCGTCCGCGAACTGAACAACATATTCGCCCGTATCCTTTATCGGAGTAATGTCATACACGGTTTCCATTCCGTCAGGCATTGGGATCTCCTCACTTTTATAGCTGTTTATGAGGAGCAGCTGTTCGGAATCCGCAGGTGCGCTGGTTTCGTCAGCTGTAACGGAACTGCCGTCTGCGTTTTCGGGAGTTTTATTTTTGGAGATCGAACTGCATGAGGACGCCGCAGTGCAGAATACCGAAGCAGCCATGATCGCCGTAAAGATTTTTTTCATAATTTGTATCCTTTCTCGAAGAATAGTTGTTGAACGCGTTCTGTAGTTTTATTATAATTCCTGTTTTGCGTAAAGTCAATAATTTTTGCATTTATTTTGCAATTCTCAGAAGTTAAATTTGCAATATTGTTTTTTCAGGATTGGTTTTAAGCGTTTGGCAATAATGCACAAATACGAAATATAAAAATGCGGAAATTACGTTGTTTGTGATTTGGATAAGAGTTGGATTTTGGCATTATTAACAAAAATCAGTTTATACTTAAATACTTTCTTGCAATTTCTTCATGATTATGCTATAATTAAATTGATGTATTCATTATTTCTTAAAAATCTCCGATCGAGTCGGATGGCAAGGACGGAGAAGATATTCGCGGAGTGGTTATATGAAAATTGTAAAATGTGTTGCGGGACACGGATATGATTCTGAGAAATTCGACGCTTGTCCCATGTGTGCAAAAATAAATGAAGCCGGAAAAAAAGCAAGGATCGTGAAAGTCAAGGCTGTAAAGCGCAGTAAAGCTGAAGTTTCGGAAGTTAAGACTCAACAGCCAAAAACTGAAACTCCGAAGCAGGCTGAGATT
>DETO01000119.1:0-8177 GCA_002362135.1 Ruminococcus sp. UBA3286 | reverse complement strand
TCCGAAGCAGGCTGAGATTCCTGATATCAAGATTGAACAGCCCAAAGCTGAAATTCCGGATATCAGGACAGAAGAACTGAAAAAGGAAGTTCAAAAACAGACGGATTTGAAAAAATCGCCTCCGCCGCTTCAATTATCTGAAGAGGCAAAAGCGATTCTGGAAGAACCCGTGAGATTTCCCACGACTGTTCTCAGCCGCAGTGATCTTGACGAACTGTATGGCGATAAAGATATTGAGCAGGTTGAAAATGTTGTTATTGACGACGTTAATAATATGGCGATCGGAAAAAACGGCACGCTGCTTATAAAATACATCGGCACAAACGAAGTGGTTCATGTTCCCGACGGCATTGTTTCTATCGGAAAATACGCTTTTAGAGGGAATACTTCCGCAAAAACCATCGTTATGTCAGACAGCGTTAAAACTGTCGATAAATTCGCGTTTGCTCATTGCGTGAATCTTGAGGAGATCGTTTTTTCAAAAAATCTGGAGACTATTGGTGAAAACGCTTTCTTGAAATGTCAGAGAATAAAAGAACTGAATTTTCCAAATTCTTTGAAAGCTATCGGAAAAGGCGCGTTCGGAAGATGCAGTTCAATAAGAAAACTGACCTTCCCTGCGCAGCTGAAAAAAATCAGCGATCTCAGTTTTTTCTCATGCAGAAATCTCAACAGAGTAATAATTTCTCACCCTGTTGAATCAATCGGAAACGCTGCGTTTTCCGAATGCTATGGCTTGAAAAGAATAGTAATATCCGATTCGGTTACATCAATAGGGGAAAGCGCCTTTTCATGGTGCCGTTCTCTTGAAGATATAACAATTCCTCCCTCCGTGAAATCTATCGGAAGCTGGGCGTTTTACGGCTGCAGTAAACTGATGAACGTCAAAATAAGCATACAGACTAAAGATATCCGCGACGACGCGTTCTGTGGCTGCGAAAATATTTACGACGTTCATGTCATGGAATTTGATGGCGTAGATTATAATGCTTCTGATGTGAAAAAGGGGCATAAGCTTATCCTGCGTGTATTGAAGCAGATCAACCGTAAAAAGGCTGAACGCTATGCAAGAGAGCATGGTTTAAGCATGCTGTTTATTTGATCGTATTCAAATATTCTTCAAGCGTCAATTGCTGCGTATAAATTTCTAAAGCCGCATCAATGCCCACATATCTGTAATGCCACGGCTCGTAATCTATACCTGTGATATCCTCTTTCCCCGGAGGATAACGCAGAATAAAACCGTATTTATAGGCGTTTTCGGCAAGCCATGCGTAAACCTCTTCGTTCGTGGAAACGGAAGTATCGGCGTTTATATCAAGGGCGATACCCAGTTCGTGTTCGCTTTTCCCCGGTTCGGCTACCAAATCCGCGGCTAATTTTTGGGCTTCTTCCATTGAATATCCGTCCGCCATAAATTCTGCTGTTTTCTCACGCATCATAGCTTTCTGTTCGTTGTGGGTGCGATATCCCTCGCCTACTATCGGATAAATTCCCTCGGCGCGGGCGTCGTCAAACATTTTTTGCAGATCGGGATATATTCGTGAATCAACTGATATTCCGTTAGAAAGAAGCGTAAGATCAATGTCGTAATTTTTCGGCAGAGCGTTTTCGGAATTCACAAGTATCAGATTCCAGTCGCCATTATATTCTGAGGGCTTGCTGTCTCCTATGATTCTGATATTTTTGCTGATGATCAATGCAATAACAATAAGAATTCCTATCGCCAGAATTGCCATTCCTTTAAGTATTTTTTCCATTTTGATTCCTCCGTTATTTTGGTGTAAGAGCCTGTTCAGTATCTTTTTTCGCACGTCTTTTCGGCAAATTTTGACGCTTACTGCGTCAAAAATCCTTGCCATACGTCAGTATGCCTGCGGATTTTTTCATTGTAATCGACAAAATTATGCTCAAAAATCCGCACATAAAAAGATACTGAACAGGCTCTAAGGAGGGCTGTAAAATGATAATCGGAGTGGATTGTGACGGCGTATTGACCGATATGTCGGAATATATCTTTCAATACGGCGAAAAATGGTTCAAAAGAAAACCGGAAAATCCGAACGCTTTTAATCCGAGCAAAATTTTTAATTGCAGCAAAATTCAGGAACTGATTTTCGGTATCAGATATTTTTTTACATACTGCAAAACATGGCCGCCAAGAAAATATGCCGCGGCTGCCGTGAGAAAATTGATGAACGACGGTCATGAAGTTTATCAGATAACGGCGCGTAAATTTGCGTCGCATGAGAATTTTCTGGGCAGATACAGCAGAAATTTATATAAAAAATGGCTCAGGGAGCATGGATTTAAGTTCAGCGGAATTTTCTTCTGCTCCGACAGCAGAGGGCCTTCCGATAAAATGAAAGGCATAAGAAGCGTTTCGGCTGATGTCATGATCGACGACAGACCTGATATCGCCCTTTATCTTGCTAAAAGAAACGTTAAGGTATTGCTGTTTGACAACCGCTATAATAAAGGCGTGCGGCACAAAAATATTATCCGAGTATATGATTGGAAAGACGCCTACAGAAAGCTTACCGCTCTGGCAAAGAAAATCTAAGCATAATGTATAAAATAATCTTTTCCCACCGATGCAAAACAGATTATTTTATACACAAAAAGTTATATAGCTAAATAATCCTCCAAAAACGATACTATAATTCATTGACAAAGTTCTCCAGATTTTGTATAATACATATATAAGTTTAAACTAATCATAGGAGGATCGTTATGAAGAAAAAAATCTATGTACTGCTGACGTCTGTTTTTGTCTGTATTTCATTCGTTTGCAGCACAATTACAGGATTCGGAAACATTGCAAAATCGCTCGTTTCCACAGCAACTTCAGCAGACTATCCCGCGCAGCTTATGAATCTTGCTGTTAAGGATAATTCCAAAGTTCTCACGGAAAACGGTACGGCTGACAATTCCGCTCTCAGCGTTAAGGCTCTGGGCAGCGATCTTTCGGCTTCATGGCGTTTTGACCGCGTCGGAGCTGATTCCAAAGGCACATATTTCAAGCTGATCAACGCTCAGTCAGGACGTATGCTCACTCCCAAGGGATACAAGGTTTCCGAGGGAAACAGCGTTGTAGTTTATGGCTGCGAATCGGTACAGTCTCAGCATTGGTACGTTATTCCCGTTAAAAATGACCGCCTTGGAAACGGTCTATACTACAAGATCGTCAATTACAGCGATACTTCTCTTGCTCTCACTCAGGGTTCGGGCGGAATGACTCTTGCCGGCTACACGGGCGCGGATAATCAGCTGTGGCTTCTTAATTCCGACGGTTTGCAGGGATTTGCAGGATACTGCGCTAATGACAATACAGGAAATATCAAGGCCGGAGACGTTGGCGGTCTTTTCGGTGAAATTGTTGAAGCTGCCGATTTTGCAGCTCTTAAAAAATATGCTGAATCTGATACGCCGTATACGATTCTTGTAACAAATAATATCAGCGTTACGAATCTTACTCAGGATTCTCAGAATCATCTTTTCTGCCCGGACGGAAGAATTTACGTGCATAGCAACAAAACTATCATAGGAAGTTATAATGCTCACACGCTCAATAATGTGCAGTTCTGCACCAGTTCCGGAAAAGGCGTTGGAAATAATATAATTATCAAGAATTTCGAAATGAAGCATGACGCAAAATCCAACGGAAACGACTCTATCGTTGTTTATTTCGGTTCCGGTGAAAATCTTTGGGTAGATCACGTAACTTTCGTTGGTCACTCAGACTACAACACTCTCGGCGAAGGCACTCCCGACTGGGATAAATTCCTCGCCTGCTGCTATGACGCCGATTACTGCACGGTTTCAGACTGCTCATTTGGACTTCACGAATACGGTCTGATACTGGGTTACCCCGACGATACGGAAGATTCTTACAAGAATAAGAATAATTTTCCCAGAATGTCAATAATCAGCAGTAAATTCAAAGATACTCTCACAAGAGCGCCGGGTCTTATGCGTTATGGATATTTCCACTCGCTCAATAATTACATTTACAACTTTAGCATGGCTTATACGGTTCATTCAGATTGCAAGCTTTTCGCTGAAAATTGCTATTACGACGGCGCTTCTACCAAAGGAAACGTTGTGTGCGACTGGAATTCCGTCACATATCCGGGAGCGTTCGCAGATTCCGGTTCAAAGGGTATAAACTGCAAGCGTCTTGGTATTGAAGGGCAGGCAAAAAATTGTACTTGGCGTCCTGCATCGAATTACAATTATGTTAAACTTACAGCTGATGAAGCTAAAAATTACTGCGATACATACAGCGGCTGTCAGTCGTCAAACGGAAATATGATGTATCTTCGTTTCGGCTCAAAGGGAGTTCCCAGCGCAGGTTTCAATACCGCTCCCGACGGGCCTTCCGCTCCTGTTGCGGCAACGTTCGCAAACGGCTCAACTTTCAGATTCAAGAATACGAATTCGGGACTTTATATGCAGGTCGAAGGCGCTTCCGCTAAAAATGGCGCTAATGTCCAGCAATGGGGTTCATCAAGCGATACGATACACGATATCTGGAAACTTATTGACGCCGGTGACGGATACTACTATATCGCTTCGGCAGTTGGCGACGGAGGCACATTTATGCTTGACGTCGCAGGAAAAAAGTCCGCAAACGGCACAAATATCGATATTTATAATTATAACGGCGGAACGAATCAGCAGTTTATGATCACTGAAAATTCCGATGGAACTTATAAAATACTTACAAGAATTTCCAATTGCGCATCGGCGGTTGAAATAGCCGACGCAAGCAAAGAAAGCGGCGCTAATGTTCAGCAATGGGAGATAAATAATGCAAGCTGCCAGAACTGGATTCTCGAAGCTGTTTCGAATCCCGGAACGAAAATGGATACGAGCGTTGTTTATGAATTCAAGAATCTCAACAGCGGAATGCTAATGGAAATTGAGGGCGGAAAAATGGAAGCCGATACAAATGTACAGCAATGGAGTTCAAACGGATACGATTGCCAGAAGTGGATTCTTCAGGAATTTGCAGGCGGCGGAAATTATTACTATATTCGCTCCCTTGCTGATAGCAAATACGTTCTCAAAGCCAACGGAGCGGATAACGGCGGTAATATCAGCATTGCGGAATATTCCACCAAAGACAGCTCTATGCTCTTTAAATTTTCAAAAAATACAGACGGTTCATACTACATCATGACAAGAGCCTCTAAAGACGCACGCTTCGTTGAAGTAAGCGCAGCAAGTAAGGAAAGTGGCGCTAACGTCCAGCAATGGGATCTCACAAACAGCGATTGCCAGAAATGGGCTGCCGAAACAATGACAACTACTACTACAACCAGCACGACTCAGCCGCCCGCAACGACGACTACAACTACAGTTGTTGAGCCTATCGTCGGCGATATCAATAACGACGGCGAAGTCGGAACGGCTGATCTGGTCATGCTTCAGAAGTGGCTTCTTGTGTGTGGAAAGCTTGAAAATTGGTCGGCTGCCGATGTATACAAGGACGGCACGATCGATGTTTATGATTTAGTCGCACTCAGACAGCTTGTAGTAAAATAATTACAAAAATAAGTCCTATATTCCGAATTTATGGAGTATAGGACTTATCGTTATTTTGCCAAAACATTGCATAGATCACATTTTTATCAGAATATTGCTTGATACTGTGATTTTGCATAAACATTCTGCATATGTTCAGCATATTGACATACTTTTTTGAATTTCTCGAATCCATACATCTTGCGAAATCGTCGTCAAAATTCTCCGAATAGTTTACGCCGTCGAGATATCGTAGAATATGGCGAAGCTGCGTTATATTTTGATGTATTCCCGTGATTTTCAAAAAAATTTCCGCAGCCGACTTCATAAGTCGGTTTTCCGCTTTGTCAATGGTGAATTCTTCGTACTGAACGTAAAATTTTTCGCTGTGATAAAAATTATTGCGGATATTTTCGGCAAACATCAGCCTGCCCCTGAGAATATTGGAATTTTCCTCAATAGTCCGATATTCTGAGATCAATCCCCTTTTGATGATGCTCATGCATTCTGTTATAAACATTTCCACGAAAAATTCAATGAACGCTTCATCTTTTTTGACGCTTTCCGATATTTCGCTGTAGGAATACGGCAGATCGGCAGCCGAGCAGAATTTATTCAGCATAAGCGTCTTTGAAGCCTGAATACTGCCTGCTTTCGGAAGAATTTCGATCTGCGTATCATTTATCAGCCTTATCGCTCCTGCATGAGCGGAAGTCCTAATATTTTTGCCGTTCATGATAATAAACTTTTTCAGATCATTATCGCAATGATTCAGCATATCGGCAAGCATTTCGAATTCCGCTTTATACTCACCGTCACGCGTCAAAATGATTTCGTTTACGTGTACAGAAATAGTTTTACCCATAAATGCCACCGTAAATATTTATAAAATCACCTATCTCAAGGCTGTCAATATCACCTATGCACAAGTTTCTGCGCCGCGGATCTTTTATATATCTCGTATCGAGTTCACGAATAAATCTATGCTTCTTTTCGTCGTTCAGAATAAGCATGATTTTTTCGTAATCATCAAAGAAATACTCCTGCATAAGAGGAATTATTCTGCTTTTGAATATTTTTCTGAGCTTCTCCACGGAATTTATCGATACTCCGTTTTCCATAAAATAAGCATGACCGATAGTATGCTCGCGATCGTAGTAATATTCGATGCGCTGATTCATCGCCGTTAGCATTTCCCGAAGATCGACAGCGTCACAATCTCTTGTAAGAAGATCGGGTTCAGGCAGCATTTCCGCAAAGTCAAAACGCCTGCGAAGCGCAGTGTCGAGAATTGCAATTGAGCGGTCGGCAGTATTCATAGTACCGATTATATACAAATTCGGCGGAACTGAAAACATTTCTCCCGAATACGGCAAAGCAGCTTCCATACCGCGCTTTGTATCCTCTATCAGAGTTATGAGTTCACCGAAAATACGCGAAATATTACCGCGATTTATCTCATCTATAATCATTACGTAATTCAGTGTTGGATTTTTTCTGGCAAGCAGGCAGATTTTTTTGAAAACGCCATCTTTTGTTAGATATACCATATGCGTATCTGAATTAGCAGAAATAGTTTCCTTGCCGTATCTGTCAACAATCATCGGCTTAATCCCTTCAACAAAGTCCTCATAGCCGAACGACTGGTGAAACGTTGTAAATTTTATCCTGCCTTTTAATGCGTATTCATCGTATCTTCTGCGTATTTCGCTGTAGTTTTCGTCAGAATCCAATATGCGGTTTTCGACGATCTCAACAGCATATTTTATGGTATGATATGTTTTTCCGGTTCCGGGAGGCCCGTAAATTATGCGGTTCAGCGGGAATGTTATACCTGTATCGATAGAAACATATGACGTGACTTTTTCTTCAACGGCATTTTCAGGCGCAATGTCAAATATTCTATAATTTTTGAATCTGAAATTTCTGTCGCGAAAATTCCTGATCTTTCTGACATTGTCAATATAATTGCAAATTTTATCAGAATTTTCAAGACCAATATCAAATTTATCATAAGCAGAACCTTTATTGCTGAGAACAGGAAATGTACATGGCTTCAGGCAATGCAGTATCTGCGAGGCAGAACCCACTCCAAATCCGCTTCCTATGTAACGTTCATCGAGAATTTCAGCTGCCCTTTTAAAGATCGCTTCATCGTCATTCATGGATATTATATCAATGCACATGGCAAAAAAATCTTTTACCAGCGAAGGCTTTGTAACGATATTCAGACGTTTTCCCGTTTTTGGATCGCGCCTGTCAAATGTCCAGTATAGCGCCTCAAACATTCCGATCTCAACAAGATCGTCGTCTTTATGATGAATATATTCCCTGTTCTGAGCCTTATTCCATATTTTCCCGATCGTATCCGAAAGCTTCATTTTTTCTTCTGCCGGAAGTGAACTGATTTTTATTTTCTGATCTAAATATCCCTTTTTTCTCATGATTGTGGTTGCAGAATAAAGAAGCAAAAGATCTTTGTGATCAACAAGAGAAAGATCCTCAAGATTCTTATAAGAATTTAAAATTTCACGGACAAGTTCATAACTTCCGTCATATTCATCAGGGATTATTTCCCTACATTTTGACAGCTCGTATATAAAATTCATAAAACCGCTCCTGTTAAGAACAAATTATATTATAATTAT
>DETO01000163.1 GCA_002362135.1 Ruminococcus sp. UBA3286 | reverse complement strand
TCTGCCTATTCCACCACAGCGGCATATTGCTTTATAATTATACCACCATTATCGCAAAATGTCAAGAGAAATTTCAAAAAATTTCGAAACTAATCTATATAGAAAATTTTGCGCATATTTTCAGAAAAGTTATGTATAAAAATATGCGCATTATATTTTTAGAGGTTGCCTTTAAATATAATGATATTTATCTTTCATTTTAACAATAAATACCAGCGTAATTATCATTGCCATAACTTCCGCAGTAGCAACAGATAGCCATATTCCATTTATTTTGAGAAAAATAGGGAGTATCAATACTGCCGCTACCTGAAATACAAGCGCGTGCAAAAAAGAGATCAGAGCTGAAATAAGTCCATTGTTGAGAGCGGTAAAGAAAGACGAGCCGAAGATTGACATTCCGGCAAATAAGAATGAGAATGAAAATATTCTGAATCCGCCAAGAGTCAATTCCATAAGTTCGGCGTCATAGCCGACAAATATTTTTGCCAGCGGATAGGCAAGAATTTCTGCAAGAACGAGCATACTTACCGAAGTTGCCCCGATGATGACAGAACTTTTTTTCAGAATGCTTTTTAGTTCGTAGTGATCATCTGCACCGTAATGATAGCCTGTAATTGGCGCTGTTCCTACGGAATATCCGATAAATACCGCCAGAAAAATCATATTGACATACATCAGTACGCCGTATGCCGCAACGCCGTCCTCGCCTGCATATTTCATCAATTGTGCGTTGTAAAGCATACCGACGATCGACGATGAAATATTGGACATAAGTTCCGATGAACCGTTGGTGCAGGCTCTCATTAGAGCTATTCCGTCAAATTTCGTTTTTATCAATCTGAGCCGGCTGTCATTTTTTCTGATAAAATAAATTATCGGAATAAAGCCGCCTACAACCTGACTTAACGCGGTCGCCAAAGCAGCGCCGACTAAATTCCACCGAAATATCGCAACAAATAACGCGTCCAGAATTATATTCGTCAAACCTGCTGCTAATGTTACAACGAGACCAAAGTTAGGTTTTTCGGCAGTAGCAAAAAAGCTTTGAAATTCAAATTGAAGCATATAAAAGGGGAGTGCGCACAGAATGATTATGCCATAAAGAACGCAGTTTTCGAGCATTTCTCCCTTTGCACCAAGAAATGTGGCAATCTGGCGTATAAAAATAATTCCCAGAACGGCTATAATAACGCCGCAGATCGATGTTGTGTAAACGAAAAGCGAAAACAGTCGATTTGCTTTTTCATTATCCCCCAATCCCATGGTTTTGGAGATAAGCGCGCTGCCGCCCGTGCCGAACATAAATCCGACAGCGCCGAGTATCATAAGAAACGGCATAATAAAATTAACCGCGGCAAAAGGCGTTTTTCCAACGTAATTGGAAACAAAAAATCCGTCGACAACACCGTAGATTGACGTAAAGATCATCATGACGATAGACGGAAGTGTAAAACGGAGCAGTTTTTTTCCTGTAAAATTTTCCGAAAGCTGCATATTCATTTTTTAATTTCTCCTAAAAATATTTCTTTCTGTTGAGAATGATTTCTTATATAGACAGTTTCTCAAACAGATCGGCGTACTGCGTTAAAGTGTCTATCATTATTTCCACGCGTTCCTGTCCCATCTGTTCAAGAACTTTCTTTTCACAAACGAGAAGCGGCTCGACTATAGAGTCGGCATATTTTATTCCTTCGTCCGTCAATTCTATGACCTTGCTTCTCTTATCCTTTTCATCAGGAATCAGCCTGATATAGCCCTTTTTATGCAGTGCGGCAATTACCGTGTTGACCGTCTGTTTTGGCATTCCGTAAATATCAGCAATCTCCTTTTGCTTGTTTATTCCTGCCGCTCGCAGCATGTACATTATTTTTGAAACATAGCTGCTCACAGAATGGTTTTTCGCCCATTTCGAGTAGAGATAGTCGGTTCTGTTTGTAACACTATTGATCATCTTAATGTATTCATCGTAATTATTCATAAAAAGGCCTCCAATTTCGTCCGTGCAAAGACTATTATAGTACTTGCACGGACTTTTGTCAATAGGTAAAGTGAAAAAAATACAAATTTTACAAAAGAAAAACGACTTGAACTTATTTCATTCAAGTCGTTTTTCCGATTTATCCTTTACACCCTTACATTGAGCTTTCTAAAAGCTCATTTTTTTAATTTATATGCAATACCGCAAGTGCAGATACGGTAGATTTGCCGAATTATTTAAGAAGTTCGCTTCTCATAACACAAAGATCATAAACATCGATAACGTTATCTTCGCACAGATCGCCTGCGATCCAGTCGTCCATTTCGCCTGCTCCGAGCAGCCATTCTTCCATCATAACAAGATCGGCGATACCGAACGTTCCGTCCGCATTTACGTCGCCTCTTACACGAGTAATCTCTCCGATAGGAACAAATTTGCGGTCGAAAATCTTAGCATAAGTTTCAGCAGACGAATTTGTATAGCCATATATCACAGCGCTTGAAGAAATTGTATCTTCATCGTCATAGATCAGGCAATCAGGAGAATTTATTGTGATTTTTTCAAGAGCTTCACAGCCTGCAAACGCGGCGTAATCCATATATACCGTGCTTTCGGGTATTTCAGCTTCTTTGAGAGCGATGCAGTATGCGAACGCGCCTATATCGATGCAAGCAAGATTTTCCGAAAGCTTCAGCTCGGTAAGCGACAGGCACATTTCAAAGGCTTCATCGTTGATGAAATTCACGCTGTCAGGAAGATTTGCGGAAGTCATTTCAGTGCATTCATAAAATGCAAGTTCGGAAATTCCTCTTGTGCCGCTGCGCAGATCAGCAGTTTTAATAGCAGTATCGGCGTCAACCGCCCACGAATCAACATATTTAACGCCCTCAACGTCCTCCATAGCCGCAAAGCAATTATCAAATGCAGCCGCTCCGATATGAACGACAGAGTCGGGAATTACGGGAGCGGTAAGATTGTTGCAGTTTGCAAAAGCGTTATCACCAATTGAGATAAGCTGTTCCGAAAGCTGAATCTTTTCGAGCTGATAGCAGTCGCTGAATGCTGAATCTCCGATATATTCAACAGTATTCGGGAGGATAATTTCCTGAAATTCGCCGTGATTAAACGCCATGTCAGCGATTCCTCTGGTTTCTTTTGTTATTTCAATAGTTGTATTATATGAGCCGCCAAAAAATATGATCCAGTCATCTACCATGCTGATATTATTATCGTAGTTTTTATAACAGTTTGAACCCGAAAAAGCATCTCTACCAATTTTTGTAACGCTGTCGGGAATATCAATGGAATATGAAGAATACGAATAGCCAAGACCTTTCAGACCCGCAAATGCATATTCGCCGATCTCAATAAGATTATTTGGAAGTTTAAGATCGGTAAGTCCCGAACAATTTTCGAAAGCGTGAGCGTCAATATATTTTACGCTGTCGGGGAACGTTATGTTTTTCAGAGATTTATTGTCGGCAAAAGCGTTTTCGCTGATCTCGACAACTGAATCGGGAATAACGTAGCTTTCGTCCGTTTTGCTTTGTGGATACAATATAAGTTGCGTCATATCTTTGCTGAAAATTACATTATCAACTGCGCAGATATCGGGATTATCTTTTGAAATAGTTATCTCAGCCATTTTCGAGCCGTAAAATACGGGCTGGCAAATATATTTTATGGTGGAGGGCAATTCTACGGAAGTTTCGCCGGAATACAGCGAAGCGAATGTGAATTCGGCAATTCCGACAGTTCCTTCGCGGACTTTAAAATTGTTTCCCCAAGAACTGTCACAGCCGACTGCCCATTTACCAATATATTTGACGCCGTCCACGGTTTCTGTAACAGCGTCCGAAGGAATGGCGAATGCACCGATATACTGTACGCTGTCGGGTATTGTGAGATTAGTTATTCCTGTATCGTTGAATGCATGATCGTCGATAGTTAAAAGGGAATCGGGCAGTTCTATTTCTTTCAGCGCACGGTCATAAGAAAAAGCGTCGTTTCCGATGTATGTGAGAGTGTTATTCAGGACGACCTTTTTCATGTTGGTACAGCCTTCGAATGCGTATTCTTCAATTCGGACAACGCCCGGAAGCACAATATATTGAAACATCTGACAGCCGCTGAACGCGTTTTTACCGATAACTTCGACAGAATCGGGAATGTACACTTCAAGAAGATTGCTGTTGCTTTCAAATGCGCGCTCGCGTATTTCTTTGACGCCCTCAGGCAACTCGACATATTCAAGTTCGCAGTTATAAAACGCTCGCTCGTTTATCACGGTAATTCCGTCAGGAATATTAACTTCTGTAAGGCTGTCGCAGGTGTCAAACGCGCTTATGCCAATATTGTTGACGGTTGAGGGAAGCTGCGCCGAAACAAGCTGACGGCAATGCAGAAACGCTTCTTTTTCGATAGAAACAACGCCCTCGGCGATAGTAACAGTTTGCAGTTTATTATGACCTTCAAAAGCTCTTTCGCCTATGGCTTTTACTGGCACTCCTCCTAATTGAGCGGGAATATTAAGACTTACTGCGTTCTCATCGCAGCCTGTTACTATCGCCGCTCCGTCGGAAATTATATAGCGTATTCCTGTTCCTGCATCAACGAGATCGTCAACTCCGGATTCTGCATACGATGACAATTCTACTGCATTTCCGCTGCAAACCATAGGAATGCCACAGAATGAAACAGCAGCCGCGGTTGCGGCGGCGCATATTTTATTGATAAATTTCATACTTTACTCCTCCTGCATGGTAATCTGCGTTATTACGAAATATATCTTATCACTTTGAATTCGCTTTGTAAATAGTTTCCTCTGAATTTTGTATGTATAAATAAATTTGCGAAAAATAAATTTCTGAATTTCGTTTAAAAAATTTTGAACCGTTTCAGCCTTTTTTGTGTTATAATAAATACAGACGGAGACTCTGTACAATGTGTGAATTTTCTGGAGGAAAAAATAATGAATGATATGATAATAAAGGCTCAGAAGGGAAATAAAAAGGCGATGGAGGCTCTTTACCGTTCCACCTGCGATGAGCTTGCCTGCTATTGCGTTCAGCTTTGCGGAAACGAACATGACGCGCAGGATCTTATGCAGGATACATATCTTACAGCGTTTGAAAAGCTTTATCAATATCGCCGCGACGATAATTTCAAAGGCTGGCTGCATACTATCGCGCGAAATAAATTGTACAATAAGATACGCGACGAAAAGCCGCAGATATTTACGGAGCTGTCCGAGGAAGTCATTGACGACGAAGAGGAAATCTACGCTCCCGAGGGTTATGCCGAGCGAAAGGATATTCAGCATATTCTGGACGAAATTATTTCGGGGGAACTTTCCGAAAGTCAGCGCATTACCGTTACATCGTACTATTATGACGAGAAGAATATTCAAGAAATAGCAAGCGAACTTAATTGCCCGGAGGGAACAGTAAAAACCCGACTTTTTCACAGCCGAAAGATCATCAAAAGCGAGTTGATCAAGCGCGGATTTACTGTCGGCGGCAGTATTATACTTGTTTCGGCTGTTTTCAAGGCAAAGGCTGCAACGTTTACAGCGTCGGCAGTTTCAACGGCAATAGTCGGCGAGATCGTGAGGCAGAAAGCGGCTTCAATGGCTTCGAGATCTGTTGCCGCTTACGCAAAGGGCAAACTGATAGCAGGAGCGGCAGCGATAGCGGTTGCAGGCGGTACGGCAGGTGTATTATATATGACTTCGAATAATAAAGATAAAAATACATCTATACCTGATACTTCTGTTACAGTTACCGAAGCTACCACAAAAACAGATGTTACCAAACCGATATCCACAGCAGTTATCCCGAACAAAACTACTGTATCAACTACCGCGGAAGCTGTTACCGAACTGCCTATCGGAACTCCCGAACCGGGCGGCAAACCTGTTGAATATGCTTTTGACGCTATGCGCATGACGATGATGATACCCGAAAATTATGAAGTGAAGCAATATTTCAAAAGCGGTAATGAGGAGAGCGGCTATAAATTCGTGGAGACGAAAATTATGGACAATCAGCTCGAAAGCAGAACTTTCATGGGCGGTCATGTTAAAAATATACTCATGTTCAGACCTGATGATTTCAGCGGCGATGAAGTAATACTTATGCATCGTACCGAAGAACCCGAAGAAGTTGACGTCAACGCAGGTCTTGCCGATCTGTACGATAATGTGAAATTGTCTGATTCCGAGAATATTTCCATTCATATGGACAACACGAATTCATCCGATTCTCCTACGGAAAAAGCTGGATTGAAATTCAGTTTTACTGCTGACGATAACGGCAGGACAGTCAGCGGAACTGCCATAATTTTCCGCGGAAATATGAACAAAACTCATTTTCTGGTATTAAGCGATTGCAGCGGAATACGCGGCGGCGAATATGAAAGCATCATTCAAAGCATTACGCTTAGTTTTTCAGACCTCAGCTGGCGCGATCAATACAGAATCCCTTCGCATGATTAAAGACAGCTCTTGCAGTAAACATGAATAAGTTTCTGA
>DETO01000074.1 GCA_002362135.1 Ruminococcus sp. UBA3286 | reverse complement strand
TGGAGGTTATTGAACAGGTCTAATGCTGAACAGGCTCTAAGAGAGGAAGTTGATTGGAATGACAAAAACATTGAAGAGGTGTGCCGCCTTTATTTGCGCAATGATTTTTTCTCTATTCATCTTGAATATAGAAACGCCTTTGGGTTTCAGTCTTACGCCGAAAGCGGCTGATAGTGAAACGTCTGATCATAATGTGACGATGAAGTTTGAAAATGAGGACGGGACGCCGTTTAATTTTTTTAACTCATATGGTACAACATTGTTTAGACTTCATCAAACCGCAGCGGACAAATATATTTATATCGGGCCGTCATATGATGAAAAATTCTTTGAGGGAAAATATAACTTGGATCTCAGTGACGGTAATTATGCGTTATCTAAATATATACCTCCATATGGCGGAAATTTTGTCTACAGCTATACGCAGGAGGTTGATTTTACAATTAAAAATGGAGAAATAACAAATTTAAGCAATGTGAAATATTGTCGTCAGGAAGACGCGCATACAATTGTTTTTACTCTTGTTCCCGTTGAACCGGAAGAACTTGTGTTTACATCAGGTGATTCTCTATATACTCAGAGAACTTTTGAATCATATGAAATAGTTGATATGCAAACTCCAAGCGCAAGCAGTGTAAGTTACGGGGAAGTGTCGTGCAGTTATGATAAAAATACGAAATCAATTAAAATAGTACTTAATAGACCGGGCATTTGGACAGGATATATGCTTTATGTTTTCTTATCGGACGGCGAATTATATCGTATTAATATCAGTTGTCAGATACCTCAAACAACAACGACAACAACAAGTTATATCGTAACAACTAATAAAACTTCTTCGACTTCAAAAAATACGACATCCGCAGCAAAGCCGACTACCTCCCGTACAACGCAAACTGCCAGACCGACGACGACAACTGCAACTGCGCCTGCACTTGTCATAAACAGGAATAGTCTTACTCTTGAAAACGGCGAGCAGTTCGCGATTACGGCGAATCAGAGCGATCTTACATTTGTATCTAATAATAAAGACGTCGCAGTAGTTTCAAAGACGGGCATGGTTACAGCAGTGGGTGAGGGTTCGGCGATAATTTCTGTTATAAACAGCGATGGTGATGCTGCGCAGTTGAAACTGACCGTAGTAAAACCCGATTCCATAGGCGACTGCAACGATGACGGAACATTTAGTATTGCCGATATTGTCGTTTTGCAGAAATGGCTGTTGAATGAAGATGAATTTATTGCAGATTGGAAAGCGGCTGATATTGACGGCGACGGAATTCTTGATGTGTATGATTTGTGTTTGATGAGAAAAAGATTTGTGCAGAAAAATTCATAAACATAAAAATCCCCTGCAAAATTGCAGGGGATAATTTTTTTGAATCAGCCTTTCAATTCAACGCGTCTGATCTTGCCGCTGATCGTTTTTGGCAGTTCGTCGCGGAATTCAACGATTCTCGGATATTTATAAGGCGCGGTATGCTCTTTTACATACTGCTGAATTTCCTTTTTCAGCTCTTCCGTACCCTCAGTACCCTTTACGAGAACGATAGAAGCCTTTACGACCTGACCTCTTACGGGATCGGGAGCAGCGCTTACGCCGCATTCCAGAACATAGGGGAGTTCCATGATAACGCTTTCGATCTCGAAAGGCCCGATACGATAGCCCGACGACTTGATAACGTCGTCAACTCTGCCGACATACCAGTAATAGCCGTCCTCGTCTTTCCATGCGGTATCGCCCGTATGGTAGATATTGTCGTGCCATGCTTCCTTGGTCTTTTCGTCGTCGTTGTAGTAACCGAGGAAAAGTCCGGGAGGCGTATTTTTATCCGTGCGGATAACGATCTCGCCCGTTTCGCCGGGTTTAACGGGATTTCCGTCGGGATCGACTATATCCACATCGTACTGAACATTTGGCTTGCCCATAGAGCCGGGACGAGCCGTCATGCCCACGAAATTGCCGATAACAAGGGTAGTTTCGGTCTGACCAAATCCTTCCATAAGCTTCACGCCCGTAGCTTTGAGGAACTGATTGTAAACTTCGGGATTAAGCGCTTCGCCTGCAACAGTCGCATATTTTATGCTGCTGAGATCGTATTTTGACAGATCTTCCTTGATAAAGAAGCGGAACATCGTGGGAGGCGCGCAGAAAGTTGTGATGCCGTATTTTTTGAACATCGGCAGAATCTTGTCCGCGTGGAATCTCTCGAAATCGTACACGAAAATGCAGGTCTCGCTGAGCCATTGACCGTAAAGCTTGCCCCAGAGAGCCTTTCCCCAGCCGGTATCGGAGATCGTGAAATGTATGCCGTTGGGATCGACGTTATGCCAGTAACGCGCCGTAACGAAATGACCGAGAGCATACAAATGGCTGTGCGCCGCGATTTTCGGATAACCGGTAGTACCGGAAGTGAAGTACATGAGATTCGTATCGTGACCGCAGGAGAGTTCGGCAGGATTTGTGGGACGCTCGAAAACGTCGCTGCATCCCTTGATTCCCTCGTCGAAATTGAACCAGCCGTCGCGTTCGCCCTTAACTATCATGCGCATGATCTTCATTCCGCATTCTTCGACAGCAAGATCGACCTGATGAGCAACATCGCCGTCGGCAGTGCATACGATAGCTTTAACGTCGGCAGCCTTGAATCTGTAGGTAAAATCGTGCTGAACGAGCTGATTTGTAGCGGGGATAACGACTGCGCCTATCTTGTGGAGGGCAATTATCGAGAACCAGAACTGGTAATGACGCTTGAGAACGAGCATTACCTTATCGCCTTTTCTGATTCCCATGGAGCGGAAATAATTGGCGGTCATGTTGGAATATTTCTTTATTTCGGCGAAAGTGAACTTTCTGTCGTTCATGTCGTTGTCAACGTAGATAAGCGCCGTCTTGTCGGGATCTTTAGTGGCAAGGGCGTCCACAACGTCGAATCCGAAGTTGAAGGTTTCCACATTTTTAAAGCGGATATTCTTCATTGCGCCGTTTTCGTCCGTATCTATCTCAACGAATTTATCGGCAACGGGATTTTCGACCTTGGCAAGGTCGAAATTCGTAACGCCGGGGAGAATTACGGGTTCAAGGTGCTGGATAGCGCGCTGAGGGGCGTTCGCACCGAAAACAACGGCGTAGAATTTACATTCGCTGCCGCCTGCCGCCCATTCGTCGTGCGGTTCGGAGCTGTCGTAGTAAATGGAATCGCCCTCGTTGAGAATCTCGATATTATCGCCCACGCGGACTTTCAGCTGACCGCTTATGACGATATCCATCTCCTGACCCTCGTGGGTATGAGGGTGCGGAACTCTGTATTTTTCGTCAACATAGGGTATCGTTACGAGAAAAGGCTCGCCGATCTTGTTTTTGAAGTTGGGAGCAAGGCGCATATAGGTCAGACCCTTTCTTCTGACGATAGGGAGACCCTCGCCTGCTCTTGTGATATCGAAGCTGTTGATGTGCGGTGATTCGCCCTCCATAAGGTCGGTGATCTCGACGCCGCACGCGTTAGCGAATTTATAGATGAAAGTGAAGCTGAAATCCTTTGCACCGCCCTCGTACGCCATGTATTCATACGTGGAAATGCCGCATTTTTCAGCCATTTCTTCGGGAGACAGACCTACCGATTCGCGCGTAAGCCTAATTCGTTCGGCTACCTCTCTTATCTTAAACTCAGGGTTCATGGAATTATTCATAGTAAGCCTACTCCTTTCTTAATATTTGTAAAAGATATTATCAAGCGAAAATACTAAAAAACGCGCCTGATTTGTGCTTACATAAATATAATTATACCATAATTGACGCAACTTGTCAATATTATATATACAAGTGCGGTGTTGGCACATATATATTTTTTTTATGTCCTCATTCGAATTGATAATTCATGAATACGAAACTTTTATACGCATGGCTTTAATACAAAACGTATAATTTAACTTTGTGCAATGTGCTGAAATTTATTGTGTAAATCACCAAAAATGTACGGAATATCTTTAAATTTCGCTTCAAATGTGATAGAATAATAATAGATTCAAGAGAACGTTATAAAAATATTTAAACTCGATGTAATATATTTGAGTGAAATTTTGGAGGTGTGTTTTATGATGTCGATTATTAAAAAATCTTTCTCACAATTTGTCAGCGTGCTTACAGCCGTTTTGATGTTATGCGCAATGACCGCTTTCCCTCAGAGCGAATCATATGCCGTAACCGGACTTGAATCGGAAGCTGAACTGAAATCCAAGGAAAATCAGCTGGCAATGCTCATAAATGAATACAGAATATCAAACGGATTGAATGCCGTTTATGTCGTGCCTTATCTCAACGAAGTTTCCGATGTACGCGTGAATGAATCCGTAGAACTATTTTCGCACTATCGTCCAAACGGTACGAAATTTTCCACAGCTATCGATCAGAGCGTTTTTCCGTTCTGTAAGGTTTATGAAACTTTGGCTGCCGGTTCGGATACGGCGGAAGCCACATTCGGACAATGGCTTAATTCCCCTGATCACAACAAAATATTACTGACGGAAAATATCACTCATATGGGCGTGGGCGTCGTTCACGATACGGATACTGATTATCATTGGTACTGGCAGACCGTGTATGCAGTTACAGACGCGCAGTTTGCCGATCAGTATCTTCCTACTGAATACGAGATAGTTCCGCAGGCTGAAGGAGATATTACGGGCGACGGATTTGTTGATACTTATGATTACCTTTCATTGGCTGACTATTTATATAAGAAGGCGAACAATATTCCCGTTTATCTGAATCCTGCACAGCTTCAGACGGCTGATTGCTTCAGAGACGGCATTTTGTCCGAAGCTGACGCAAAGGTAATGGTTCGTTACATTCTCGGCGAGTATAAGACTCTTCCTTATATCTTCTAATAGGAATGAATTTCAATATTGTAAATAAAACTCCGCTCAAATGGGCGGAGTTTTTTTATAGTCAAGATGTTTGATTATATACTTGTCGTATTTTTAGGGGATAAAAACGGAAAAGTAGGGTGTGAATCGCTGTAAAATCATGATATACTTTAATCATGGAAGAGATAAGAAAACACCGCACAGAGCGGTATATCTTCCGAAATTAAGAAGAAAGCACAAACTATACGAAATGTAATAAGTTTGCGAAATAATAATGAGGTGTATATTATGATGACTATGGTTAAAGGTTTTGTAAAGAAAATGGTTGGATTTTTTACGGCAGCGGCTATGACAGCTGCAATGGCGGCATTCATTCCCGCAGGCGCATCAGCTTCGGCAACCGATGAGGTCGCAGACGCACAGCTTCGCTCCATGGCAAATGAAGTGGCTATAATGGTAAACGACGCAAGAAGAGAACTCGGACTTCCCGAAATCTACGTAGTTCCTTACCTCAACGAGATCGCTACAGACCGTTCCGTAGAGATAACTGTTGAATTCGCTCATTCAAGACTGGACGGCTCGAAATTCACTACTATAATCGATCAGGACATAGTTCCCTACACATATGCGGCTGAAAATATCGCAGCAGGTTCTGATACGGCTAAAGGCGCATTTGAGCAATGGAAAAATTCTCCCAGCCATTGGAAAGCAATCACAAGCAACAAGATCACTCATATGGGAATCGGCGTTACTTACGATCCCGACGGCGACTATGTATGGTACTGGCAGCAGACTTTCATAAAGACGGATAAGGAATTTGAAGATCAGTATCTTCCTACGGAATATGAGATCGTTCCCAAGGCTGACGGCGATTTGAACGGCGACGCTATTGTTGATTCTTACGACTATCTTATCCTTTGTGATTATATCTATAAAAAGAATACTGACCAAGCCGTGTATCTTAACAACGCGCAGCTTGAAACGGCTGACTGCTTCAAAGACGGTATCATCACGGAAGCCGATGCGAAAGTTATGATGCGTTATCTCCTCGGCGAGTACAAAACTCTTCCTTTCGAGTTCTAAAAAATAAATTTTTAAAGCCTCCATTGTCGGAGGCTTTTTATCTTGCAAAATTAAATGGAATGTAGTATAATTGTGATGAAGGAGATGAATCTGAATGAAAATAAAATTTACGGCAATTTTAGCAACAGCGGCTTTGGCGTCTGCAATGCTGACGGGCTGCTATACTGCCGATGAAATGACCGACTACAGCGGCGTTTCGGAATCCGTGTCCAAATCGGTTTCAGAGTCTGAATCCGAATCATCGTCTGAATCTTCCGTAATTTCTGAAAATTCGGAGAATAGAACGGAATCGGCGGTCGAAACTGATGCGGAGACTACTTCCGAGATTTTCGACGATTACAGCGACGATACATATGTTGAATATTACTTCCGCACAGAAAAGCAGCTGAATCAGCATTTTGAAAAGCACGGCGGAGAATTTGAAGAGGAGTTCGGATATGAAACTGCCAAAGATTATGAACAGGGTGCGAGCGATGTGATAAACGATCCCGACGCGCTTTTCAAAACGGAAGCCGAGGACGGTGACGGCGTGTATTATATCGAGGAAACCAACGAATTTGTTATACTTTCCACAGACGGTTATATTCGCACATATTTCCGCCCGTCGGCAGGGATAAACTATTTTAACAGGCAATAGGCAGGAGATAGGTATGAATCCGAGACTTTCTTTTTTGCGCGATAAAACGTCTAAACTGACGGGTTCTTCCGGAGTTTATATAATGAAAAACAGCGGCGGTACGATAATTTACATCGGAAAGGCGAAAAATCTTAAAAAACGCGTTACGAGTTATTTTCGTGAAAATCCCGATCACACGCCGAAAGTTGCCGCTATGGTCTCGAATGTCTACGATTATGATTTCATAGTGACCGACAGCGAATTTGAAGCGCTGGTTCTGGAATGTAGCATGATAAAGCAGCACAAGCCAAAATATAATATTCTGCTTAAAGACGACAAGGGCTATTGCTATATTCGCGTTTCTGATGACGAATATCCGCGTATCACCGAAGAAAAAACTACCCATTTACCGGGAAAATATCTCGGGCCGTATACCAGTTCTTCAATTGCGAGAGAAGCCGTGAACGAAGCTAACCGCGTATTTATGCTGCCGACCTGCCGAAAATGTTTTCCGCGTGATTTCGGGAAAGAAAGACCGTGCCTGAATTATCACATAAAAATGTGTATGGGCGTATGCCGCGGCAAGATCGGTAAGGAGCAGTACCGCAATACTGTGGCGGAGGCAGTAGAATTCATACGCTCGGGCAGCGCGGCTTCCGTTGAGCGAATGGAGCGCGAAATGGAAGAAGCCGCCGAGGAACTGAATTTCGAGAAAGCCGCACTGCTTCGCGACAGGATAACGGCAGTGAAAAAAGCTTCCGAAAAGCAGAAAATGGTCGGCAGCGGAGTTGATTCAGCCGATGTTGTCGGAATTGCGGAATTTTACGGCGGAGTTTATATTTCGGTACTTATGTACCGCGGAGAAAGGCTTTATGACAAGGCGGTTTTTGAACTTGAAAATGGTGACGGCGATGATATTCTCAGCGATTTTATGGTGCAGTATTATCATGACAGAGACGATATACCAAAAATAGTCGCCGTGGAATATATGCCGTCGGAATCCGAACTTATCGAAAAGCTGCTTGAAAGCCGCAGCGGAAGAAATGTCAGGCTTTATCAGCCGCAGAGGGGGAAATTTGCGGAACTTATACGGCTTGCAAAAAATAATTCAGCCGAATATGCCGCTCTTAAAAGCAGCCGCACGGGAAAGGAAGTCATCGCCCTTGAACAGCTTGCAAAGCTTCTCGGATTGCCGCAGCCGCCTAAATATATTGAAGCCTACGATATCTCGAATCTTTCGTCGGAATCCATGGTTGCAGGAATGATAGTTTTCGAGGACGGCAGACCGCTGAAAAAGGCGTACAAGAGATTTTCGATAAAAGAGCAGGAATATCAGAACGACTATGGCAGTATGCACGAGGTTCTGAAGCGGCGTCTGCTGCATATCGTGAACGGCGACGGAGACGAATATTTCACGCGTACTCCCGACCTTATTCTTCTTGACGGCGGCACGGGTCATGTTCATGCGGTTCAGCCGATACTTCGGGAATTGAGTCTGGATATTCCGCTGTTCGGCATGGTCAAGGACGACAAGCACCGTACGCGCGCTATAGCGGCAGGCGGCAGCGAGATACAGATAAATCAATTACAGGCGGCGTTCAACCTTGTGACGAGGATTCAGGACGAGGTTCATCGCTTTTCCGTCAGCTATATGCATTCCAGACACAAGAAAAAGACGTACAGTTCAGAGCTGCTGACGGTCAGGGGCGTCGGCGAAAAGAAAGCCGCGAAGATACTTCTTAAATATAAGACTAAGGAAAATCTTCTGCGCGCCACGGTCGAGGAACTTGCAGTCACGGCAGGTATCAGCCTTGAAACAGCAGAGGAACTCTGGAATGTTATTCAAAATTTATAGTCAAAATTTATAAAAATCTGTTCTATAATCAAAAAAGCTTCCGTGTTATTAAGCATACGAAAGCTTTTCTTGTTATATTGCGATCTGTTTTTTACTATGATGCATTATGTAAGGTCGCTATCCGCCTGAATCCTTGTATAAAGATCGGTACTTATCGTCCTTGTCAAATTTAGCCTATACCCACTGGGTATAGGCTGAATTTAATATTGGGATTCATAAGGGACTGAGTCCCTTATGCAGAGGGGTGCAGGGGGGACAGCGTCCCATACGCACTAACGTAATT
>DETO01000057.1:7740-8029 GCA_002362135.1 Ruminococcus sp. UBA3286 | reverse complement strand
AAAAATATATATATTTTTTTCATTTAATTTATTTCAAATGAGAAATTCGCCTGTTTCTTGCTCAAAAGTCCGGTATTGATACTTAATTTAAAAAAAGTATTGCAATTCTGACAAAAATATGATATAATGATGCGTAGTGGAATATTACTTTTCAGCGTTGATTTGTTGGTCAGCTCAGTAAATGAGAAAATTGACAGCATGAAAATTAATATCAACTCAAATAGATATACGGTGCTTTTGGGCGCAATGCGCTGCAAAAGATAATAGGGAAACAGGTGGAAATCCTGTA
>DETO01000057.1:0-7467 GCA_002362135.1 Ruminococcus sp. UBA3286 | reverse complement strand
GGGAAACAGGTGGAAATCCTGTACGATCTCGTCACTGTGAATCGGGAGTGTAGCCTAATTTGCCGCAAGGTGAAGTCACTCGCAAGGGGAAGGCTTGGCTGCATGATGAACGTAAGTCAGGAGACCTGCCGTATATCGGTACAGACAGCCATGCTGTCAGATCACGAGGCATTGATCGTACCGTTTTCAGACTCTGAGAAGGGTCTGTTTGCGTTGCTTTCTTCTCGCGGAGAAAGCTTTTTTAATGCCTTTTTCAGAAAGGACTTTTAAAATTATGAAAAAATTAAGCGCTTTACTACTCACATTATCTATGCTCGCCGGCTTTTCAGCCTGTGGAGAGAGTACATCGGAATCCTCTGACAGTTCTTCGGAAATTCCGACATCCGAATCTTCGGTGAATGAAAGTTCCGAAGTTTCGGAAAATTCCTCTGAATCCGAAAGTTCCTCCGAAGATGTAAATTCAGAAGCCGAAGATGAGGAGAATTATGAAACAGGCGATGCAAGCCTTGACAATCCCCGAAATCAGGATGATATCGGCGAAAACGAGCTGCTTGTAATAAGTTTTGGAACGAGTTACAATGACAGCCGCCGTCTGAATATCGGAGCGATTGAAAATGACATTGAAAAAGCTTTTCCGGAATTCTCGGTAAGGCGAGGATTTACATCAAACATAATAATTGATCACATAAACAGCCGCGACGGTATACTTATTGACGACGTTGAAGCGGCTCTGAAGAGATCGGTTGATAACGGCGTAAAGAATCTGGTGGTTCAGCCGACGCATCTTATGAACGGTCTTGAATACGCCGATCTTGCAGAAGCTATTGCTCAGTATTCAGACGCATTTGAAAAAGTGGCTATAGGCGAGCCGCTTCTTACAAGCAATGAGGATTTCGCAAAGGTAGAAGCAGCGCTTGTTGCTCAAACCGAGAAATACGACGACGGCAAAACAGCTATATGTTTCATGGGACACGGTACAACGGCAGATTCCAATGAGATATATTCAAAACTCCAGACATTATTCGATGCTGACGGTTATGAAAATTACTGCATAGGAACGGTCGAAGCCAAGCCGGACATTGACGACGTTATCACAAAAGTAAAGGCAGGGGAGTATGAACGTGTTGTAATTCAACCGCTCATGGTGGTTGCAGGCGATCATGCAAATAACGACATGGCAGGCGACGAAGATTCGTGGAAAACCGCTTTGGAAGCCGAGGGATACGAGGTTGAATGTGTTCTTCAGGGACTCGGCGAAGATGAGACGATCCGTCAGATTTACGTTGAACACGCACAGGCTGCCGTTGATTCAATAAAATAAGAGGTATAATAATGAAAAAATTAAGCGTATTTTTATGTGTGCTGATCATTGCCGCTGCCGTTGTTTCATGCGGCGGCAATGAGAGCAGCGTTGAAGAATCTTCGTCATCGTCGGTAAGCGAAAGTAATGCTGACGAATCGACGGAAAAAAGTACTGTTGCTCCTGATCCCGTCGGATTTGAGGGAATGACTCCTGTTTATGGGGATTCGATCGCGGACGGAGAATATTCCATAAATGTGGATTCAAGTTCGTCCATGTTCAAAATAGTCGAATGCAAATTAAAGGTCAGCAATGGAAAAATGACGGCAGATATGGTAATGGGCGGAACGGGCTACGAAAAGCTTTTCATGGGAACTTCCGATGAAGCTACAAATGCAGCTGCAAGCGATTTTATTACATATATCGAAAATTCCGACGGGCAGAGCGTTTTTACCGTTCCTGTTGAAGCTTTGGACAGCGTTATAAACTGCGCTGCATTCAGCAAGCGAAAGGAATTATGGTATGACCGCGAACTTGTTTTTCGCGCAGATTCACTATCAGCCGACGCATTTTCCAATTCGGGATTTGTAACGGCAGGCGATCTTGAACTTGCCGACGGCGATTATACGGCGGAAGTTGAATTGTCAGGCGGTTCGGGAAAAGCCAAGATAGATTCGCCTGCAAAACTGACGGTCAGCGGAGGAAATATTACTGCTGAAATAAAATGGGGCAGCAATAATTATGATTATATGATAGTTGACGGAGATAAATATCTGCCTGTATCAATGGAAGAAGTTTCTGTTTTTGAAATTCCGATCGAGGGTTTTGATTTCAAGATAAATATTGCAGCTGATACAACGGCAATGAGTACGCCTCACGAAATTGAGTACACGCTCTGTTTTGACTCTTCAACTATCGCGCCGACGAATGCAGAATAATGAGATTTGGTAAAATATTTCTTGCTTCTGCCGCGGCAGTATTCATATTTGCTTCATGCGGAAAATCTGATGAACAGGCTTCAAGTTTGCCGACAACCGCCGTTTCCGGTCATATGGAGCTTGAATATGCCGATCAGTTTTCTGTTGATCATCTCGAAAACGGCTGCTCGCTGATAGAAACGGGAGGGGAGAAATTTCTTCTGATTCCCGAAAATTCAGGGAAAATCGAGATTCCCAAGGATACAACTCCATTATATCAGCCGCTTAAAAATCTTTATGTTGCTTCATCGGCTTCTGTCGATCTTTTTGACGGTATAGATTCGCTGGACGCTGTTAAATTCGTCTCAACCGACCGCGGCGACTGGAGCCTTCCAAATGTTGCAAAAGCAATGGACGATGGTGAAATCGCCTATGTCGGAAAATATCGCGCCCCTGATTTTGAACTGCTTGTTGATGAAAAATGCGGATTAGCCGTTGAGAATACCATGATATTCCATAATCCTGACATCAAAGAGCAGCTTGAAGAACTGGGAATTCCGGTTATTGTCGATCACTCAAGTTATGAAACTCACCCTCTCGGCAGAATGGAATGGATAAAGCTTTACGGGCTTCTTCTGGGAAAATCCGATGAGGCGGAGAAGTTTTTTAATGAAAAAACTGCGCTTTTCAACAGCGTTTTATCAGCTGATAATCAGGATTCTCCTCGAAAAACGGTAGCGTTCTTTTATGTAAGTTCGTCGGGGTATATCAATGTACGCCGTCCGGGAGATTATATTTCCCGAATGATCGAGCTTGCAGGGGGAGAATACATAATCAAAAGCGATGAAAACGACGGAGAAAGCGCGGCTTCTACCATGAATATGCAGCCGGAAGCTTTCTATGAAGCCGCGAAAGATGCCGATATACTGATATATAACAGCACGGTTGACGGAGAATATGATTCAATAGATCAGCTGATAGAAAAATGCGCGCTGCTTGAAGATTTCAAGGCTGTGCAGAATGGCGACGTGTGGTGTACGGAGCAGAATATGTTTCAGCAAACCACAGGCGCGGCTGATATGATATACGATATAAATAGTATACTTAACGGAACTGCGGCAGAGCGGACGACTTATATTTATCGCCTTGAACAGGGGAAAAATTCATGAAAAGAACGTTGAGATATTCTCTTTGCATTGCTGTATTATCAGCAATGCTGGTCATATTATTCTTTCTTAGTATCTGCATGGGAAGCGCGGGAAATCATTCGTTCGGGGAACTGATAAGGCTTTTTTCGGAAGGCGATCCCATAATATGCAAGATAAGGCTGCCCAGAGCCGCGGAAGCTGCAATACTGGGCGGCGCGCTTTCCGTATCGGGGTACTTGCTGCAAAGTTTTTTTGCAAATCCTATAGCAGGGCCGTTCGTTCTCGGAATTTCATCAGGCGCAAAACTGACCGTTGCAATTGCCATGATATTTTCGCTTAGCCGCGGAATTGCCATGAATTCAGCTTCAATGATAGCGGCGTCGTTTGTCGGTTCTCTTGCTTCCATGGGAATGATATTGCTTATTTCGCGGAAAATACGAAATATGTCCCTGCTGGTGGTAAGCGGCGTGATGATCGGCTACATATGCTCGGCAATAACCGAGCTTGCCGTTTCGTTTGCCGACGAATCCAACATCATAAACCTGCACAACTGGTCAATGGGAACATTTTCCGCCGCCAATAACCGCGAACTCGGCGTGATATCCATAACAGTGGGCGTATCAATGATACTGACGTTCCTGCTGTCAAAACCATTGGGCGCATACCGCATGGGCGAAAGCTATGCGGAAAATATGGGTGTTAATGTTAAACGATTTCGGATTTACCTGATATTGCTTTCAAGCATTCTTTCAGCCTGCGTGACGGCGTTTGCAGGACCGGTTTCATTTGTGGGAATCGCTGTTCCGCATCTTGTAAAAAGTTTTTTCGGCACAGCGAAGCCTATTGTTATAATTCCTGCATCATTTCTGGGCGGAGCGGTATTCTGTCTGTTCAGCGATCTTACCGCAAGAATGTTATTTGCGCCGTCGGAGATCAGCATCAGCACAGTCACGGCAATATTCGGCGCGCCCGTTGTTATCTGGATAATGCTGAGGCAAAAATCAAGGAGAAAAAGCTGAAATGGAACTTTTGAGAACTGAAAAACTTAATGTAGGATACGGAAGAAAAATCATAATCGAAAATGTTGAAATTTCCATAGCGGCAGGGGAGATATTAACTCTTATAGGGCCTAACGGTTCGGGAAAATCAACGCTGCTTAGAAGTATTGCGGCGCAGCTCAAACCTCTTGGAGGAAGCGTTTATATCGGCGGACAGAGGCAGGATAAACTTAGCGAGCGCGAACTTTCACGCCATATGTCGGTGATGTTTACGGAGCGATTGCAGACGGAAATGATGAATTGCCGCGAAGTTGTGGAAAGCGGCAGATATCCGTATACCGGAACTCTCGGATTTTTATCTGCCCACGATAATAAATGCGTAGAGGAATCTATGAAGCTGCTGCATACCGAAGAACTTGCGGAGTGTGATTTTACGCAGATAAGTGACGGTCAGCGGCAGCGCGTAATGCTTTCCAGAGCTATATGCCAAGAACCCGAAATATTGATACTCGACGAGCCGACTTCATTCCTTGACGAGCGTCATAAGCTTGAATTGCTGAGTATGCTGAAAATGCTTGCAAAGGAGCGGAATATTGCGGTTATCATGTCTCTTCATGAAATCGATCTCGCGCAGAAAATTTGCGATACGGCGGTATGCGTTAAAAATGGCAGAATAACAGTCTGCGGCACGCCTGAGGAGGTTTTTACCGATGAAAATATCCGCAGTCTTTATGATATCGTGAATGGCAGTTTCAGCGTTTTATACGGCTCTCGTGAACTGGAAGCTGTCAAAGGAAAAATCGAAGTATTCGTAATAGGCGGAGCAGGCAGCGGAATCCCGATATACCGCCGTTTTCAGCGCATGAATATTCCCTTTGCGGCAGGTGTTATACATGAAAATGATATCGATCACCCGATAGCGAAACTGCTTGCGTCGGAATTGATAACGGAACGTAGTTATGAGCCGATAAGCGCAGAAAAAATTGAATCGGCAAAAAAAATAATTAACAGCTGCAAAGAAGTTATATGTCCGTGTGAAAACTTCGGCACGATGAATATTGGCAATAAGCAGCTTGCAGAATATGCCGCAAAACTTGGCATTCTGAAAAAATCCCCCTGTAATTTTCCATAAGGGAAAATACAGGGGGATTTTTCAGCATCGTCGGATTTTCTGATCATTCATCATCTGAAGCGGTGATCTCGCAATTATTTATAGCGAATTCAAGCATAAGATTGATAAGTTCATTACGCGAGCGATTAGTTTCCTTTGCAATATTATCGAGATTTTCTACAACTTTTTCGCGTATCCTGATCGAAAAAACTTTGTAACCGTCGTCGCCCTTAATATTTGAACGTTTGCTGATTTTTAGTGTACCACTCATAATATCACCTCTAACATATATTATAACTTGACATCTCCCAATAATATATGTTATAATTTGTGTTACTTAATATGTTACAAGGTAGGTTATGAAAGTGGTGTGTACATTTTTCGGGCATAAAGATGCTCCGCAGTCAATTTCGGTGCAATTAGAGAATGTGATCATTGATCTGATAGAAAACAGAAGCGTAGATGAATTTTATGTGGGAAATCACGGAAATTTCGATAAAATTGTCTATCATGCGCTAAAGAAACTTCGTAAAGTGTATCCGAATATAAGATACAGCATCGTGATAGCATATCTTTCAGATTCCTTATCAGAATACGAAACAACTGTATTTCCGGAGGGAATCGAGAATGTTCCATTTCGTTATGCAATATCATACCGCAACAAATGGATGGAAAAACACGCTGACATTATCATTGCTTTTGTAACTCATTCTTATGGTGGGGCAGCAAAATTCGTCAGTCTTGCGGAAAAACAGGGAAAAGAGATTATTTATATAAAATAGATTCTAACGATAAAAAGCATACCCGTCAGCTGATGAGGAATTCACAAGCTCAACCTGCTTTTTTATAATGTCAGGATCGTCTATCCATTCATTCTCACCCGCAGCGCCTGCCCATTGATCAGCCTTGCCCAATTTATATTCCGCAAGCCCGATTATCAGCGAAACATCGCTGTTTTCGGTCAGCGTTTCCCATTGATGCAGAGTAGATTCAAAAGGGAGAGTGGCATTTTTAAATCCGTAATATATCTGCGGAACTATGTAATCCGCATAGCCATCTTCGCCGCTCCAAAGTTTGACGTCGGCATATTGCTTATTGTAATCGGTATCAATGTTTCCCTGAGGGCTGACACCGAATTTAAGCCGTTTTCCGTGACTTTTCACGGTATCGTAAAGCCCTTTTACCATTGAATTGATATTATCGCGCCGCCATTGAGCAAGATCGCTGCTTTGGCTTTTTGCAAATTCTTCGCGGTCGAATTCCTCATCGGAAGCCGGATAAAAATAATCGTCAATATGAATCCCATCAACATCGTATTTTCCGAGAATTTCATCAGCAGCCTGACAGATAAGCTCGGTAACTTCCGAATAGGAGGGATCAAGATAATATCTGCCGTTGACTTCCTTGACCATAGGACACCCTTCGTTCAGCCATTTTTTTACTATGAAATCATCTGAAAGTTCATTTGCCTGATCGATAGTCTGCAAACGATACGGATTCAGCCACGCATGAACGGAAATCCCCATAGAGTGCGCGATCTCCAGCATTATTTCCAGCGGATCGTAATCGCCGTCGTAAAAAATGCCTTTTGGAAAAATTTCCGAATCATAATAAGCGTCGCCGTTTGGGTGGACATGAAAATATATCGTATTTATATCATCAGACTTTGCGTCGGTCAGAATTTTTTTTACAGCGTCGCGATATTCTTCTTCGGACTTTCCGTGCATATAATTTTCAAAGTCCATGTAAGGAAGCCACAACCCATGCTGATTCGTGAAATTCAGAGGTATATAGTCATCGGAATCCTCCGTAAAAAAATGCTCTTTCTCTTGGGAATAGGATTCGGAATTGTCAATGTCAGGCGGAATACTTTCTTCGCTGACAGCGCAGGACGAAAGAATAAGCATGGCGGCCGCGGCAAAAATAAATTTCTTCATAAAATCTCTCCTCTGTTAAGATCGTGTTCATGTCATATAAATATGCAAAATAAATG
>DETO01000118.1 GCA_002362135.1 Ruminococcus sp. UBA3286 | reverse complement strand
GTAGGGAGATGTCCGCAGGACAGAGGGTACGGCACGTTAGTGTTCACCCTTTGGAAACCCAATTTTCATATTTCCCTCTCCCTAAAGGGAGAGAAAAATATGAGAAGTGAATCCAAGAGTGTAACATCTTTGCAAGAGGTGTGGGAAGTCAAAGTTCTCTGTATAATACAGCATAGTAAAATTGATTTGCGTGCAACCTTATCCTCGGCAAAATCAGCCTGCCAAATATTAAAATTCAGTTACATAATAAAATAATACTTAATAATACTTGCAATTTCAGGCTTTCTATGGTATAATATTCATAGCATTGTTTGCTGCAATCGGCTTGCGGCGATTATTGCTACCTTTTATTATATCATAGATTCAGATTTTTGCAAGAGCGAATGAGAAGTTTTTTTCAACATTTTCCACCTCCTGCATAATGTTGAAAAGTTGAAAACCTTGTGGATAAACGCTGTTACGCAGAATTGATTCGACATTTTTTAACATCGTTCTGCGGAAAACCTATTTTATCCGCAAAAAATGAATATTTTTGCGTCTCTGCTTACGAAAGGAGTTTTATCATGGCACAAAAGAGAAGAAAGAAAACGGGAAGCATCGCCCTTCCGTATCTTGTGACTATTTTTATCGGAATCCTGCTTATCGGCGGCGGCACTTTCCTTTTTATGAATCATCTGGGACTGCTGGGCGGCGAAAAGGAGCTTCCCGAACCTACTCCGCGTCAGATAACTACTACCACATATGCGGATAATCACACTATCCTTTTCATTCTTGACGAACCTGACGCCGATCAGGCTTCGGCGACTTTCCTGCTTATGAGATCGATACCAAAGGAAAAAAAGCTTGTATTCGTTGGAATTCCGTCAAATACGATAGCTCTTGTGGGAGATACTCAACAGAGCATCAAGACGGCTTACGCAAACGGCGGAGCAAGCGCGGCTGTTGAATTTACAGACTATGTGTTCGGCATCAAGACCGACCGCTATATGAAACTCGATTCGGCGGCTCTCGTAAAGCTTTGCGATATTCTGGGCGGCGTTACCTATCCCGTATCGGAGGACGTTGCGGGCTTTAACGGCGACGGCAGCGACCAGTATCTCAACTCGTCGCAGATTGAAAGGCTGATAACGTATTCAATGTTTGCAGGCGGCGAGGAGGAACGCGCATATATTACAAGCTCCCTTGTTTCCGCAATGATGAATCAGGCTGACGGAAAACGCCTTGCAGACAATTTCGACAACAGCTTCAACAGCATAGTAAATCTTGCCGATACAAATATTACGGCTGTCGACTACAAAAAGCATAAGGTCGCTATAAAATCCATGCTGGAGTACGGCAGGACGATAGGTTCTTTCTATATTATGGAGGGCGAAGCGGCTTATGACGATTACATCGCTTCGGAAACGTTCCTGAACGATTTCCGAGAGAGATTTTTCAGTTATGACGAAACCGAAGCTGACGGAGGCGAGGGCGATGATCAGTAATATTTTCGATACTCACGCCCATTATGCCGACCATGCCTTTGACGGTGACCGCGGACAGATTCTTGCCGAACTTCCGCAAAAGGGCGTGAAATACGTTATGCTGGCTTCGTCGTCGTTGGAAGATACGGCTGAAAATTCTGTTCTTGCGGAAAAATACGATTACATTTACGCAGCCGCAGGAGTTCACCCCGAAAATGCAGATTCCACCCCTGCGGATTATCTGGAAAAAGTTCGGCGGACGGCTGTTGATTCCCCGAAAGTCAGGGCGATAGGCGAGATCGGGCTTGATTATCATTATGAGGGCTATGACCGCGAAAAGCAGATAGTTCTTTTTGAAGAGCAGCTTGAACTCGCAAAGGAACTGGGACTGCCCGTCATTATTCATAGCCGCGACGCATGGGAGGATACTTTCCAAATACTTAAAAAACATCGTCCGAAGGGGATACTTCATTGTTTCAGCGGTTCTGCCGAAACGGCGCGCGAGATTGTCAAACTTGGAATGTATATCGGATTTACGGGCGTTCTGACGTTCAAGAATGCCAAAAAGGCGTTAAAAGCCCTTGCGGAAGTGCCGATGGACAGACTGCTTCTTGAGACGGACTGCCCGTATATGGCTCCCGTGCCTTTCAGAGGGAAGAGGTGCGACAGTTCAATGATAGCATATACGGCTGAAAAGGCGGCGGAGATCAAGGGAACGGACGTTCAGGAACTTGTTGATATCACCTGCGAAAACGGCAAAAGAATTTATTCGATCGAGGGATAAAGAGGAGAGTATATTAAGATGTACTACTGCTGCGGAATTACCGAAAAAGGCGTTATGCCTCATAATGAAGACGCGCTGCTTATCGGCGGGCAGGTCATCAGGGAAGGCAGCCTTGAAATGCGCATCGGCGCGCCGTTTATTGCGGCTGTTTCCGACGGAGTTTCCGGAGAAAATGCAGGCGAACTTGCTTCCGCCATGTGCCTTGAACAGCTTAAAAATATCAGCGATATGCGGAAAAGCAGTATACGCGATTCCATTATGGCGATACATGAGGAACTTGTGAATTACAGCCGCGCCGATTCATGCAGCCGTAATATGCAGACCACGCTTTGCGGTATAGCGGTTGCGGAAGATGAATCGGTTATCGCGTTTAACGTGGGAGATTCGCGGCTTTACCGATACCGCGACGGAGTTGTGCGGCAGCTTTCGCGCGATCAGTCGCTTGTGCAGCTTTTGTATGAAGAGGGTTCTATTACCCGTGAGGAATTAAAGACTCATGCGCGCCGGAATATAATTTTTCCTGCGCTGGGAAATATGAAAGATTCGCCGACAGTCGATATCGATGTTATAAGCGGCGGATTTGATTATGGCGATGTTCTGCTGGTATGTTCCGACGGATTATCCGATAATCTTTCGGCGCTGGATATTCAGGAGATTCTGGATTTGCCGAAGCCGCTCCCCAAACGTCTGGAAATGCTCGTGAAAATGGCTCTGGAACGCGGAAGTACCGACAATATTACTATAGCTGCAATTATATATGACGGCGAATAATTTTTACTTGTGCTGCGTTATGTCAGGGGACGCTGTCCCCC
>DETO01000102.1:989-6369 GCA_002362135.1 Ruminococcus sp. UBA3286 | reverse complement strand
CATATTATTTATGCTTTGAAAAGAGAATATCTATATATTTTTTTATTTTAATTAATATACGACCGTGAATCAATTAAGTGCAATCTGTTGTACAACTTCTATCGCAGCTGAGTATTGAGCGTCGAATCCCTCCACGTCGTTTTCCACGGGAACATCCGGAGTAAGACCTATTCCGTCATAGCATTCGGAATACGCCGTTTTATATTCTGCAACCGTCAGAATTACTGCTCCGCCGTTTTCAAGTTCCGTAGTAGTCTGCATAACGCCTTTTCCGTAAGTCTGCGAACCAACGAGAGGCGCTTTTCCGAAATCACGGAGAGAAGCCGCGAAAAGTTCCGCAGCACTGGCGGTGTTCTCGTTGACTATGACCGCCATGGGCATATTCAGTTCCGAAGCGTCGGAATAAACGAGGGTTTCGGAATGACCGTCCTTGTATTCAGCAGTTGCCACAACGCCCTCCGGAAGAAGCGGATCGAGGCATTCCGAAAGCGCCGAAACAAGACCGCCGCCGTTATCGCGGAGATCGAAAACCAACGAAGTTGCGCCGTTTGCAGTTAATCTTTCAAGCGCGTCGATAAATTGCTGCGGGGTATTCTGTTTGAAACCGCTTATCTTGATATATCCGACGTAATTTCCGAGCATTTCGGCTTCAACGGTAGTAACTTCTATAGAACGCCGCGTGAACGAATATTCCGTATCCTTACCATCGCGGCGGATAGTGAGCGAAATCGGCGAACCCTCCGTACCGCGCATTGCGTCCGCAGCTTCGGCAAAACCTATATCTTTGACGTCAACGCCGTCTATCGCAATAATGATATCGTTTTCGAGAAGTCCCGAATCCGTGGCAGGAGATTCGGAGATTATTTCTGAGATCCTGATATATCCGCTTTCGTCCTCGGCTATCGTAAGTCCGAGACCTACAAGAGTTCCGGAATTATCATTCTGTTCCGTCAGATATTCTTCTTCGGTAAGATAGCGGGAATATTTGTCGTCGATTCCCGATACATAACCTTTCATGATTCCGTCGCTGAGCGTATTCTCATTTATATCGCCGTAATAATTATCTCTTACATATGAATCGAGAGCCTGAAGTGCGGTATATTTTTTAGCTTTTTCATTAACGTCCACTACTTTCGTGTTGAAGCTTTGTAGCGAAAAGAACGATGTGAGAATGAAAGTTACCGCGATGGATACGGCGATAAGGCTCAGAGCAAGTCCGAGACTGATTTTTTTATTCATAAGCTGTCTCTCTTTCTTTCAAAAATAAAGTCAGCACCGCACAATTTTTGTGCGGTGCAAGAATAAGTTATGTATTACGGACTTACATAATTCATAGGATTCTGAGCGACGCCGTTTTCACGTACTTCAAAATGAAGATGCGCGCCTGTTGAATGGCCTGTCGAACCGATAGCACCAATCACCTGACCCTGCTCTACGTAATCGCCAACGGAAACGGAAGCGTAGGAAAGATGAGCGTAAACTGTGGAATAAGTTCCGTCATGAGAAATAATAATGTAATTTCCGTATCCGCCGCCGCAGCCGCAGCTGTAATTCTTGGCGAAATTGTGGGTGCAGTTGTTGCTGACGAAAATTACAGTACCGGATTTTGAAGCTACAGCCGCTCCGCCCATGATACCGCCGTCGCCAACGTCTATACCGTTATGGTTGCGTCCCCAGCGAGGACCGAAAGGACTGCTGATATAGCTGAATCCGGGACATGGCCATGAAAATCCTGATGCAGAGGGCGCGGGAGGAATAAATGTAGGCTGACTGGGCGTGGTGGGAACAGTAGTATCACCGCCGCCGTTATTATTGTTATTATTATTGGCAGCCTGCTGCTGTTGCTGTAAAAGCTTCTGCTGTTCTTCCCACTTTTTTCTCTGCTCGGCTTCATATTTCGCTTGAGCTTCCTCTTGTGCGCGTTTGATCGCTGCGCGCATTTCTTCTTCTTCCTGATCAAGGGCTTTATTCAGCTTTTCAAGTTCTTCCTTATCGGCATTGAGCGATTCCTGTTCCAATGCAAGTCTTTCAATCTCGTACTGAGTATCCTTCATTTTCACATTCAGCTGTTCGATCTCATCAGTTTTTTCCTCTTTGCGTTTTTCCTGCTCTTCAAGCTTCATGGTGAGGTTGAGCTTTTCGGTTTCAAGATCACTTTTAGACTGATTCAGCGCTTCAATTTCATTGAGAATATCGTTGATAAGCTTATCGTCATATTCTGCAACTCTGTTGATCATCTGAACGCGCGCCATCATATCGTAAAAGCTTGTCGAACCAAGAACCATAGTGGCGGCTGAATCGTTGCTGTTAATGTACATCGAGCAGAGACGTTCTTTGAAAAGTTCGATATTATTATCGATAGCCGTCTGCTGATTTACAATATCGGTGTCAAGAAGAGTAATATTTGTTTCGGTAGTTTCAATATCTGCGCTGATGCTGTTCAGCTCGGCGTTGAGAAGATCGATATTTTCCTGAATATAGTCGATCTGCTCGTTCAGATATTCCTGCTGCTGTTTTTCGTAATTCTTATCGCCTTCAATATCGTTTATCTTGCTTTCAAGATCGGCGATCTTTTCGGAATTAGCCTTACGCTGTTCCTGAATTTCCTGAAGCGTTTTTGCAGCCTGAACTTCTCCCTTATCGGTAAACGAAGGATAAGCAGCCATAACGCCTGCGGAAATAGCGGCGCAGGTCATAAACGAAAGAACCCTTTTAGCAATTTTTAACTTCTTCATAATCATTCGGTGCCGAACACCGTAAACTCCTTTCAGAATTGTCCTTAACTTACACATTTAAGTGTTTGCGTGTGCTGACAACGCTTCCGAGCGCGCCTACAAATCCGCCGATCAGGAGATAAGCCGCTCCGACGATAAGACTGATGTCGTCAAAAGGAATGACGCTTGCCACGCCGAACGCATTCATAAGCGTACCTTGATCGAGCAATATATTATATACGGAACGGTAGACTGCCCATGTAATGAGAAACGCGCCTGCACCTGCGAAAAATCCGGTTACAAAGCCTTCAACGAAGAAAGGCGTTCTGATAAAAGCATTGGTTGCGCCAACGTATTTCATGATCTGTATTTCTTCACGCCTTGCAAAGACGCTTGCCTTGGTGGTATTGGAGATCATGATCATTGAAACGACAGCAAGCGCGATGATTACCGCTCCTGCGATAATAGTTACCACTCTTCTCAATTCGCGGAGAAATTGCGCGACCTGCGGAGAAGATTTTGCTACTTCAACCTCGGCGATCTGATTTATTATTTCCGTTGTGTTTTCAATCTGATCGTTATTTATGACAGTTACGCTGAATCCATCGGGCATAAATTCGTGATCGTCGATATAATCGAATATTTCTTTTCCCTGAGAGATCTGATTCTGCATACGCTGATACGCTTCATCTTTTGAATTGTAGACGACAGTATCGACGTTTTCGAGTTCGACCAGCTGGGCGTTTATTTCCGCGACTCGCTCCTGAGGAGTGTTCGAGTAAAGATATACCGCTATTTCATTCTGATTTCCGAGACCGAGTATCATGGAATTCATATTGATGTAAAACAGCGCGGAACAGCCAACGAGGAGCAGCGAAATAAGCAGAACACAGAAAGTTGCGAACGCCATCATTTTGTTTTTCCATATATTTTCAATACCCTGATTGGCAAGATATTTAATGCCGCTTACTTTCATTCCGCACCTCCTCCGTCATTCTGAGATGCGCCCGTGATAGCGGCTATAACGTCGTCGATGAGCGGAAGTTCCGAGCCGTTCGGTTCTGTGCCGAGCGCGGTCTGATACGGAACGGAAGCCGCGTTTTCCATAGACTGAGCAAGTTCAACTTCCGGCAGTATTTCGTCGTTTATACCCATTACGACTTCATCGTAAACGATCTCGCCGTCAGTTATGTTGATGATTCTTCCGCCGAAATGACGTACAAGATCATGCTCGTGCGTTACCATAAGTATTGTAGTACCCTGATCGTTGATGCCTTTGAGCAATTCGACGATCTCATATGAAAGTTCGGGATCTATATTGCCCGTAGGCTCGTCCGCGATTATAAGCTGCGGGTCGTTTACCAGCGCCCTTGCGATAGCAACACGCTGTTTTTCACCGCCGGAAAGTTCGTCCGGATATGAATTCGTTTTGGATTGAAGCCCGACCAGACTTATAACATAGGGGACTCTTTTTCTGATAAGTTTTATGGGCGCGTCGAGAACGCGCAGTACGAATGCAATATTTTCGTATACCGTCATTGACGGTATCAGGCGGAAATCCTGGAAAACAAAGCCGAGAGTACGGCGGAATTCCGGAATTTTGCGTTTGCGGAGCTTATTAAGGTTGTAACCGTTTACAGTAACGACGCCGCTTGTAGCGTCGATCTCCTTAAGAAGCAGTTTTATCATGGTACTTTTTCCCGCACCCGAAGAGCCTACAACGAAAGCGAAATCGCCGTCGTTTATTTTGAGGCTGACATTGTTAAGGGCGTCAACGCCGCTTGAATAAGTCACGGATACGTTCTGAAGCTCAACCATGTTTACACCTTCCTTCCTTTACGGCAAGATGCATGAGGAAACCATATGATCATGGCAGCTCAGAACTTGACCGGATTGGCAGACAGGTACTTTTTAACCATAAGGGCGATTTTGAAGATAATAGCGTGATCAAATTCACGGAGGTCAAGACCTGTCAGTTTTTTAATTTTTTCAAGTCTGTATACAAGAGTATTTCTGTGAACGAAAAGCTTTCTCGAAGTTTCGGAAACATTCAGGTTATTTTCAAAGAATTTCTGAATGGTGAAAAGAGTTTCGTGGTCGAGCGAATCGATGCTGCCCACCTTGAAAACCTCGTGGAGGAAAGTCTCGCAGAGGGTTGTGGGAAGATGATAGATAAGGCGCGCGATACCAAGATTGTCATAGCTGACGATCACCTTATCGGTATCAAAAACCTTGCCGACTTCGAGAGCCATCTGAGCTTCCTTGAAAGAGCGCGCAAGATCCTTTACGCCCACAACGGCAGTACCAATGCCGACGTTTACTCTTGTATAGAATTCGCTGGAAAGGGTGTCCGCGATAGAGCGCGCCAGCTTTTCCAGATCTTTTGAATCGACTGTGCTTTTCAGTTCCTTAACGAGAACGATGTCGGATTCCGTAATATTGAAAACGAAGTCCTTGTTCTTGTCGGGGAAGAGGTTCTGAATAACATCGTATGCAGAAATATCGTTTGCGGAAACGATCCTGATAAGGAATACGGCGCGGCTGATCTCGGCGTTGAAGTGAAGCTCGCGGGCTTTTATCACGATATCGCCGGGGAGAACGTTGTCGAGGATAACGTTCTTGATAAAGTTGTTGCGGTCGTATTTTTCGTCATAATACTGCTTGAT
>DETO01000102.1:415-736 GCA_002362135.1 Ruminococcus sp. UBA3286 | reverse complement strand
TTTTTCGTCATAATACTGCTTGATATTAGAAAGCGTGATAGCGAGGATGCTTGCATATTTTGCGGCAGCGTCGTCAACACCCTCCACAAAAACCGCATAATCCGGCTTTACTCTTGAACCGAAGGGCTTATAAGTATAGCCGTCGCGAATGAAAATATCGTGAGAATCGCTGAGGTCAAGGGAAACGAATTCATTGGTCGTACCTACTTTTGTAAGATCGCTGCAAGCAATGATCGTAGCGGTTTCATCAACAACGCCGATAGTAGCGTCGATAGTATCTCTCATCTGGTGAACTAAACCCTGAAATAATCTGTTGGACAT
>DETO01000102.1:0-160 GCA_002362135.1 Ruminococcus sp. UBA3286 | reverse complement strand
CCCTGAAATAATCTGTTGGACATAGGTATAAATCCCTTCTATAAATTTTTTTTACAGCTTTCAGAATATATTACAAATTGTAACATATAATTATTAACTATTCATGAATAAATCGTTAATTTTCTTTTGAAAACCTGAACATTAAACAATCTTTCCGTGT
>DETO01000026.1 GCA_002362135.1 Ruminococcus sp. UBA3286 | reverse complement strand
CTCCGAGTGAGAATACGATCTCCGCGTCACCCGTGATATTTGAAGTGATTTCGGCCTCATAAGGCGCTTTTGAGCCTACTCCGACAAAAACGTCCTCACAAACTACCTCGCCCGTAGATTTGCTTCTGACAACAAACGGTATCTCCGTTCCTTCGGAAGTTTCGCCTTGGAATGAGAAGCGGTACTTTCCGCCCTTTTTCAAGCCTATTCCCGAAACGAACGCCTGAATAGATTCCTTGGAATTTCCACCCGTAACGGTTGTGATATGATACGATCTGTCCCAATCCGAGAAATAAGCCGACATATTCGCTGAATCATCGGTTACAGAGCTGAATTCGGATTCCGCCGCAACATCTATTCCGATCTGATCCGATTCCATTCCAAGAGCCTGACAAATTTTATCGGCAAGCACATATGCGCTGTTCTGCTGAGTTTTTGCGGACGGGTGCCAGTCTGAACCAAGTCCGTCGCTCTGAGTATGAGTCGCGGACTGATATGACATTATTCGGTCATATCCGGAAGTCTCCTTAAAATTATCGACAGCCATCTGAATATACGGATACATTTCGGTGCAGCCCATCGTGCCTATCGTACAAATAATGTAGGATTCAGGATGTTTTTCATGTATATGAAGCAGAAAATCAGTATACGCATCAGCATATTCAACGCCTCTGGTCTCGTAATCTTTTGAAGCATAAGTATTGTCATTAGTTCCGAGATTTATTACAATAACATCTTTCTCGTCGTTTGTAAAATCCCACGGAACTTTATAGCTGCCGAGCTTTCCGACATAATCGTAATAATCGGGAACAAGGCTGTCCGTTACTCTGTCGCCTGTATTGCTGTATCCGGAAATAATTCCGTGACCGCTGTAGCTTACCGCGCTATAGTCTGCATCAAGCTGTTTTGCAGTTAAATAAGCATACGATTTCATGAAATTTTCAGTCGAAGTTTTGAAATTCTCATATTGATCTTTACCCTCAACGCCATACGCGCAGGTGATGGAATCCCCGATAAATTCTATCTGCAAATCCTTTTTTGCAGTTGGTGAAACAGGAACGGGAACATCGGAATTAACCTTGACTCCGCTTACGCCGACCGCACCGTTATTTGCTTCGGACATATGAATAACCTTGACAACGGCAGTACGCGAAACATCGCCATCGAAAAGTTTTACGGCTTTTTCGCTTTCACTAAGAAGCTCGTCCAGAATTACTTCATCGTCAACAAGAACGGCATACCTCGGACGATATTTTTCGTCGTTGTTGATATTTTCATCGCCATTGATAATTACTTCGGCTGACTTTCCGGTAACGGTAAATTCAATTGCAGAACCGCTCTGAACAAGCCATGCCACATTATCGCTGTCATAAATATTCCTGCCGATATAGCGTACATTTTCATTGCTTACGCCGATAGTCTGCTGAGAAAATTCGCCCGAGCCCAAAAAAGTCTGCCTCATTGCAATAAGATCATAAACATCCACCACTCCATCTCCGTCAACGTCCTGTTCGGCAGTTACGGCAGTTTTTCCGAGAAGCGAATCGCAAAGATCATTTAAATCTTTGGCGGTATACTTTCCCGCAGCAAAAACCGTAACGCCTGCGATAGCAGATGCTGAAACCACAGCTGCCACAGCCGTTATCATCTTTTTCATTTTAAATTCCTCCGTATTTCTCAGGGGAACAGCATTAGTACTTCAGCTGCTCCCCGAGGATTTCTTTGTTAATATTATACACTTAAATCATCATAATGTCAAGGAAAAATCTAACTGATTTTTCCGCAGATAGTGACTATCATATTCCATGTTGCCATATTTACCCTTCCGTTCTGGGGAAGTCCGCTCAGCTGCTGGATCATCATGACAGCTTTCTCTGTATTTTTCGTATATTCTCCGCAAATTTCTGCACGCGGAAAATTATCATATCTTTTGCAAATCTGCTCAAGCATTACCTGAATTATGTATACGATGCCGCCATGCGCGCCTTGTGTGCATACATATTCCGATGACGGAAAAACATTCAGGTATTTCGGAGTAATAACAACATCTTTTTTGTAAATTTCAACTACCTTATCCCAAGTATCGGAATCCGTATTGCCTGTTTCCGGAAGATCATACTGATGCTGGAATGATTTTACGGCATTGGAAGTTTCGCTGCCGTACACTCCGTCCGGTAGTATCAAAGGAATATTCCCCTGCGTCAAAGAAAGTGCGTGCAAATATTTTTGCAGTTCTACAATATGCTGCTGTTTCTGTTCATCGCTGAATGGCATAACTCAACCTCCCGTAATAGTATATCCCGGATTCTGATAAGGACGCTTATCAAATCCAAAACGCAGATCGGAATAAACTCCTGCAATCGTGTCCCAAGTCACTCCGCCGATTATACCTGTAGGATTTATCCCGAAAACTCGCTGAAATTCCGTAACTGAACGTTTCGTCATAGGCCCGAAATATCCTGTATTATTGACAGCAGGTATTTCGGGATAAGTTTCATGGATAAAGGTGAGATATTCCTGCATTATGCGCACGGAATCGCCGCTTGCACCCTCCCGAAGCACAGTTCCGGGATAAAGCGCAACTGCTGTATTTTCCGGGCTGACCGATTCAACGATTCCCATATATGCGCGGTAAAGATCGTTATTCGTCTCTCGGTTCAGCGCACCCGTCTGCGGAAGTCCGAATACGCGCTGAAAAGATTTCAGTGACTCCTCGGTTTCTTCTCCGAAATATCCCGTTATTTCCACAGGCTTAACAGCCTCGTAATACGCGCCGATGACAGCAAGATAATACTGGAGATTGCGAACTTCCATACCCTCCGAACCTCTGCTGAGATTTTCGGTAAACTGCGGAGCAACTTCTTCAGGAGAAATTCCCTCGGAACTAAGCTCCGAAAGCCGTTTTACGCTTGTATAAATGTACAGTATCCTGTACCATGTCGCCTGATCTACAACGCCGCTTACTTCAAGATCAAAAACCGCCTGAAAAACCTTTACCGCAGCTTCGGTCGACGTATCAAAGATTCCGTCAGCCTGCGGAATTTTCGGGATAGCAGGATAATTTCGCGATATGCGGTTCAGAAATATCTGAATAGATTTGACGCTGTTGCTTGCCGAGCCAAATTTCAGCGGAATACCGGGATATGAAGGCATAGCTGATTTTACGGGCGCATCTTTCACAATGTTAATATCATCTCCATAGTAATATTGAAGTATCTCATAAGGCGTAAACCCGTTGTTTGCAAGATCGACAGTTCCCCATTGCGACAGACCGCTGCAAGTGGAAGTTGTTCCGTTGCAGAACGACGTAAACAACGGCTCTACACTCCCCTGCCTCTGAACGTAATCGTCAAAAAGTTCGTCAACAAGAAAGCCTATATTTTCAAAAAATTCCCTGCCGTTAATGAATTTCTGATCATATTGCGTCGTCGATGTTATATCGAAATCATAGCCGCGCGATCTGTACCATTCGGTATATATTCTGTTAAGCGCGAAACTTACGATAGCGTAAATATTAGCCCTCAGCGCACTATCGCTCCATGTAGGAAAAATCTCGCTTGACGCTACATTTTTTATGTAAGACGAAAAATCAACGGTAACATTCGGCGCGTTGGAATCAGGCGTACCAAGATGTACCGTGATCGTTTCGGGAATAAACGGTGTTCCTGTCAGCATAAATCCTCCTTATAAATTTGGTTCCTGATTGAAATAAGTAAGCGTTTCGTCGTCGCTTTCCATAAGCAGCGGAACAGGTACCATATTGAAATTCTGAATCGACGTTATCCCCGAAAATACGGGAACATCAACGCTCCTCGCGTCAAAAAAGCCCCGCGCCTTCACGGTAACATCGAAAAGGCTGTAAGGTCTGACATCAGAATCGGGAGACTGCGAATATTTGATATTCGGCGCAGGCGTTACCAGTTTCAGCGTTGTACCGCTTATATCCGTAGTTCCTGCAGCAATTATCAGCCTTCTTCCGTTCAAAATGGCATTGACAACAACCGACGCTCCCTCTATAGGCAGAGCTTCGCTTCCTGTTCGGACATTAACGAGGATATAGCCAGTTGAATCGCCCAGGCTTTCCTGCTGTGAGTTGTCGGGAACCGACGGTTCTCCCTCAACAAGCTCAGAGAGATCAGGCTGCGGGTATCGCCGCTCGATATCGTCGGATTCTTCAGCATTTCCCTGATCAGCTTCTCCGCTGACCTCCTGAAATGATTCGTCATTTTCCGAAATTACGGCTTCTTCATTTGCTTCTTCAACATTTTCCTCAGTTTCTTCAATAATTTCCTCAATCTTTTCATTATTCACCTCGTTGGAAGATACAGGGTGTGCCTCTTCCTTAATTTCGGCATTTTCCCCGGTCATAACTCGCTTGCCGTAAAGCCGCATCAGTTCTTCTTTATACTTATCTGCCTTTGAAACTATATTTCCTGAATCCATGCGATCGCCTCCATAATTTAATTTTATTATCAGTAT
>DETO01000088.1:10631-10889 GCA_002362135.1 Ruminococcus sp. UBA3286 | reverse complement strand
AAAAAGACAAGTCAGGCGGCGCTTCGGAGGTTTTAGAAAAGGTCTAACTTCTCTTTTTGTACGTCCGTACATAAGGACGTAAGCGAGCGGCTGAAAATCGAAAATCCCGCATTATATATGCAGGTCAAGGATATATTGGAAATAAACAAGCAGGAACGTCATATCCGCGGAGGTCTCGCCACAAAGCGCAAATATGAGGAATACAGCAAAAGAATGCAGAAAAATTCGGAACAGGATAAATAGACCTGTTCTAAAACT
>DETO01000088.1:10044-10356 GCA_002362135.1 Ruminococcus sp. UBA3286 | reverse complement strand
GATAAATAGACCTGTTCTAAAACTAAAACTTGCGTTCATAAATTATGTGTACACAAATTATGAACGCAAGTTCTGAAAAAACAGGACTATGATAAAGTTTGCCCGATCAAAAGCTGCTCGCGGGCGCACCGGTGCTTGCTGACTCAGCCACTTGTGATCGCCTTTATCGCAGTTCCGTTTATATTATTCTATGCAGATATTGAAAAAAAGCCACATGAAAATTTTAGAAAATCAACGAATGTACAACTTTCACAAAATTATTGCCGATTAAACAGCAAATTAATATTTTTTCGCAAATCTGTTACATTTTTC
>DETO01000088.1:0-9768 GCA_002362135.1 Ruminococcus sp. UBA3286 | reverse complement strand
CAAATCTGTTACATTTTTGTAATAAAATAAATTCAAATTGTATTATATCTGCAACATTGCTGTTATTGCAATATAGCGCGATCTGCGTTATAATGTAATCATGGAAGAAAAAATAAACAAGAAAAAACAATACGTTTCAACGCAGAAAAAGAACCTGCGGTCATATAGGATATTCAACGACGTGAACATTCTATATAACCTCAGGTTCTTATTTTGTGTAATAAAATTCTTGTAATTTTCCAAAAAGTGTGGTATAATAAATTTATATGATAATGCAACGCAGAAAATTATACCACTGCCGCCTTGAAAGGAGAAAAATTATGAGTGATTTCAAAAGAATATTCGCATTGTGTACCGCCGCATTGTGCGTATTCTCCTTACAGCCGACAGCCGCTTTTCAGGCAAACGCCGCCGAAGTTTCTCAGCTTTCTGATGAAACTACGGCTTATTACGAACTCTGGAAAAGCAAATACGTCGTGCAGAATCACCATTCAAAAAACGAAACGCAATATTACGTTTTTTACGGCGAGGAAACATTTGAACAGGCCGGTCATACTGTTCCCGTTACCGTTTCCGAAGCTCACGGCTACGGTATGCTCATCATGGCTGCTATGGCTGAATACGACAGCGAAGCAAAAGCTATTTTCGACGGAATGTACCGCTATTATAAGGCTTATCCCAGCAGCATAGGAAAAAATCTCATGGCTTGGCAGCAATCCGACAACGGCTCGGCTCTTGTATGCTCCGAAGGATCGGATTCTGCAACTGACGGCGATATGGATATCGCCTACGCCCTGCTTATGGCTGACAAAATCTGGGGAAGCGACGGCGAGATAAATTATCTCGAATCCGCAATAGCTGTCATTAACGATATTATGACATATGAAGTAAATCAGGAGGACTGGATACTTCGCCTCGGCGACTGGACTTATCAGGCAAGCAAGAGCGATCCCTATTATTCCGCGACAAGAGGTTCGGATTTCATAGTTCAGTATATGCCGATATTTGCACAAGTTACTGACGACGATCGCTGGCTGAAACTTTACGACAACACGTACAGCATAATCAATAACATTGTCGACGAATACAAAACAGGGCTGATGCCCGATTTTCTCATAAAGGACAGCACGGGTAAATTTATTCCTGCTCCGCCCAATTTCCTTGAAAGCGAAAACGACGACAACTGCTATTACAATAGCTGCCGCGCTCCGTGGCGTATCAGTATGGATTACCTCGTGAACGGAAATACCGACGCTCTCGAATTTTCAAAGGCGATCACCGCTTTCTCCAAGCAAACGTCAAACAATGACCCATGGAACATCATGGCAGGCTATACTCCTGACGGCAAGGCGATCTCCGACTGGAACGATCTCTGCTTCGTCTCCCCTCTTATGATCTCCGCTTCTGCCGCAAACGATACAGACTGGCATGATTCCGTACGCGAAGTTTGCCTGAATTACGGCAACGACGTCTATTTCGGCGAAACCATAACGATGCTTTGCCTGATAATCGACGACGGCTGTTGGATAGTTCCCGATTCTTTTGTTATGGGCGATGTGAATGGGGACGGATATTTCAACATTTCCGACGCCGTTGCGCTTCAGAACTGGCTGCTCGGAAACGGCGAAATTGCCGACTGGAAAGCAGGCGATTTCTGTCAGGACGAACGCATCGACGTATACGATTTTTGTCTTATGATGCAGGAACTCCAAACGCTGCCGCAATAAGAGCCTGTTTAATATCTCGCCACACACTTCTATAAATTCTCGAAAGGAGGCCGACCGTGATAAATTACTACAATTCCGAAAGCGGACGGCTTTGCCCCGTAAAAGATCCGCAGGTTGGCTGCTGGATCTCTGTTATCGATCCCACGCCTCAGGAGATCAAAATTCTCATTGACGATTTCAAACTCGACAGCGGATTTGTGAAATCCTCTCTTGATGAAGAGGAATCCTCACGTATCGAGCGCGAAGACGATCAGACTCTTATAATCGTAGACGCTCCCGTATCTTCTACCGACAGCGACGATACGCAGATTTTCTACACAATGCCTATCGGTATAATAATTACCGAAAAAAACGTTATTACGATCTCCCTGCACGGCTCGCAGCTTATCGACGAGGCTGTACGCGGAACTATACGTAATCTCCGCCCTGCGTTCAAGACAAGATTTGTTTTGCAGCTTCTTCTGCGAATTGCGGCGCTGTTTCTGTATTACCTCAAACAAATCGACAAGCTTTCGTCCGTTGCTGAACAGCAGCTTCATAACGCCATGAAAAACGAGCTTCTCATGCAGCTTCTCGCGCTTGAAAAATCGCTGGTTTATTTTTCAACTTCACTGAAAGCCAATGAAGCTACCATCGAAAAAATTTACCGCGGCAGAGTAATGAAACTATATGACGAAGATCAGGATCTTCTTGAGGACGTTCTTATCGAAATGAAACAGGCTATCGAAATGGCAAGCATCTACACGGGCATTCTTTCAAGCATGACCGAGGGATTTTCATCAGTCATATCAAATAATCTGAACATCGTTATGTGGCGTCTTACCACAGTGACGATCATAATGCAGATACCCAATATAATCTTCGCATTTTACGGCATAAATACCGTTGATCTTCCGCTTCCGTTCACTTGGTTTCCGATACTTTTAGCGGTAGTCAGTACCATAGCGGCAGTCATTATTCTCTGGAAATGGAAAAAATCATGATATTATAAAAAATCAGCTCATCTTTCTAAGACGAGCTGATTTTTCTTAATATGGGAATTAATTAGAAATTTCTATTAAACTCCTGTACGCTTGAGGAAGCTGTTGCAGTCGGTACATTCCGGAACTGTAGGATTGCTTTCATGCGTGCCTACGCAGATACAGCCCAGTGAACAGTAATTCTCCGTAACCATGTTGTGCTGGCATTGCTTGACCGTACATTTGATGCTGTCATTCTTGTGCTTGTTTTCCATAACATTTTCTCCTTCAAAAAAATCTTCAGATGATCTCTAAAAACTCTGTTTTTCTCGAAAGAGATTTTTAGAGATTACCTTTAGGCTTTTGCCAATAATATTATTAACGCAAATCCGCATAATATTCATGAATAATTTCTTTTTTCAGTTAAATAATATCCGCAAAAGGCGGTGACATTATGATAACAACACTTATACGCGCGGTAATACTATATATATTGGTCATCTTCTCTGTCAGGCTCATGGGAAAACGCCAATTAGGCGAGTTGCAGCCCTCCGAGCTTGTTATAACCATTCTGGTATCAAACATAGCCACTCTTCCGCTGGAAGATACGGATATACCATTAATAACAGGCATTACGCCCATTCTCGCTCTCGTTTGTTTTGAAGTCCTCATGTCATGGGTCATACTTCGCTTTCCTGCTATGCGGAAAATAATATCGGGCAAACCCAAAATAGTAGTCCGCGGCGGAAAACCCGACGACCATGCTCTTCGGGAACTTCGCCTTTCCATGGACGATCTGAAAGCTGCTCTGCGCAGTAAGGACGTTTTTGATTTCGCAGACGTTAAATATGCAATAATTGAAACAAACGGCAGCATTTCAGTTTTGAAGGAAGAGGAGAATTCATGATATGACACGGATAAAGCTGAGTATTGCCATTCTGATACTGATTTTCGGAGTAGGTTTCGGCTCGCAGATATGGATAAATCACAAGGGCAGCGATATAACGGAGATTGCCTCGCAAACCGAAGAATTGTTTATAAGCGGAAATAAATCGCAGGCGATCGAATCGGCGCATCTGTTGGGCAGCGAATGGGAAAATTTTCGCAGATATGCAGGGATTTTCGTACGCCGCAATAAGCTGACTGAAATCGACCGACTATGCGCCCGAATGGAATCCCTCGCCGAAAGCGACAGCGAAGAAATTTTGGCAGAACTCGCCGAGCTGAAAAAACTTATTGAAAGAGATATGTAGATAAAATTTTTACTTGTGCGGGATTATCAGGGGAGACGCTGTCTCCCCCGAACCCCTTCTGCATAAGGGACTCAGTCCCTTATGCATCCCAATATTAAATTCAAACTGCACCCTATGGGTACAGTTTGAATTTGACAGGGAATATAGAGACTGACCTTTATGCAAAAGAATTCAAGAAAACAACGCCCTTGATAATTCAGATAAATAAAAATTTATCTGCATAACTTTAACAAAAAGCTTCTGTACCGCTAAAAGTACAGAAGCCTTTTTAATTAAGCATTCAGATAATTTTTAACCAGAACCTGAAGAAGTTCGTCGCGGTCTATGTGCCTTATCAGACTGCGCGCGTTGTTATATGTGGTAATATACGTAGGGTCTTCAGAAAGAATGTAGCCAACGATCTGATTGATCGGATTATAGCCTTTCTGCACAAGAGCGTCATATATTATCGTAAGATTGCGCTTTAATTCCGCTTCCTTGTCCTCGTTTACGCTGAATGTCATAGTTTTATCAAACATATTTTATCCTCCTGACGTGTAAAGGCAATACCGCATAAAATCGTGCGGTTATGCCTTTAATCTCGTAATGCCGACTCAGACATCTTTGACAGGCAGCGATTTGATTTGTCCTGCGTCAAGCTTCTGTATCGCCAGCGCGTCCTGAGCCGTAACGCCGTCGCCAGTATTGCAGCAATCGGCATTTATCATTCCGCGCTCAGTCAGCTGATATTCATCTTTATTTGTAAGATACTGCAAAATCAGAGTAGCGTCGGCTATTTCAACTTTTTTATCACAATTCGCGTCACCGTAAAGAATATCGCCGCCACCGGTAGTATTATCAGAATTACTACTGACCGTAGTTGTGGTAGTTTCGGCAGGTTTCGCGGTAGTAGGCGCAGGTTTGGTAGTCTGAACAGGCTTATCAGTAGTCGGAGTGTCGCCCTCTACAGGTCTGCCATCGGAAGTTTTTCCGCCGTCGAGGTTGCTGCCCTCTGTTGAAGCGTAATTGGCATAGAAATCATTGAGGGAAATACCGTTGCTTCCAAGCGCAACCTGATGATCGAGACCGATGTACTTTCCTGTCTTTGCAGTCTGCCAGAGCGAGGGCTCGAAAAGTCCGTATTTATCATCGTCCCACTCGATAGTTGATCCTGTCGCGGGGCTGAATCCAAGACCTGTCCAGAGTCCGCCTGTATCGCCCGAATTGATATTCAAGCACCAGAATGTGTGATTAATGTGATTCTTTATCATGTAATCACGGAGAAGAGTCATCCACTTTTCATTTTCCGCGCCGTCCATGTGACCGCCCCATTCGCCGATAAGTTCTGGAGCGATATCCTCTGCATTTATATATGCCCATGTATCGTACCAATAATCATCAAGAAGAGTCTGTTCAGTAAAATCTTTGTCAAACCATGTCTGCGCATAAACCGACGGACCATAGTCGTGAGGCGAATAAACTATCTGACTTGTTCCGTGTTCGGGATTTATGGGATATTCTCTTGCGCCGCGGAAGTTTCCTCCCCACCATGCGCCGATATATGGAGAATCAACTTTTCTGTCGCCGATTCCCCAATAATCTCCGGGCATTGCGCCGCTGAGAGACTGCTCAACGCCCTCGATCATAATGAGCGCATTAGGATTCACCTCAAGGATAGCGTCGGCGCATACGGTAGCCGCATAAGCCCAGTTATTCTCATCTGTAGAACCGTCCCACTTGGCAGCGTCAGCCCCCTCCTGACCCTTGCCGTGGGGCTCGTTTTTCAGATCGTAGCCGATAAGAGTATCGTCGTTTTTATATTTATCGGCAAGCCATACAAGCGTTTCTCTCCATAATTCGGTCGTTACCATAGTTCCGTCGGCAGTTTCCTTACCGTACCAGAGGTTATAGTTATGTCCCGAATTATCGGTATGCGGACTATGAACGTCTATAAAAGCCTTAACGCCGTATTTCTTGCATTTCTGCATTATTATATCGAAGATCTCCATGGAGTTCTTCGGCGTTTTGCCGTCAGCTTCGGCAAAATCCGGATTTATCGTATATGCGGGATCGGTATTCACCTGAATACTGGAAACTTCGTTGGGAGTGCCGTTCATCCATGATATCAGCAGCTCTGTAGAAACGGGAAATCTCAGAACGTTGATGCCGCGATCTACTACGGATTGCAGGACATCGTCAATATCCGCGCTCCACAAATAATGTGGACACGCTTCTCCGCAGTTGAAACCGAACCAGTTTGCGCCCGTAAGCCATACTTCGTTGCCGTTCATGTCATAGAGGCGGCTTCCCTCGGCATGAAGCCAGTCATCGTTATTCGTGTCGACTGCCTGAACGTCGGGCGTTTTCACTAATGCGAGAGTCGGATCGATAGCTGAAAATCCAACAAATCCCGCCATAGCCAATGCCGCTATTGCTTTTGTTAATTTTTTCATAACATTCTCCTTTTCATTAATAATTTGTTTTTCATGTCTGATTTTCTATATAAAATAATTGTACCACTATTTCGCCCCAATGTCAAGTAAAATATACGTTCTTTTTGTTATAAAAAATGTTATTATAATCAATTTAAATTCGGGTATAATATCTATAAAAAATCGCACAAAGAAAGGAAATCCCATAATGGCTGAAAATAAAATGCTGCATAGCAATATGGAGGAAAATATCGCCATAATAAAAGACATATCCGAGAATTCATCTGATATTCTTATAAACCGCTTCACGACAGGAAATATAAAATGCGCGCTGCTTTTCTGCGAGGGTATGACATCAAATCTCAATGCCTGCGAAATGCTGTTTGCGCCTCTTATGGAAATACCCGAAAAAGATTCTCCGAAACAGCTTTTCGATCATATCCGCGATAATCTTCTGCTTTCTTCCGATCAGACAAAAGCGGAAGATCTCAATACGCTGTTTCGCCTGCTGCATTCGGGTTTCGGCGTTCTGCTTGCCGACGGAATAAACATAGCCCTCGCATTCGGCATTCAGGGATATTCCTCGCGCAGCGTTCAAGAACCGTCGGGCGAGGGCAATATCATGGGCAGCCATGAGGGATTTGTTGAAACGGTTCGCACTAATATGTCGCTGCTCCGACGCCGTCTGAAATCTCCGAAACTGGTAATGAAGCTGTCCGTTCTCGGCTCGGAAAGCAAGACTGATATCTGCCTTTGCTACATGAAAGACCGCGTTCCGCGCGAACTTTTGCGGCGAATTGAAAAATCGCTCAACGAAACGAATCTTGAGGCGATACTCTCCACGGGCTATATTCGTCCGTTTCTGGAGAAAAAGGGCTTCGAGCTGTTCAGTTCCACGGGTATCACCGAACGTCCCGACGTGCTATGTTCCAAACTTATCGAGGGGCGCGCGGCGATTATGATCGACGGACTGCCCTATGCGATAATCGTGCCGCGGCTGTTCTGCGAAAGCTTCCACACTCTTGACGATTACGCCTATAAACCGTATTATGCGGTATTTATCCGCTGGCTGAAATACGCGTCGTTTGTATTGGCTATCCTGCTGCCTGCGGTTTATACGGCTATTGTAATGTATCACCCCGAGCTTATCAACAGCACCCTGCTGATGCTTCTAGTTGAAGAGGAAAAAAATGCGCCGCTGTCCATTCTTACGGAGGCTTTCCTCGTTCTGATAATGTACGAAGTCATTCGCGAAGCAGGCGTTCGGCTGCCTAAACCCGTAGGCGGAGCAGTCAGCATAATCAGCGGTCTTATAATCGGAGACGCCGCCGTAAAATCGGGACTTGTAAGCACTCCTCTGCTCACTATGACCGCCCTGTCAGTACTCGGAGGGCTGGCTATTCCCGACCTGAATCCGCAGATAACCGTGCTTAGATTCGCATTTTTAGCGGCAGGCGGAATTTTAGGATTATTCGGCGTAAGCGTTCTCGCCTGCGCAGTTCTGATAAATATCTGTTCGACCGAAACTTACGGATTCCCATTTACCGCGCCGATCTCGCCATTTTCCGCACGTGGAATGACTGATACGGCAATTCGTCAGGGTATGCGCAAATTACAGAACCGCGGCTTCACCGTCGAGGAATATGAACAGCATAACTAAATTTTACTTGTGCGGGATTTATCAAGGGGGACGCTGTCCCCCTTGACCCCCTGCATAAGGGACTCAGTCCCTTATGAATCCCAAAATTAAATTCAAACTGCACCCTACGGGTACAGTTTGAATTTGACGGGGAACATAAAGACTGATCTTTATGCAAAAGAATTCAAGAAAACAACGCCCTTGATAATACTGTAAAGTAAAATCCAAGAAAGGAATATAGTCTATGAATAGCAACGTCAAAATTTCGCCGCCGCAGCTTATCGCAATGCTGCTGATAGGCGACGTTTTCGCCTTATTTTGCCTTCGGGACGGCATTTCCGCTATGACCGCCCTTGCATTCGCAGCTGCGGCGGCGCTGGAATTTCTCGTAACGCTGCCCTTTCTGACAATGTACCGCGGCGGACGCTCGATAGAAGCAGCAGGGAAAATATATCTCTCTGTTCTGCTTATCTTCATAATCATACGCATCTTCGCCGTTTTGTCAATGCTTTGGAGTACGGGAGAAATAATTTTCGCGCCCTTCGCAGCTTCGGGAATATGGGGCAGAATTCTGGTGACGGCGGTAATCGCCGCCGCCTGCGTTTACATCGTCTCAAAAGGAATAAAAGCTTTATCCCGTGCCTGCGTGATATCCGCAGCTATCGGGGCTTTATGCGTAGCCGTCGTCATGATAAGCGCCCTCTTGCAGTCGGATTTCGATAATTTTCGGCTCGCCTCCTCGGAAGGCTTTTTCAGCGAACTTTTACGCGGATTATCACTTGGCAGCGGACTGGGCAGCCTTCTTGTATTCGCGGGCTTTTCCAATGGCAAAGTAATGAGCAGCGTCATATGGTATTTTATATCAAATATAGTTATTACAGTATGTATAATTCTGACAGGAGTACTTGTATGCGGAGGCATCATGAATATAACCGATTTCCCGATAGCGGCCGCAGCGCAGCTTTCCCAGCCGATAGCAGTTCAGCGTATCGACTCACTGTTCTTGTCAGTATTTGCGGTATTTGCGGTATTTGCCGTCGCCGTTCAGGGTTCAGCCGCAAAACTTGTTGTCAAACAATTATTTTCAAAAAGATCATCTTAGGAAGTATAGTGCTATGAGAAAAATCTTATTTTTATTGTTAATTTTATCGGTAATAACGCTTACCGCCTGCGGCTCGCAGGGAAATGTAAGTAATCGCGCTTATGTGCGAACTGCCGCAATCGACGGAAATACGCTTACTCTTGCATTTTTTTCGGGCGAAGAAACCGTTTCCGTCAGCGCGGACAATCTCGAAAAAGCAAAATCTAAAGTTGAAGTCGAAATCGGCAAGGAAGTTTTTGTCGGTCACACGGAATTGATACTATTGAGCGACTGCGACAGCCGCGGCGTTCTGGAATACATTTTCCGTCAATGGAAACCGTCGCCGTCATGCATGGTGCTGAAAATTAACGAAAACGGCGGAGAAGCTGTCAGAAACCGAGCTCCCGAAGAACTTTCGGGCGCTGTAAAAGTCGCCGTCGAACAGGGTAAACTGCCCGAATGCGATATAATAAATGTTTTATCCGAAAAATAATATTTATTTTTTTGATGTATATTTATTTCGGCTTCGGATATAATAGTAGGGCGGAGGAATCCACGAAAATCAATTTTACTATGCTGTATTGTACAAGAGAACTTTGACTCCTTGTATTTCTTGCAAAGATGTTACACTATTGAAATCGATTCTCATATTTTTCTATTCCTTTTGGGATAGAAAAATATGAAATTTCGGGTTTCAA
>DETO01000097.1:3318-3529 GCA_002362135.1 Ruminococcus sp. UBA3286 | reverse complement strand
CGAAGTTGCATGGGTAACTCACGGCGGCACGGAAAAACTTGAAGAACGTCTTTGCGTAAGACCTACTTCCGAAACCCTGTTTTGCGAGCATTATGCTAATATAGTTCATTCTTACCGCGATCTCCCCAAGCTTTACAATCAATGGGTAAGCGTTGTAAGATGGGAAAAAACTACCCGTCCTTTCCTCCGTTCAAGAGAATTTTTATGGCAG
>DETO01000097.1:2884-3023 GCA_002362135.1 Ruminococcus sp. UBA3286 | reverse complement strand
TTCAAGAGAATTTTTATGGCAGGAGGGTCACACTATCCATGCGACCGCAGAGGAGGCTGTCGAGGAAACAGAGCGTATGCTCAATGTTTATGCGCAGTTCTGCGAAGAATCGCTGGCAATGCCCGTTGTAAAGGGTAAA
>DETO01000097.1:1858-2570 GCA_002362135.1 Ruminococcus sp. UBA3286 | reverse complement strand
GCCCGTTGTAAAGGGTAAAAAGACAGAATCAGATAAATTTGCAGGAGCAGTTTCAACATATGCTATAGAGGCTCTCATGCACGACGGAAAGGCTCTTCAGGCAGGTACTTCCCATTATTTCGGAGACGGATTCGCCAAGGCTTTCGATATTGAATATACCGACAAGGAAAACAAGCGCGTATTCCCTCACCAGACAAGCTGGGGCGTAACTACACGTCTTATCGGCGCGGTTATCATGACTCACGGCGATAATAACGGACTCGTTCTGCCCCCTGCAATCGCTCCTGTCCAGGCTGTTATAATCCCTATCGCTCAGCATAAGGAAGGCGTTCTTGAAAAGGCAGGCGAGCTTTACGACCGTCTGAAAGCCGCAGGTATCAGAGTTAAGCTTGACGACAGCGAAAATTCACCCGGCTGGAAGTTTGCCGAATACGAAATGAAGGGCGTTCCGATTCGCGTTGAGATCGGCCCCAAGGATATCGAGAACGGTCAGTGCGTTATAGCTTCGCGCTGGAACGGCGAAAAGACTGTTATCGCTCTTGAAGATCTCGAAAAGGCTGCCGCTGAAAAGCTTAAAGAAGCGCATGACGGTATGTACGCAAAGGCTCTTGCAAATCAGGAAAACAGAACATATGCCTGCACAAATATGGACGAGATAGTTAAAACTCTTGAAGAAAAGGGCGACGGTTTCATCAAGGCAATGTGGTGCGGC
>DETO01000097.1:0-1574 GCA_002362135.1 Ruminococcus sp. UBA3286 | reverse complement strand
TTCATCAAGGCAATGTGGTGCGGCGAGGAAGCCTGCGAGGACGAAGTCAAGGAGAAAACAGGCGTCGGCTCAAGATGTATTCCTTTCGATCAGGAGCAGATCTCGGACGTATGCGTATGCTGCGGAAAACCTGCCAAGCATATGGTTTACTGGGGAAAGGCATATTAATGAAAAAATTTATCAAAAAAGCGGCAGGTATATTTATAATGCTGCCGCTTATGATGATGTTTCTGAATATTCCCGCAAGCGTGATATCTCATGCGGCAGTTTCGGCTGTATGGCCGCTTGACGAGGAATTCAGCGAGATCACAACATATTTCGACGCGCGCAGAAATGACGGCGACAATTCCGCTTATCACAATGCGATAGATATTCCTGCCGACTACTGCGCAAATATTTATGCGGCTTATTCGGGCGAATGCGTTTCCGCAGGCTGGATGGACGACTATGGCTATCTGATCATCCTTTATCATGCGGATATCGATAAATACACATTCTACGCGCACTGCACTTCCACGGCAATTTCGGCAGGAGCTTCCGTAACGGCAGGGCAGCTTATAGGCTATGTCGGAAGTACGGGAACAGCAAGCGGAAATCACCTGCATTTCGGCATTTGCGACGATCTTTTGGCAGGCTGGCCAACGGTAACTTATTACGATCCACTAACTTATTTTACATATAATACGGCGAGCAATCCGAGCAATAACGACTGCGGCTGCGATGTAAGCTATGGCGGAATATATACGACGAATGGCGTTTCTACTTATCTCAATATCAGAAGCGGACACGGCTCGGAATTCGACGCGATAGGCGAGATTCCGCCCGGAGCTGAATTTACGGTCATAAAGGCTGACGGCGAATGGGCGCACGTTGAATATAACGGAATATCGGGATTCTGCCATATGGATTACATAAAAAAGATTGCGGATATCAAGTCGGAAATGACGTTGACGGGCGTTTCCGTGCCGAGCGGAAAATTAGCGGAAGGCTCGGCTTTCAGTCTGACGGGCAGAATCAATTCCGCGCTGAAAATAAACAAGGTATGGGGAGGCGTTTACGGAGCGGACGGCGAAACAGCCGTGATGACTACGGAAGATTCCCCGACGGGAACGGAATATGATTTTACGGGGAAATTTGACGGCGAAATGCATTTCAACAGGCTGACTGCCGGTACGTACGTTTACTGCGTTCAGGCGGAAGATTCATCAGGGGCGATCTATACTCTGATAAACTCGGTTTTCTACGTCGGTGACGGTAAAAGCGAGAACGACGGCGATATTAACGACGACGGAGAAGTTAATATCTCCGACGCCGTGATTCTTAGCGGATTTCTGATAAACGGGGATAATTTCACGCTCGATAAGTACATTCGCGCCGATCTCAATAAGGATTCCGCAGTAGATGTTTATGATATGATTCTCATGAGAGAGCGGCTTGTTTCATAATTTTAGCATTCATCGTACGCAGATTAATTTTACTATGCTGTTTTATGTAGAGAACTTTGTTTACCTTCATCGTCTGCAAAGATGTTATACTAATGAAATCAACCTTATGTTTTTATATCCCTTTATGGG
>DETO01000075.1:17836-21649 GCA_002362135.1 Ruminococcus sp. UBA3286 | reverse complement strand
CAAATTTATCGTCTAAGTAAGAATCCCATTCGTCTTCCCAATCTTCTTCGTCAATATCACCATCATAATCGTTGTCGCCTACTACACCATCGGAATGGTCGTCATAATCCACGTAATCGTTATCATCATCTTCGTAATGGCTGTAGCTTGTTATACTGCTGGAAGAGTCAATATAATCGTCATTACCATCGCAGGATGTTACTGATGCTAAAATAATAAATACGCCTGCTAACACACCAGTTTTCTTTAAAATTGACATATTAAAAATCTCCTTTCATTATTTTGTTAGTACTTATTAGTGCTACAATACACATTATATCACTAAAATATGTTAAAGTCAATATGTCGGTTAGAGTTCTTTTAAAATCGGCATATTTTACAAATAACGGAGATGATTTTTGTGTATTTTCAAAGGTTGAGGGATTTGCGTGAAGATATGGATATGAATCAGACGCAGGTTGCGGAGATACTGAATATAAAGCAGACGGTCTATTCACGCTATGAACGGGGATTTCAGACAATTCCGATCGAGCATCTTATCACGCTTGCTGATTATTATGACGTTTCAACAGATTATATTTTAGGGCGTACAAATGTAAAAAGTGTAAACAAATAAAAATCCCACAAAAAAATCCATATAATTTCATAAGCTTTATATCATTTTAATCTTGAATAATTCATATGAATCTGATATAATATATATGAATTGATTGAAAGGGGTTTTTACCATGTCCGAAACAAGAACACTCAATGCGCTTAAAATCCGCAGGCTTACAGCGGCAGGACTTTTTGCAGCCCTTATCTACGTATTTACCGCGTATCTGCACATTCCCACGGGAGCGGGATATACCCATGCGGGCGACGGTCTTATCTATATTGCGGCGTGTGTTTTGCCGACTCCTTATGCAGTTGCGGCAGGAGCGATAGGCGGCGCGCTTTCGGACGGGCTTTCGGGATTTTTGGTATGGATGCCTGCAACTATCGTCATCAAGGCGATAACGGCGATGTTTTTCACTAATAAAGGCGAAAAAATACTTTCGCTGCGGAATATTCTCGGCATTATACCTTCGCTTATATTATGTGTTGTCGGATACAGCCTTTACGAGGGAATCGTAATGGCGAAGGGATTTTCGCTGGCGGCGATTTCGGCTGCATTTTCTCAGACTCCTGCATATTGCGTTCAGGTATTGGCAAGCAGTCTGCTTTTTGTATCCGTATCGCTTCTGCTTGATAAAGTGGGATTCAAGAAAAAATTTAAATTATAACAAAAAAGGGACTTCAACAGTCCCTTTTTTATATTAATATTTGAATTCCCCTTTGCCAATAAATTCCCTTATTAGCGAATCGCGAGGAACGTTTTCGCAGCTTATGGGAAGCAGGTTCTCCATTACTTCCGTAACGTCCGATAATTCGGGAATATCCGTCATTTCACGCAGATCGTCCAGCAGACTTTCGCGGTAAACGTTCATTTCGTAAGCCATAAAAGTATCTATATCATAGTCGGAACGGTATTTATACGGCATAATGTATTTATTTTCGCCGTCCTCTACGCTTCGAAACATATTCATGGTTTCCCTCAGCGATCTTTTTCGAAAATTCCTGTCCCTGATCATGCGGCGCATAAGGCGTATTTTCGAGGGGTGAAGAATTATATCTCCGCAGGTCATACGCGTGCGGACGCTGACATAAAGCTTGCATATCCGACTGTCGGGAACGGTTATTACATCGGGATTCAGCGCGTGGATTCCCTCAAATATTACTAATTCTCCTGCCTTGCGCTGCAAATTCAGCTTGATTCCCTGACGTTCCGAAGATGCAAAATCGTATTTCGGCACATCGACGGCGCGGAATTCCCCGATATCTTCTATCTGACTGTTAAGAAGTTCCGTATCGATTCGGTTCGGAGATTCCAGATCGACTTTGCCGAGTGCGGAGAGTTCGCGTTCCTCATCGGTAAGGGATTTGAAATAATTATCCATTGACAGCGTATGAGTCGTGCAGCCGAGTTTGCCGAGCATTCCGGCTATCATGAGGGCGGTGGTGGTTTTTCCCGAACCCGACGGCCCGGCAAGCAGGATAACGGGCTTTTCGTCCCTGTGTTCTGCAATTTCCTCGGCGATTTTTCTTAATTGATAAAAATATTCTTCATTGACCGCGCCGATAAATCCGGCTGCATCATTTTTTGCGCTTTGATTTATTCTGTTGACTTCAATATTCATTCTGAAACTCCTTATTACGAGTTTGTAGAGACTTAAAAAGGCGGACAATATGCCCGCCTTTATGTGTATTTTGCTGATCGTGGGCTTTATCGCTGCTCGCAGATAAGCTTCATTGCTGTTCTTTCTTCGCCGTCGATCTGAATGTTAGCGAAAGCAGGGATACAGATAAGATCGATACCGATCGGAGCAAGGTAGCCTCTTGCAATTGCAATAGCCTTTACAGCCTGATTTGCTGCGCCTGCGCCTACTGCCTGTACTTCAACAGCTTTCTGATCTCTGATAACTCCTGCGATTGCTCCTGCAACAGAGTTCGGCTTAGAATTTGCTGAAACTTTTAAAACTTCCATGTTTTGAGCCTCCTGTAAGATTGTTTTACACGGCGTAAATTCAATTGCCGTTGTGATATAGAATAAGCAACCATAAACAGACGATTATCTATTAATAGCTGTCGTATTTTATTATACATTATTTTTTTGAAAAATGCAAGTACTTTAAAAAAATTTGTGTATTATCTTATAATTACACGTTCTATTTTATGCGATTTGCCAACTTTTTCGTCAAATTCAACATATATGCCACATAAAAAGCATGGCCCGTCGGCTTCGGAAAACCTTACCGGCATATGAAAACGCTGCTTTTCTATGACTTCGTTTATTGAAACTCCGAGACATGAAATCTCCGCGCCCGTCATTCCCGCGTCTGTGATGTAAGCAGTATGATTGCCCAGAATTATTTCATCGGCAGTCTGGACGTGGGTATGCGTTCCGAATACTCCGCTTACCTTTCCGGTCAGGTAATGCCCCATCGCTTTTTTCTCGGAAGTTGCTTCGGCGTGAAAATCAACAAAAATATTGGGAGTGTCTATCTCCTTGAGAATTTCATCTATCTTCGTGAAAGGATTATCCAGCGGTTCCATGAATGCCGTACCCATAAGATTTATTACGGCTATGGAATATGCGCCCATATCAAGTATGCATACGCCGTTTCCATACGCTCCGCCTTCGGGATAATTGGCAGGACGTATCACGAAAGCGGATTCGAAAACTTCCCGTGATTCCTTTCTGCGGAAAGCGTGATTGCCCGTAGTGATAACGTCCGCGCCTGCCTGAAATATCGAATCCGCGGAAGTGGGCGTAATGCCGTTTCCCTGCGCGGAATTTTCGCCGTTTACCACTGTTATGTCTATTTTATAATAATTTTTCAGCATTCTAAGCTTGCTGCCAAGAAAATCGCACCCGACTTTACCGACAACATCTCCGATAAACAATAATCTTTTCATAATAACACCTCTTTGAAAGTATAACATTTATATTATAGTATGTCAAGTTATTATTCATTCTTCACTTTTTATTTTTAGTGAATAGTGTTCTATTTTGCGTAACTGCGGCATATTATTTAATGCAACGCTATAAAATTAGGCACGGAAATCAATTTTACTATGCCATATTGCGTCATGAATGCTGTTTTCTGTACTTTCTGCAAAGATGTTACGCTCTTGGAATCATTTCTCATATTTTTCTCTCCCTTTAGGGATAGAAAAATATGAAAATTGGGTTTCAAAAGGGTGTAGCACCCTTTTGCAGGGGGTGTCGGG
>DETO01000075.1:0-17532 GCA_002362135.1 Ruminococcus sp. UBA3286 | reverse complement strand
GCGTCCCCTGACATAATGCCGCACCAGTGAAAATTGATTTCCGTGAAAATTAGGAGGCAGAGTATTATGTGCGGAATTGCTGGAGTGATCAGTTTCAAAAGCGATATGCGCGGAGAACTTGTAAAATGCGGACTTATGCAGAAAGCCCTGCTGCGTCGAGGCCCTGATCAGAGGGGGATTTTTCTGTCGTCGGAAGCTGCTCTCGTTCATACGCGGCTTGCGGTCATCGACATTGAGGGCGGTCGTCAGCCTATGACTTTGAGCATGGGCGAGCGCAAATTTACCATAGTTTATAACGGCGAACTTTATAATACCGAAGAGATTCGAAAGCAGCTGGGCGAAAATGTGAAATTTGAAACGCGCTCCGATACGGAAGTCGTACTGTGCAGCTATATGAAGTGGGGCGAAAAATGCGTTAATTATCTCAATGGAATATTCGCTTTTGCAATATATGACGAAACTGAGCATAAGGTTTTCCTTGCACGCGACAGGATTGGAGTAAAGCCGCTGTTTTACTATGAAGCTAAAGACAGGCTGATATTTGCGTCCGAACTTAACGCATTACTGGAATATCCTGAAATTCCTCATGAAATAGACAGTAACGGCGCGGCGGAACTTCTCCTGCTTGCTCCGGGCAGAACGGCAGGCTGCGGCGTTATAAAGGGCGTTAAGGAGGTAAAGGCAGGCTGCTGCGGATATTATTCGGCAGACGGGCTGAAATTGTACGAATATTGGCGGCTTCGCGCTTACGAACTGAACGAGACGTTTGACGAGACTGCGGAGCATATTCGTGAGCTGCTTCTTGATTCGATACGCCGTCAGCTTGTTTCCGATGTTCCCGTATGCACTTTTCTGTCGGGCGGTCTGGATTCCAGCCTTATATCGTCTGTAGCCTCGGCTGAACTGAAAAAGCAGGGGAAAATTCTTCATACATTTTCCGTTGATTATCAGGACAACGACAAATATTTTGTTAAAAGTCATTTCCAGCCCAACAGCGATCCGGAATATATCCGCTGTATGGCTGAATATCTGGGCAGCGAGCATCACTGGACGGTCATTGATACTCCCGAACTGGTAAATGCTCTTGACGACGCCGTATATGCGCGCGGATTGCCCGGAATGGCTGACGTGGACGCGTCTATGCTTATATTCTGCCGCGAGATAAAGAAGTACGGCACAGTTGCGCTGTCGGGAGAATGCGCTGATGAGTTATTCGGCGGCTATCCTTGGTATCGCGATAAAGATATACGCATGATCGACGGTTTCCCGTGGGCGCAGAGTACGTCGTACCGTAAGAGATTTTTATGCGATGAATACGCTTCAGTTATAGATGCCGAGGATTATGTTTACGGCGCGTACAGGCGGACTGCCGACTATGCGGATAAACTTCCGACAGACAGCGATCTTGAACGGCGTATGCGCGAGATGACGCAGCTGAATTTTGACTGGTTCATGCAGAATCTTCTTGATCGCAAGGACAGAATGTCCATGTACAGCGGTCTGGAAGTCCGTGTGCCGTTCTGCGACTATCGTATTGCAGAATATATGTATAACGTAAAATGGGAATACAAAGATTACAACGGCAGGGAAAAGGGCTTGCTTCGTGAGGCTATGAAGGATTGGCTACCCGAAAAGGTTCTGGAACGGAAGAAAAGTCCCTATCCGAAAACGCATAATCCTGCGTTTCTCGATGCGGTCACAAATCGGCTGCGCGATATAATTTCCCAGCCTACGCCGCTTACGGAACTTGTAAAGCGAAGCGAGCTGGAGCGGCTTCTTATGCATGAAGATCATGTCCAATGGTATGGGCAGCTTATGAATCTGCCGCAGACGATAGCCTTTTTCATTCAGCTTGATACGTGGCTGAAAACATATAAAATAAAGCTGACATAAATATAAAAAACGCCGTGCATCTGTGCGGCGTTTATTTTTTAGTAATTTTTAGTTAAAAAAAGTTCGCACTTTTAGTATTTAAAAAAATTTTTTAAATTTTGTTGCAGTTTCTTTACATTTGTGTTATAATGATATTGTAAATAATAATGCGCAAGTAGTGGTAATTTTTTGTGCGCATTGTTAAGACATCACCGCATATTAAGCGTTCAGATGTTTTTGCGGGCGATGTCTTGAATGTGGAATTCTTTTTAATAAGACTTTTTTCGGATATTCATGCTGCAATACTGACAGTATTGAAAATAAAAATACATATTATATCCAATTTCTCCGAAAATACGCTGTTTATCAAGAATTACCGCAGCTTTTAAGACAATTTGTTCTTCTTTTTTATCGTATATCGGCATAATGATCGGCAGTTTATCCTCTGTTTTTACCAAATGTATAAAAATTGGTGAATATTAATAAAAATGAAGCGATTATTTATGGCAAAAAAACGATTGAAAAATAACTTTTAATATGTTATAATTGTTATTATTAGGCAGTGCGAATTGTCACAAATCAATACGGAGGTGGTATTATGAAGAGTTATTCCTACGTTGCTCAGGACGCCCGCGGCAAACAGGTCAAGGGCAAAGCTAACGCGGAGAATGAGCAGGAATTCCTCGAAAAAATGAAAGAACGCGGTCTGTTCATCAAGGATTACAAAGAAGATGAATCGAGCAACTCACGGTCTATCTACAAGTTTGACACCAAGGAGTTGTCGTTCTGTTGCCGACAGCTAAGCGCTATGCTTACTTCTGGACTTACTCTTGTTAAGGCAATCGATATCCTTACCAAAGAGCAGGAAAAGGATAAGGCGAGAGCCATCTGGCAGGACATTTACGAAAATGTTCAGAAGGGCGAATCTTTCTCCAGCACATTGGAGATGCACGCCGGATCTTTCCCCGACTTCCTTATTTCAATGGTCGGCGCGGGAGAATCTTCCGGTTCGCTGGACGTTATCATGACGCGTATGTCCGAACACTACGCAAAGGAAAACAAACTTAAGAATACGGTCAAGGGCGCTATGATATACCCTGTTATACTCGCCGTACTCTGCGTGGTTATTGTTATATTCCTGTTTACATTCATCATGCCTACATTCATCGATATGTACGAAGACCCCTCGACAATGCCTGCTCTTACAAAGATCATGGCGGCTATGTCGGACTTCCTCAGGCATCAGTGGATCTTGCTGATCATTATTGCGGTAGCTGCGTTCTTCGGCATAAGATACGCTCTTAAAGTACCGAGTATCCGCCTTAAAGTCGACCGCCTGATGATCAAGGGCCCGGGCTGGGGACCGCTTATCACAAAAATCTACACGGGTCGTTTTGCAAGAACTCTTTCCTCTCTTTATTCCAGCGGTATCCCTATGGTAGAGTGCCTCCAGAGAGCTTCCGCGGTTCTTGGAAACTCTTATATCGATCAGAAGTTTGAAGAGGTAATAGACGAGGTAAAACAGGGCGAAACGCTTTCCGCTTCAATTACCAGAACGGAAATATTCGAGTCGATGTTCTGCTCGGTAATCTACGTAGGCGAAGAAGCCGGCGCTCTTGACTCGATCCTTGAAAAGACGTCCGATTATTACGAAGAAGAATCGGATTCGGCTGTACAGCGTCTCGTAAGCATGGTAGAACCTGTTCTCCTTATCTTCATGGGACTGATCATCGGTATGGTCGTAGTCGGAATTTACCCCGCACTCTACGGTTCTATGGAATCGATCGAGAACGAATAAACACGGAAAGGTGGAAAAAAGAAAATGCTGTCATTTGATATAACCGATAGAAACATACGCGTTGTTAAGGGCGTTGAGAGCAACGGTAAAATTAAGATCAGCTCAGCGGCAACACTTAACCTCGAGGAAGGGCTTATCGTCAACGGTCATGTTAAAGACGTACCGAACGTGGCTACTCTCGTAAACGGCGCGCTCAAGAAAAACAAGATGCCCGATAAGGAGGCGATCGTATCGCTTTCCTCAAACCTGACAATATTCAAGGAACTTATCGTTCCGAGAGTAAAGCAGCAGGATATGCAGAGAACAGTAAAGCAGCAGATGCAGGCTGAACTCAACCTCGACGATACATACAGCGTTACATACGTTATCGTTGGCGAAGCTGCCGAAAAGGGCGACTCCGGCGAACCTATGGTAAAGGTTCTCGCTACTGCCTGCCCCTATGAGATCGTAAACAGCTACAGAGAAGTTTTCAAGCTGCTTGGTATTTCCCTGAGATCGGTAATGGTAGGATGCAACTGTATCACAAAGGTTCTGCTTGCCGATACAAAGATCAAATCCAAGATGCCGCTTCTCGCAGTACAGATCGACAATAACTTTATTTCACTCAACCTGTACGAGCAGGGACAGCTTTCATTCTCGCGTTTCGCATCGGTTGATCCTGCCGACTACGGCAATTCTCCCGACTATGTATTCGAGGCTGTAAACGAAAACATCTTCCGTATGCTTCAGTTCCACAGAAGCCGCAATACGGGCGAGGTAATTGAAAACGTTATCTTCTACGGAGATACTCACGAGTATGTAAGACTTACGGACGAGTTGGAAAAGCTCGATCTTAATACAAACCTTATCAATGTTCCTCCGCAGATCCACGGCCACGAAAATCTTGAATTCTCGCTTTATGCAAACGCTATCGGCGCAATGTTCAAGCGTAACAAGGATACCGAAAAGATCAATCTTCTTGAAACCGAACTCGGCGCGGCTATCAAGAGAGCGGCAGGCGGCAGCAAGAATAACGAAAAAGCAGGACTTATGGTCATGCTCGGTCTTATTGTCGGCTCGGCTGTCATCGTCGGCGGCGTATGGGGCGTAATGACTGCTATCAATGCAGGCGTTCAGAATGATATCAACGATATAAACGCATATCTTGAAGATCCCAACACTAAAAAGCAGCTTGATCACCGTGAAAAGCTTCTCGGTATCAAGGATAGCGTAATGGCTTACAACACCAAGATGACGAACGCTCACGACGCTTATTATTCACAGCCGATAATCAACGGTGATAAATTCGATACGATACAGGCTGTTCTCGATAATACTGCCGATGAACTCGGACAGGGCGAGGCTCTTATTTCCACTCCTACATATGGTCAGGGCGTATTCAACTTTACCGTTACGGGAATGGGCAGCGAAGACTGGGTACAAAAGCTTCCTTCGCAGTTTATCGACAATCTCGTTGCAGATGATTATTCCGACAATAAGGGATATTTTGCAAATGCCTCCTACACAGGCTATACCGTAACAATAACGTCTCCGGACGAAGGCTCGGGCGGAGATTCCGATGAAGAAGGTTCTGCACGCGTTTCAAGCGGCGCAGAGATCGAAACCGTTTCGTTCAGCGTTTCCGTTGCGCTTGAAGGCAATGAAAGCGCATACAAGCCCGATGAGGCGGAAGAAACTCCTGCCGAAGATGAAGCCGGTTCTTCCGATGATGCGGCGGCAGAATAAGGAGGTAGATGAAAATGAAACTTAATTACAGAGATGCGGTCATTCTTGGCATCGTACTTGCACTTGCCGTTCTTCTTGCAGGATTCTTCTTTGCGATAAAACCAAAGAATGACGATATCAAATCAAATAAGGCGTCCCTTGAAACTCTCGAACAGGAGCGCGCGCAGGTTGATGCAAAGATCGCGGAGATCGAGCCTCTTAAAACTGATATCACTCAGCTTTACAACGATACTACCGGTCTTATCAATGACTTTGTCGAATACAACAACATTGTCAACTCACGCAAGATCGATCAGTATATGCAGCACTTTGCAGAAGAAGCTGAAGTTAAGGTAATGAATCTCAGCGCTGCCGATCCTACTTCCGGCGCATTGAGCTACTATTACTTCACACCTTCTTTCCTCGCGGAAGATATGCTTGCTCAGTCCGACCTTAACGGCGCAAGAAGCGCTTCCAAGGCTGAGTCTCTGGCTGAGAGCGACGCTCTTGCGGCAAGAACTCAGGAAACTGTAATGCAGGGTCAGTATTCGATCACTGTTGAAGGCGAAAAGGAAAATCTCTGGAAATATATGGAACTTCTGGAAGAGCAGGATGAGACTATCATTATCAATTCCGTAAACTTTACCAATCTTTCCATCAAAGAGGTAAAAACTTCAAAATCTTCTGACGATGAGGAAGAACAGATTCCTTCGGCTCAGTTTGTTATTACACTTTACTCAGTTTACGATCTTGCAGAACCAAATCTGGAAGCAGATTAAGGAAGCGCTGATTAAATCCGGTGCGCAGATTGCGCAGTCAGATTTTTCGTCAGATTGTACAGAAATGACGCAGACAGGCTGACGCCTGTCAAGGAATTTCTGTGCAAGATGACGGAAAATATGCAAGCAAGATGCGTACTGAGCCGACAGGCGCGATTTAATCAGCGATTCCTTAAGGATCTGATCCGATCAGTTTGCGGCGTGCGATCTGCAAAATCAATTTTTGAGAAGCGCGCCGTATTCTGCATTATTATGTTCCGAGGCAGCACAGCGATTGTGCAGTATTGCCATAAGGCAAAACCGCACAAAGCACGGTCATCAAGCGATCTTTGTGCGGCGCTGCCTTAACTTTCACAGTAGTTATGGAATTCCCGCCGAATGCGATGACGGGAGAAAAAGAAAAAATAACTCGAAAGGCGGTTACTATCATGAAAAATAAAAAGAATAGAAAATTGCATGGTTCGGTACTGCTGACTGTAGTAGTTGTAATGTCGCTGCTGATAGTGTTCCTGTTCGGTACGCTGGCGCTTGCTACGGCTGCCAATAACAGAGCTCATGTCAATTACTCAAGTTCGCAGACGGGCGTAACTTCGCGAATGGTCGCGCAGAGCGCCGTTGACGCTATGGACTCAAGTCTTGCTTACAGACAGGTCATCGGCAACATAAAATCAACCTCCGCGCCTGTAAGCGTTCCGGTCACTATCGGAAACGCAGGCAGTTTTAATGCGGGCGCTCTCGGCGATGTCGCTCCTGTTGAGGTTTCTTATGCAGGAAAGAAAAAAATCTATGACACCGATAAGAAGCAGTGGGTAGACAGAGATATGCTCAAGTTTACCTCAAAGGTAACAATGGGCGGCGTTGAATCGCAGACATCGGCGTACGTTCTTAGACTTCTTGATACCGATCCTCCGGATCAACAGGGAAATGGTGCGGCTCTTATTACGGCGGCAGGCGCTAACTTTACGTGTCAAACATCTGTTTGGGGCGGAGGCTATATAGGAATTCCGAACATGAAAGACGGAACGGTAAAGCCATTATATGATTATTACCATCCGTCCGTCAAGCCATTTGACGTCTTGCCGGCTTATGATGGTACAACGAATACATGTACAGTTCTAAAAAATAGCGGCGCTGTTGCTGAAACAGATTTTTATATCAATGGAAATGTATACATTGAAAACTGGAGCGGTTTCGTTTTCAATGATTTAGGTAAGGGCATTACAATCTGGGGCGATCTTGGAATGCATAATAACGTTGGTGGAAACTTGAAATACAGCGTTAGAGATAACATTGACTTCACAAATGTTAAGTTTAATGAAATACCTTATGTGTATGTGGATGGAAAATTGCATATCCCTGATAAAATTCAAATCGGAAACACAACAAAACCATTTCCTTTGAATTTTTTCTGCGGTTCGATAGACGGCGGCGAATTAAATGATTTTTATGCTGCTGCCAATATTTATTGTATGGACGCAGGCGCCACAAGCAAGATTCTTCCAAAAAATTCTACTGAACTTTATAAGTGGACGACTTCAGTTATAAATAAGACAACTACATCGCCAAATGAAAGATATACAAGTTCAATCAATACAAAGGGAAATCTTGAAATTCAGAATTTGACGGTATATGGCGATATTCGCGTTGAAGGAGATTGCACAATAAAAGCCGGAGAAGTTAAGATAGGCGGAAATCTCATTGTAGGTGGAACCCTTACAGTTGCTCCGGGCGCAAAAATATCATTCTTTGACGGTTCCGGCACAGGCGTTATTGGCGGAGTTTATAACGACGGATATACAGGAGCAAAAGGCGATCCTATTCTTAAGTCTAATTGTTCAGAAATTGAAACATATGAACATGATGGAAAAGTTGATCAGACAAAATATCAAACAATAAAGAATGAAGAAATTCATTATCTTGAGCTTGACCCGAACAAATGGTGCAATATTGATGAATATGGTAATAAAACGCCGATGGATTATGCGGGCAATCCAACGTGGAATAAGGTAATTTATACATGGAGAACAGATTTAACACCAGATGAAATTTCCTATATTCTTAATAGAGGTACACAGGTTTCTGCTGATGTGGATGCGCTTGATCCCTCTTCGCAAAAATATAATGATGATGCGTATAAACTATGGAATGATTTTTATGCTGAAGCGAGGGGCTATATTGACGAATCTATACCATCGTTTGACGAATGGCATCGTCCAAACGGCAAAGAAACATATCGTGTAAAAACATACTATAAGGATCCGTCCGATCCGACTCAGGGCGTTATATACAGTTCAGAGCCGATAGATGCGGAAAATAGCTATTATGATCCGACAACAAACAGTTATTTGTATGATCAAGAACCTTACAGAACGTTGCCGGAGTACGATTCGACCGAAAAGAAGTTTTATGACAGCGGAAATGTTACGACAGATGTAAAATTGTGGTATCAAGTGAATGATAAAGGCGAATTTGTAAAGTTTGTTTCGGAAACTGACGCGTTTACCACGCCTTCGGATAATAAGAGTATTGCTCAGTTTAAGAGCGATTATCATACCGATCAGGTATATCCTAAATATGCGGAAAGAAAAGTTTTGCTCGGACTTGAAAAACTTCCTGATCCCAATGGAATGGGCGAACTTCCTGAAAGTGAAACAAAAGTTATCACAAGACTTGATGAACTTCCTGACACGCTTACCGATCCATATGCAAACGTAGGAATTCCTTCACAGTATACTGCAATGAGTAATGAATTGAACAGCTCAACCGGTAAAGTTTTCGATTTATCAGATAGAGACGCTGCGGTAGCGTTGATGGATAATAAGTATGTTAAGTCTCTGAATGTAAATGACGAGAATCCATGCAAAATTGAAGTTGCAGCCGGTTGGAATGAGCTTCAAGCGAGCGAGAAGAATAATGCAGCATTATATATTAACGAAAACTGTATCTTACAGGGAAATTTAGACAATTCTCTGGTCATAAATCCCGAAGGCGGTAATTTATTTATTATTGTAAGGGGTTTGAGTGTATCAGCAGGAAAACACATTATCGTTGATGATTCAAAGGGCGGAAATGTAGCGTTCTATATAGAAGATAATAGTGAAATCAAATTTAACGGTTCAGCTAAATTTGTAACATTAGAGTATCTGAATCTTCTGAAACACTACAATGGAAAGGTGATACAGTATACGCAGGACAGTGCAAAAATTGCAACAGATTCTTCTGAACCTCCCATTCCGTACCCGAATATCGCCGGAGATATAATAGACGGAGATTATACTTGGCACAAAGAACGAGTTAGACCGGCTATAGAAATTTACGGTGGGAAAAATTCAAAATTAACCATTTCAAACATGGAACTGCTTACAGCTAATATACTTTCGCCGGATATTACAGTAAATATAGAGGCGTGTAGCAGGGCTGGAGAATGCTATCCGTCTGCAATTTATTATAATGGAAATGATGTTTATGGCAGTAATGCTTCATCCCAGTTTATAATGGGATGTATTAATTCGAATGATGTTACCATTCCTAATATGCTGCAAGTAATGTACTGCGATAACGGCGGAGGCCCTCCGACCCCGACTATTCCCGGCAGCGGAGATTTCCAGTATACAGTACTGTATTATGACGAGTATTAAGGAGGGATAGCATGATAAAGCTTAAATCTAAAAAAACAGGCAAAAAGGGCATGACTCTTCTGGAGATAATAATCTCGCTTGCTATCCTTAGCGTAATGGTTCTTGTGCTGGTAACAACATCTTCTCTGATAAATTCATATATCAGATCAGCAAACAATGTTAATGGAAAAGTAGCTCGTCAGGCTCCTGTTGCTGAAATGGGAAACGACATGGACGCTACTCAGGTCGCAGCAAGCGTACCGATAGTCGTGAACGGCGTAAATGTTTACGGTAATGCGTATGCTGTTCTCGACCCTTCAGACGCCGTTGACGGTGAACTCGGCGGCGATCTGAATATGTACTTCATTGATCTTATCGAGCCGAGTACAGCTCCTGGCCCATGATAAGTAAGAACGGAGGAAACACTTTGGAAAATAAAAAAAGCAAACTTAAAGGCTTCACGCTCATAGAGCTTATTATCGTTCTTGCTATTTTCAGCGGTCTGATGGTGCTGATAATGTCCTTTATCGATCCCGTGTCAAGACAGATGACTGATACGTCCATCAGAGAGCGCACGGCTTCGTATGTTGATAACGTAAGCGACTATTTTGACGGTTCTCTCAGATACGCGCAGTTTGCCAAGGTATATGAAAAGGGCATATGCGATGATACGCTTGAGAATATCAGGTATAAGAATTATACTGATATGAGTATCGACGGTTACGACGCGGCTGCCGGCAGAGATGAAAAATGGCTGGCTGTACGTGATTTTACCGACGACTATTTCGACGGCGTTATCAAGATTCAGGGTACTTCCACTCTTGTGCCGATCACAGGCAAGATTCACGTTCTTGAGATACTCAATGACGATACCATGCTTTACGATCCGGCTACGAGGGATTATACGATCGCTGGCAAAGCAGGCGAGATCTATGAGACGGTCTATAACTTCACAGCCGGAAACAGTATCATAAAGGATACGACGGCTCCCGTTAAGGTAAGAGACTTCAGCAAAGCAAATTGCTATCCCAGCAGCGTCAGCGTAAGTAAAGGGCCGATTCAGGTAATCAATCCGGAGCATTTTATTAATTATTCGTATTATTATCAGCTTGGATTGTTTAACCTCGAACCCGTTCCGAACAGCGATCTGGAAGCCGCTGATGATGTAAATCAATACCATGAAGCAACGATCGAGGCTGACGGATCGGTTACTGTAGGTTCGCCGCTTCCGATAGACAGCAATGCGAAATATTACTACAGCAGATTAAATCCGCTGAATCTGGTAAGCGTTTCCGATCCGACTAAGGTTAAGCCTTCACGTTTCAGCATGAACGTTGTAGCTTATGAGAAAGACGGAACTTCTTCCAATATGTTTCATGTTTCGCCGGCGGACGGTTCGTCCGTTGATGTGGTATTCAGATCGCCTGCATATATGAGTTCGTCAAGTATGGCTCTTATAAATGCGATCGCCGCTTCAAGAGACAACGATCATATTAACAAGTATTACCGTGCAAAGCAGAAAGACGAGACGGGAGAGCTTCTCGACAGCGACGGCAATCCCATTTCACCCGGAGATCAGCCCGGAATCGAGCCTCTGACTCTTAAAAAGGGTTACTACGATCTGGCGTTCGTTCAGAGAACTTCAAATTCTGTCGATCACAAGAACAGCAATAATATTTATATTGTTTATGCAGTTCCTTCCGAGATCGACGACGCAGATATCACATTCTGACAGATTATGGATGAATAAAAAACAGGCAGCAGTCATATCAATGCTGCTGCCTGTAATTTATTTTGCATTACTGAGGCTGATAAGTCAGGAGTCCGATATACCACTGAGCAATGTCGTTTCCCCAAAGCATGGCAACGGCAATGCCGATTGAAAGATAAGGCCCGAATGCGAATTTTGAATCTTTAGTAACAAGCTTAATTATAACGCCGAATATGGCGGCGGCTACAATGCCAAGCAATGCTGAAACGATAATAGCCTGCGTTCCGAGGAGCGCGCCTGCTGCAAACATCAGATATGTATCGCCCAGTTCTATAGCGCGGAAATCTTCGCCTTTTGTTTTTCTGATTATCGGGCGGCTGACTTCGCCGATGATGAAGAACGGAACGCTTATCGCAAGCGCGCCGACGATCCTGTGAACAAGGGAAACATCGTCTGTGAAGAGCGCGGCAGGAATTGAGAGCAGGAAAATAGGAATGACGATTTTCATGTCTATAAGCTGCGTGTCCCAGTCCATGAATCCCACGACTATCAGCAGCGACATCAGAAGACAGGTTATTATGGCTTTAGCATTAATGTCAAGTATCATGAATGTCAATACATATAAAATACCGTTCAGACTTTCGACAATGGGATAGCGCGGAGAGATCTTCTCGCCGCAGTTATGACATTTTCCGCGCAGGAAGATCCAGCTGAATACGGGTATCAGATCGATAGGTCTTATCTTCGTGCCGCAGGTCATGCAGTGCGAGGAGCGCTTTATCAATGATTCGTCCCGCGGAAGTCTGATTATGACAACATTGAGAAAGCTTCCTATGCAAATGCCAAAGATAAAAATTACGGTTAAAAACATGATTTTGAAGGGCAGCTCGGTAAATTCATTATGGAGCATATTTTCAAATCCAAACATGATTTTGACCTCCTTACATTAAATTATTGATATAATACTATTATATCAGATTTTAAATAAATTTCAAGTAATTCAAGAACAATTTTTGTTATGTTTCAAAATTTGTTCCAAATAATAAGCGGAGGTTTGTTTATGAGAAATGAGAGAATTGGCGACTACTTAGTTAGTCAGGGACTTATTACGGAGGAACAGCTCCAGAAAGTTCTTGAGGCGCAGAAAGAATCGGGCGGCGCGAAAAAATTCGGCGACGTTGTCGTTGAACTCGGATTTATGTCCGAGATCAATTTCACAAAGGCGCTGGCAGGCAAGCTGAGAGTTCAGTATGTCGATCTTGACAATATCGAGATCAATACGGAAGCTGTACAGAAAGTTCCGGAACAGCTTGCAAGAAAGCATACGGTCATCGCTATCGCTATCATGGGAAAGCGTCTTACTGTTGCAACAAATGACCCCGTAAACTTTATCGTACTTGAAGATATCAAAGTTTCTACCGGTATGGATACCATTCCTGTTCTTGCAACGACGTCTTCCATTAATAAGGCTATCGGTAAGTGCTACTCCATGCAGAACGTTGATACCGTTCTTGAGGGCGTAAACGCTATGGCGAACGATCTCGGCGGCAGCATCGAAGAACAGGAATCGCAGGATCGTGTAGAATCCGCGCCTATCGTTAAACTTGCGACGACTATTGTTGAAAACTCGTTCAGAGCGGACGCTACCGATATTCATATCGAGCCTTTTGACAAGTATACAAGAATCCGTATCCGTGTAAACGGCGACCTTGTCGAACTGATGAATATTTCTTCCGCAGTACACAGCGCGCTGACGACGCGTTTCAAGCTTATCAGCGGAATGAATATCGCCGAAAAGAGAATCCCGCAGGACGGACGTTTCACGCAGGTCGTTGACGGCTGCACGCTCGACGTCCGTGTATCTTCGCTTCCGATGGTTCACGGCGAAAAGATAGTTATCCGTATCCTTTCCACAGGTCAGATCGCGCTTCGTAAGATAACCGATCTCGGTATGTCCGACTACAACTACCAGCTTTTCGAGTCTATGCTCCGCGTTCCCCACGGCGTTATCCTCGTTACAGGCCCTACCGGTTCAGGTAAAACTACTACTCTTTATGCCGCTCTCGGTGAGATTGCCAAGCCAAACGTAAACGTCGTTACGGTTGAAGACCCTGTCGAAAAAGCTATCGACGGAATCAATCAATGTCAGGTAAACCAGAAGGCAGGCATGACGTTCGCAGCCGCCCTTCGTTCGATTCTCCGTCAGGATCCTGATATCGTAATGATCGGTGAGATGCGTGATACGGAAACTGCCGATATCGGTATCCGCGCCGCTATCACGGGACACCTTGTGCTTTCCACACTTCATACGAACGACGCCGCTTCTACGGTTGTACGTCTTGTTGATATGGGCGTTGCGGCGTACATGGTTGCAACTTCGCTTATCGGCGTTATCGCGCAGCGACTTGTAAAGGTTCTCTGCCCGTCATGCAAACGTCCGAGAATGTCCACGGAGGAGGAGAACGAGCTTATGGGAATTCCCTCTTCGATTCAGATTTACGAGCCTGTAGGCTGCCCTAACTGCAACAACACGGGCTACCGCGGAAGAACCGCGATTCATGAGATCATTCACTGTACCGCTAAGGTATCCGCGATCATCGCGGCAGGCGGCGGTAAGGAGGAGATCGAGGCGGCGGCAAAGGCTAACGGCACAAAGCTGCTCCGCGACAACGCCTCCGAACTCGTTCAGGCAGGCGAAACATCAATAGATGAGCTTGTAAGATCAACATTCTCTGTATAATAAATGGGAGGAAAATTAATCATGGGTATTATAAATATTCACCGCATACTTGACGAAGTACGCCTTCTGGGCTGCTCCGACCTGCATTTCACAAACGCTATCGCGCCTGTTGTACGCCTTAACGGTACGCTCCGCACGATGCGTTCGCAGTATCCCGAAATGGACGAAGAAGAAATACTCGATATCGTCAACCAGATGACCAACGAGGCTCAGCAGACGCAGATAAACAACCACATCGATACCGACTTTTCGTTCCAGACGAAGAGCGGATACCGTCACCGTGTAAACGTGTATTTTCAGAAGGGCAAGCCCGGAATCGCTATCCGACTTCTGCGCAACGATATTCCTACTCTGGAAGATCTCATGCTGCCGCCTATTCTTGCGGATTTTGCGATGCGTCCCCGCGGACTTGTGCTTGTAACAGGCCCTACGGGTTCGGGTAAATCCACTACGCTGGCAGGTATGATAGACTTCGTAAACCTCAACAGAAGCGCGCACATAATCACGGTCGAAGACCCTATCGAGTATGTTCACGAGCATAAGAGATGCATGGTAAATCAGCGTGAAATCGGCGACGACGTTCCCTCGTTCGCGCTTGCGCTGAGAGCCGCGCTCCGTGAAGACCCCGACGTTATCCTCGTTGGAGAAATGCGTGACTTCGAGACCATTCAGGCAGCCGTAACCGCCGCCGAAACAGGTCACCTTGTAATGTCCACGCTCCATACGACTTCCGCAGCCGATACTATCAACCGTATCATCGACGTTTACCCCGAGCATCAGCAGCAGCAGATTCGTACTCAGCTTGCGAATAACCTTGTGGGCGTAATTTCGCAGACTCTTATCCCGAAAAAGGACGGCACGGGACGAATTGCCGTAATGGAAATTCTGAACGTTACCGACGCTATCGCGGCAATGATACGCGACAACAAGATTCATCTTATCCAGTCGGCTATCCAGACAGGTAAACAGCAGGGCATGATGTCCCTCGATCAGGAGCTTGCGCGCCTTGTTGCGAAGAACGTTATCAATGAAATTGACGCCCTTGAAAAGTGTCAGGATAAGCAGGAATTTTATCGTTTCCTGTCGCAGATGGGCGGCGTTCCGACGGGCGGAATGCAGTAATCCCGTTAATATAATTAAAGGCATCTGTTAATATAGTTTATCAATTCACAGAACTTTGTGCAATTTGACGAAAAGCACAAAAAATAAATGGCTATTTACCGTTCGGATGTAAAATTTGCAATTTTAATGAAAAAAATTTCGCGAAAGTATTGACAATTTGTGAATGAAATGGTATACTATAATTACAGAAAGGGGAGGGGGACAGAAAATACACCCGAACCACAAATTAAGTGCAGACGCACAAAAAATAATAAAAGGAGGTTTTCGTTATGAAAACTACAAAGAAAAAGGGCTTTACCCTTATTGAGCTCATCGTTGTTATCGCTATCATCGGTGTTCTCGCAGCTATCCTCGTACCTACAATGCTTGGTTACGTAAAGAAGTCCAAGGTTTCAGGTGCTAATTCGGCGGCTTCTTCCGTTTACAAGGCAATCAACACAGCTCTCACGGAACTTGATGAAGAGGGCGTTGATATAGGCGGTACTCATATTCTCAGTTTTGACGGTACAAACTGGACAGGTGCAACTGCTGCATCTCCTGCTGGATCGGGTCTTGACGGTGTAACTAATGGTACTCCTGGTGCCCTTTCAAAGTTTGATACAAAGATCGCTAATTTCTTTGAGGATGTTAAGAAAATTAAGTATGCTCAGGCTTCTATTTCTGGTGGTACTTGTCTTGCTGTAGCGTGTGCACAGGATTCTACTTATACTGGTACACAGCCTGGTGGTGTTGTTACAACTGATACTTACGAGGGATATAAGGCTGCAAATGCTACTGCTTGTAATCATGCACTTGCTATTGCTACTTATATTGCATGTGGTGGAAAAGGCTCTGATACAGCAGCAAATGCTACTGCTACGGCTAATGTTACTGCTAAAGGATTTGCTACTATGACTTGGGCAGCTGCTCCTTCAGGTTCATCTGCATCAACTGCTGCAATTTCAGTTACTTGATTTTTGAAATTATATTTGAGAAAATTAAAAAATCCTCTGCTTTTTTGCAGGGGATTTTTTTTAAGAATATTGGCGAATATATGAACAATAAAAAGTTTGTTTTGACTGCTGCTGCAATTTTGGCGTTGACAGGGAGAATGTACTTGTTCATAAAGTGAGATTAAATCAAATTGGCGAAAAAAGTTTACAATTTTGAATGAAATGTACGTTGTTCCTCAATATCGAGGTGGAAATGGACAGCGCGCTTATCGGCACGGACGAGGATATTCAGCTTCAAAAGGCTCTGGAACTGCTCGAATAATGCACAAAATTGGCGTGGAAAAGTTGTGCATAATTTCTAAAGAGTTTTTGTTGACAAATTGTGAATAATTTGCTATAATAGAATTGCAGTTATATGTAGATTAGGAGGCAATCCCATGAAGAAGAAAAAGGGTTTTACCCTCATTGAGCTGATTATTGTTATCGCGATTATCGGCATTCTCGCGGCGGTGCTGATTCCGTCATGGGGATATTTCATGAACCGTGCGCGCACGAGAACTCAGAACAGCAAGGCAAGAGCAATTTTCAACGCCGCCCAGAAAGCCGTAACGGAGCTGAATTTCGGCGAGCGTAAGTATATCAAGGCATACGAGGACGCAGGCGCAGACGCAACGAAGCAGGCGGCTGCTATGTCGCATATCTATACAAGCCCGACCGCGGGTACGGAGTGGTATTTTTACTACGACGGCAACAGCGGTTTCCTCAGCGACGCGAGCGGTACGGCTGTAACGCCGCCCTCACCTGATCCTGCTAAGACTGCTACCATTAACGAGTGGAATGAGAAAATTACTCATGCTATTGATAAAATTATTGACGAAGACGGCATGGTTTATAAATTCTATGTCAAGGATTATAAGATAATGGCGGTGGCTTCTGCGCGATTCAACGCGGATAGGCATATTGGTACATATCCGATCACGCTTGATAAGGCGGAGGAAGACGGCATACTAACGGACGATGAGGTCGAGGCGGAACGCGACAAGCACGTTTCGGGAATCGATTTGACGTGGTTTAAAATTCCATAATCAAAAATATGAAAAATGCATGGCTTTTGCTGTGCATTTTTTATTTATAATGTAGTTATGTGGCAAATTGTACAAAATCATGAAAGAAACGAGTAAATTTTTCGGCTTGACAAACTCCGAAAAAGGTGATATAATAATAAAGCTGTCAGGAGCGGCAGTCGAGTGAAGCGAA
>DETO01000021.1 GCA_002362135.1 Ruminococcus sp. UBA3286 | reverse complement strand
TTGGAATAGAGGGGAGTATAATATCGCCTTAAATCTCTAAGTATATTTTATTTGTGAAATCTCTTTTTTCATGCCTTTGTAAGATATGGCGTGGATTTCCGCTTTTCGTTAATGTTCCGAAATGGTAAACTTTAACGCCCATTTCTTTCAAGGTGGATAAAAGAGCGGTTCTCCCTTTTATTAAAGCCTCAACTTTTTTATCGTCTCCCCACGCTCCAAATACTTCTGTAATATGATTCGCGATAAGAAACTCTTTTATTACTTTTATATTTTGCGCAGACCATTCTTCATTAAAATTTTCGATCTCACAGGCTTCAGTTGCTCTTTCCGGGTATAGATTAAAAACTACCCACCCATTGTTTCCAAGAGTTTTACTCATACTAATGATAGTATTAATAGTATGATCACTTGATTCTTCCCTTGCTGCTGATGGATTCATACAGATAACAACTAAAGGCGACGCTCCAATTCTTCCAAGACCAAAACGACAATCATTATATTCAAGAGGGTCAATGTAATCAGGTTCTTCACCTAAAGGATACTTTGGAGATATTTTTGTGACATTTGTTTTCATGTAAATACTCTCCTCAAAAATAAAATTTATTATCGCTCCTCAAACTAATCATTAACAAATATTGGCGGCAGCGTTTAATTGATGGAGCAATATTAACGGACTTCCTTTCGGAAGCCCGTTTTTTAGTATTAGTAATTATTCCTTTACGGGGAACTCGCTCTGCTTGTAGATGCCTGCGTCCATTTTCTGAATCGCAAGAGCGTCGAGAGCAGTTACTCCGTCGCCGTTGTTAGCGCAGTCGGCGTTTGCCATTCCCTCTTCGGTAAGCTTATATTCGTCCTTATTTGTGAGGTACTGGAGAATAAGAGTAGCGTCGGCAATCTCAACCTTACCGTCAACGTTTGCATCGCCAAAGAGCTTTGCGCCCGGCTTCTTATCAGTTGTACCGGGAACAGTTTCAGTTGTAGTATCGTCGGAAGAAGCAGTCTTAACGTATGCCGATTTTATCTTCACATCGGTATTTGAAGCTTCTTTTTCACCGATCTGTACGTACCATACCTGACCCTGATAAGTTGTACCCTTGCCGAGTTCCTTCTTAACAGCCTCAATAATCGCTTCGTCCTCAACAACGTCGTTGCCGAGCGAAACGTTGTACAGATTATCGACTACATTTACGGGAATCGACGTAGAACCGCCCTTGTATTCCCACTGAATGTTAGCCCAGTAATATTCTCCGTTAAGTTCAACGCTTACACCCAAACCGCCGTTAGCGTATTCAACGCCCTTAGCCGGCTCAATGTCAATGTAGAAATCAGCCGACGGTTTTGGAAGTGTGATATCGTAGTAATTTTTAGCTGAATTATAAACTACCTTGCCATACTCCTTTGTAGGATCAGCCTCTGTGCTTACGGTCGTAGTTGTAGAAGCTTTGGTAGTAGTAGGTCTTGTAGTTGACTGAACAGGCTCTACCTGACCTGAGAATCTTGTGTAAAGATCGGCAGGAAGTTCGTCGAGGGTGACGCAGTAGTCGCTCTGATACATCTCGACAGTATCTTCTAAGGTATTGAAAAGAGGATCGGTCAGAAATTTATCAGCGCCGTCTTCACCGTCGTACCATGTGCAGAAATAGAGCCATGCAGCCTTGTCGTTTATCAGATTGTCAACAGTTGAGAAGCTGTCGTTCTCCATCATGGCGATCATTTTCTTGCTGTCGTACTTATCCTTGATTCCGAAGAAAGTAGAAGCGATCGCGCTGTCATTGTGTGATTTAACAGCAGAACCCGTAGACCAGTCTGTGCAACTGTACTTATCGTAGCCGATAATATCAACGCGGTCGTCGCCCGGATACCAGTCTGCGGAAGTAGCGAAGTTATAGCTGTTCCATTCCCAGATAAGGTTATTCAGACCGTAGTCATATGTAAGCGTATCATAAGTGAGATTCCAGATCTCCTTATAAACAGCCGAGCCGTCCTTAGCCCACCAGAACCAGCCGCCTGTCTCACCGCCGCCGCCTTCTGCTTCGTGAAGCGGACGGAACAGAACAGGTACGCCTGCATCCTGAAGTTCTTTCAGCTGACCTGCAAGATTTTCGAGAGATTTCAGATAGAATTCTCGCTCAACAGTGCCTTCAACAAGAACGTTTGAAGTTACAAAATCAGTTTCAGTCGGTTTGTATGTTGCGTTTCCGTAATCAACATAATCGCCGACCTTGTACCCTGCCATTCTCTTAGGAACAGTAATATGCCAGGAAGCCGTAACGATACCGTTCTTATTTTTTGCCCAGTCTATCATTCTGTCAACAGTTCCGTCCTCGGAACCATAAAGAATATTTGCGCAGTTAAGGAAGTCAAAACCTCTGATAGCAGGATAATGACCTGTTTTTTCTTTAAGATATTCAAATTCCTGCTCAAAATTTCCGCCATGACCATAGTTGTAGATCTCCTGCTGACCTGAAAGAATATTATTTCCGTAAACTTCGGAAAGGTAATTCATAAGCGACTTAGCCTCTGCCGTGGCGTACTGATTGCAGGGAGTTGTCTGGGAAGCCGTGATCTTTATATCGGCTGCTGATTCAACAGTCATGTAGTCAAACCATGTCCAGCCCCAGCTTTTTGTGATAACGACCGTATTCTTGCCTGCGGAAAGATTAGTCATAAGTTTAACAGGCACGGGAGTTTTTGACTCGGGAATTGCCAAATCTCCGGGTGAAATGCCGTTGATCGTGAGCGACTGAGTTTTGCTGCCGCCCTGACCTGCCGCATAGAAAGTCAGCGTGTACATACCTGCCGTCGGCACTTCAATATCCATAGTGATAGTACCGCTTTCAGTCATATTTGCGACCTTGCCGTTGCTTGCGCCGTCCATATCCTGAACAACGATAGTTCCGGTAAGCGCAGCGTCCTCGAATTCGTATCTCGTAAGCTCATCGGCAGCCGTAACTACGCTTGTCGTACCTACAGCCAGACCGTTAAGAGCCATTGCGGCAGCCATAACAGCCGCACTTGCCTTTTTGATAAATTTTGAATGCATCGTATTGTCCTCCATATTTTTATTTTAATTTTAACACATTCTGTTTTCTGTACTTTAATTATACATTCTTTCATTTAAAAAATCAAGTTTT
>DETO01000047.1 GCA_002362135.1 Ruminococcus sp. UBA3286 | reverse complement strand
ATAACTTTACGAAAGGAATATAACTATGAAAAAACAAATCATAGCGCTTTTGTCGGCGGCAGCTATAATCCTTCCGCTTGCGAAGCCATATAAAGCCGAAGCCGTAAATTTTACGCTGAAAGATTCGATATACAGCGAATCGGCGATACTTATAAATCTTGACAGCGATGTTGTGATACATGAAAAAAATGCCGACGCCAAGCAGCTTCCGGGGCCGCTTGTAAATATTATGACGGCGGTCGTGTGCATTGAAGAATGCGGTGATCTTACGCAGGAATTGACAATAGATTCATCTGTTTATGCGTCGCTCAGCGAAACGGAATTCAAAGACGATCTGCGGTATGCAGATATTTACGACGGCGATATTCTCAGCTATAACGACCTTTTATATGCCATGATGCTTACGTCCTCCGTCGAAGCGGCGCAGACTATTGCGTACAATATCGGTGAAGGCGATATATCGGCTTTTGTTGAGAAAATGAATCAGAAGGCGGCGGAGATCGGGCTTTCGGCAACTCATTTTACAAATCCAACCGGTATGTATGATAAAGATCAGTACACTACGGCGAGAGATATGGCTATACTTACGGAATACGCTCTTGATACGCCGAATTTTGATAAGATCTGCTCAACCTATATGTACGACCCGTCCGTACCGAATCTTGAACGTCATGAGGACAGAGAATCGTGGCGCTGGTATCATTCTAATCTCATGATGAATGCCGAAAGCGACGAGTATTATTATCCGGGAGTCCGCGGAGTAAAGACGGGAAATCTGGAACTTGGCGGCAGAAATATCGTGTCCCTTGCAGGCAAGGACGGCAATAATTACCTCGTAGTGGCAATGAAAGCGCCGCTGACGGATTCTGAAGGAAATATAACTTATTATCACCTTGACGACGCGAAATCGCTGTTCGACTGGGCGTTCAACAATTTTTCCTATCAGGTAGTTCTTGCGGAATCGGCGGAACTTGGCGAGCTTCCCGTCAGCCTTTCCGAGGGTAACGATTATGTGCTTGCCCGTCCGAAAAACGAAGTCTCGCTTTTGTGGTATGACGAAGTGGATATTTCGCTGATCAGCCGTGACAAGATCAAATGGTATAAATCGGAATTGCAGGCGCCTGTAAAAAAAGGCGAAGTTCTGGGAGAAGTTACGCTTGAATATTCAGGAGAAGATCTTGCGACGGTCGAGTTGATAGCGGTTGCCGACATTGACAGATCAGTGACAAAATATAATTTGTACGCGGCAAAAATGTTCCCGAAATCTAAATGGTTCAAAAAAGCCTTTATCATTTCCGGAATGCTTTGCGGAATTTATATACTGATCTGTATTTACTCCTATGTACTCTTCAAAAACCGCGCGAAGCCGGTAAAGCCGAAGTATGCTGTTCCGAAAGTCGGTAATAAAAAGAAGAAAAAATAAGTTCAAATTCACAAAAACATTCCTTTTCGCATATAATGATTATGGATATTATCAAGTTGTTTGACTATAATTATCCAAATCTGGCGAAAGGAATGTTTTTTATGCCTAAGCTGTTTTTAAGTCCTTCAACTCAGGAATGGAATAAATACGCAACTGAAGGCAACGAGGAACTTTACATGAACCTCCTTGCCGACCGTATGGAGCCTTATCTGCTTTCGAGCGGTATCTCCTATGTCAGAAACGATCCGGACAGAAATGTTCAGGGAGCGATAAGCGACTCGAATGCAGGTGATTTTGACGTTCATCTTGCGCTGCATACAAATGCCGCTCCGGAAAGTCTGGCAGGAAAGCTTCGTGGTATCGATATATATTTCGCGCCATCCAGCAGTGAAAGCGAGCGTCTTGCTAATATTATCTCGAATAACTTAAAGGAGATATATCCTCTGCCCGAAAAAACGCGCGCATTGCCGACATATAGTCTCGGAGAAGTTCTCCGCACAAGAGCGGTTGCCGTTCTTTGCGAACTGGGCTATCATGATAACTACGCAGATGAAGCGTGGCTGAAAAATAATCTCGATGAAATCGCGAAAAATCTTGTGGATTCGCTTTGCGATTATTTCGGCATACCGTTTATTTTGCCCACGGCAGTCAGGTACGGTATGGTCTCTACGGATGGCTCAAATCTTAATATCCGCAGTTATCCGTCTATGGACGGCGCGATAATCGGTAAGATCCCGAATAATGCTGCAATGCTTATTACAGGCGAATATAATGGCTGGTATGTAGTAAGCTATAATGGCGTAACAGGCTATGCGAACAGCGACTTTATAATTATATAATCTGTTTTTACAAAATTAAAGGCAATACCACGATTTTTTAATGGTATTGCCTTTAAATCTTCTTATTCGATACCCTTGACTTCGTAACCTGCTTCTGTAACTGCATTTACGAGAACATCATCGGAAACTTCCTTTGAAAGCTCGATATAAGCGCATTTGTTTTCGAGAGAAACCTCAGCGGAAACGCCGTCGATAGCGTTCAGCACCTTAGTTACCATTCCCGTGCAGTGATTGCACATCATGCCGTCGATGAACATTGTTTTCTTCATTGTTGTCACCTCCTTTCGCTGCAAGTCATTTGTAGACGATTCTTCTGGAATATCGCTCTTTTTAGATTTGAAAAGATTAAGCCTAAGCGCATTTGTTACAACGCAAACCGAACTCAGACTCATAGCAGCAGCTCCGAACATAGGATTAAGCTGCCATTTGAAAATAGGGAAGAAAAGCCCTGCCGCAAGAGGGATTCCCAAAGCGTTGTAAAAAAGCGCCCTGAAGAGATTTTGCTTGATATTGCGCATTGTAGCCCTGCTAAGTCTGACAGCTTCCGCAGCGTCGCGGAGATCGCTTTTCATCAGTACGATATCGGCGGATTCTATTGCGATATCCTGACCTGCTCCGAGAGCCATTCCTACATCGGCAGCAGCAAGCGCAGGAGCGTCGTTTATTCCGTCGCCGATCATTGCTGTGCGCTCGCCCTTTTCGCGAAGTTTATTTATCATATCCGTCTTATCCTTCGGCAAAAGCTCGGCGTATACTTCGTCAATATCCAGTTCGCGGCGGATTGCTTCGGCTGTTTTTGCATTGTCGCCCGTAAGCATGATTGTTTTCAGTCCCATTTCTTTCATCATGGAGATTGCCTCCGCGGAAGTGGGTTTGATCGGATCGGCAGCCGTAATTATTCCTGCAAATTTACCGTTTACAGCGGCATAAAGCGGAATTGCGCCGTTTTCAGCAGCCTGCTCCGCTTTGCTTACGAACTCGGCAGGATCGATATTATTCTGCTTCATAAGGCGAAGATTGCCTATCATCACGGTTTTATCGCCGATCGTGCCTGAAATTCCTCCGCCCTCCGTCTCGCGATAATCCGTACAGCCCAGCTGGGGAATATTTTTATCGTGGCAGAATTCCATAATTGATTTAGCGAGCGGATGGGAGGAATACGCCTCCAGAGAGCCTGCGAGCGTGAGAAGATCGCGTTCGGAGATATCATGCGGAATGATTTCGCTGACAGTAGGGATTCCCTTGGTGCAAGTGCCTGTTTTATCAAGTACGACAGTAGTGATATGATGCGCAGTCTCAAGGCTTTCAGCTGATTTTATGAGGATTCCGTTTTGTGCGCCCTTACCTGTTCCGACCATAATTGCTGTTGGAGTTGCAAGTCCCAGCGAACACGGACATGAAATTACAAGAACAGAGATAGCAGCTTTAAGAGCAGCGGCGAAATCACGTGTGAAGAGAATCCATGCAGCAGCGGCTATAATTGCGATCGCTATAACGACAGGAACGAAAATTCCGCTTATCTTATCGGCAAGACGCGCTATCGGAGCTTTCGAAGCGGCGGCGTCCTCCACCAGAGCGATTATCTGCGAAAGAGTCGAATCCTTTTCGGTTTTATCGCAGCGGCATTTTACCGAGCCGCCCGTGGAAACGCTTGCGCTCATAAGGGTATCGCCGACGTTTTTAACTACGGGAATACTTTCGCCTGTCAATGCCGATTGATCTACGGAACAGCTGCCCTCAATAACCGTACCGTCGCAGGGAACTGACGCTCCTGCTTTAAGAATAAAAATATCTCCGACTGCTATTTCAGAAGCGGGAATTTCCGTTTCCGAACCGTTTCGCAGAACGATAGCTGTTTTAGGCGCAAGATTCACAAGCTTGCTGACGGCGTCTGAAGTTTTTCTTTTGCTTTTGGATTCAAGGTATTTTCCGACGGTTATCAGCGTGAGTATCGTTCCGCATGATTCGTAGTAAAGGTTCATCATATATTCGTGAGCAGCAGGGAGATCGCCTCTGCCCATATGATAAGCCATCATGTAAGTGCCGTATAAACTGTACAAAAATGCAGCCGAAGCGCCGATAGCGATGAGGCTATCCATATTCGGAGCGCGGTGAAGCAAATTTTTGAAACCGTTACTGAAAAAATGAAAATTCAAGGCGATGATCGGAACAGTCAGCAAAAGCTGAGTTAAAGTAAATATCATCATGTTTTCGCTGCCGCTTAAAATCGGTGGAATAGGCGCGTTGACCATATGTCCCATACATATATAAAAGAGCGGCACGAGAAAGCAAACGGAACTGATAAGCCTGAATTTCATCTTTTTCAGTTCGTCGCCGCCGCTGCTTTTGGAGATTTCAGCTCCTTGTTCCGATGCGCCGTAGCCTGCCTTTTCGACAGCAGCGATGATTTTTGCGGAATCAGCGGTATTTTCATCAAATTCGACCTGCATGAAATTTCGCAGCAGATTAACATTAACAGTAGAAACGCCGCCGACATTTTTTACAGCCTTTTCGACGTGAGCCTGACACGCTGAGCAGGTCATGCCTGTGACGTCATATTTTAACTTTTTCATGGCAATACTCCTATTTTAATTTTTTGATAAGCTCAACGGCTTCTGCAACAATATCATTATTGCCGTTTCTGACCTCTTCAATCACACAAGTCTGCATATGTTCTTCAAGTATCATGTATCCGACGTTTTGAAGAGCGCTTTCCACGGCGGAAATTTGCGTAAGAATATCGCCGCAATAACGGTTTTCGTCGAGCATTTTCTGAATACCGTTAAGCTGCCCGACTATCCTGTTTATTCTGTTTCTTAACTGCCGCGAAGTCTCCTCGCTTCTGGGAGTTTTTTTAAAACGGCAGCAGCAATCATGATTTTCATTCATATTAAACCTCCGATATACCCTATAGGGGTATTTTTTCAACTGTATATATTATA
>DETO01000019.1 GCA_002362135.1 Ruminococcus sp. UBA3286 | reverse complement strand
AAAGTTATTCGGAATTTTAAAATTATTTTGGAATTATTTTTATTATACCACATATTTTTAAAAAATAAAAGAGTTTTCAGAAATTTTTTTCAAATAACGAAAAAACTATTGCAAAAGCACTAAAAATACTATATAATATAAGTATCTGTGAATTTTACCTGTATAAACTCATGAAAGGAGATAAGTATGAAAAAATTAAACGGAATTCGCCTTAAACACCGCAAAAATACGGAAAACTGCGAAACCGTCACATTCCCTGTGCCTGCTAAAGTTAAACTGCCCATGGGAATGCACATGGGCGTACCATGCACTCCGATGGTGAAAGTCGGCGACATGGTGAAAGTCGGTCAGAAGATAGGCGACTGCGACGCCCCTTTCAGTGTTCCCGTTCATTCAAGCGTATCCGGAAAGGTCACGGCTGTCAGCGATTATCAGACTGCCATGGGAGCGGTATGCAAAGCTGTGGAGATCGAATCCGACGGAAAACAGGAGGTATCCGAGGAAATCCGCCCTCCCGAGATCAACGACAAAGAAAGCTTCATCAAGGCTGTTCGCGAAAGCGGAGTATGCGGTCTTGGCGGCGCAGGATTTCCCACGCATATCAAGCTTAATCCCAAAACGCCTCTCGATACTCTTATTATCAACGCTGCCGAATGCGAACCTTACATAACAGCGGATTACCGCGAAATGATGGAGCATACCGACGATGTTCTCAAGGGTATCCGTCTGGTTAAAGATATGCTCGGCATTAAAAATGCCAAGATCGCTGTTGAAGCAAATAAGCCCGAAGCGATCAGCAAATTCACCGATATGGCAGCTAATGATGATACCATAGATATAATCACGCTGCCTTCCGCTTATCCTCAGGGCGCGGAAAAAGTGATAATTTACAATTCCACTAACCGCATCGTAATGGAAGGTCAGCTTCCCTCTGATGTTGGTGTTCTCGTGCTGAACGTTTCGACCGTTTCATTCATTTATTGCTACACTCAGACGGGAATGCCGCTTATTTCGCGCAGGATAACCGTTGACGGAAACGCTGTCGGAGAGCCTAAAAATGTTTTGGCTGCCGTTGGTACGCCTATGATCGATATTCTCAAATTCTGCAAGACCGATACGGAAGCTATGATAAAGCTGCTGTCCGGCGGTCCGATGATGGGAATGGCTGTTCCCGATGTGAATATGCCTGTTACAAAAACTTCAAACGCGATTCTGGCTTTCGCGAAATATGACGACCGCAGACCCTCGGCGTGTATTCGCTGCGGCAGATGCGTAAATGTCTGCCCCCTCGGTCTGATGCCTGCCGAGATCGACAGAGCGTATAAACTCAAGGACATCGACGATCTGAAAAAATTAAAAGTAACTCTCTGCATGAACTGCGGAAGCTGTACTTATGTTTGCCCTGCCAACAGAAAGCTTGCTGAAACAAATCAGCTTGCAAAATCCCTGATACCAAGAAAGTGAGGCTAAGAAGATGAAAAGACTTATCGTTTCACCGTCTCCCCACGATGAAAATTATCTCAAAACTTCAAATATCATGCTGAATGTCTGCATCGCCCTTGTACCCGCGCTCATTGCAGCCTGCGTTTTCTTTGGATTCCGCGCGCTGCTTCTTACCGCTGTATGCGTCGGCTGCTGCGTTCTGTTTGAATTTCTCTGCCGCAAAATAATGAAGCGCGATAATACTATCAGCGATCTTTCGGCGGTAGTTACCGGAATAATTCTCGCTCTTAATCTTCCCGTTACGCTTCCGTTATGGATGGCGACTATCGGAAGTTTCGTCGCTATTGTTATCGTAAAGCAGCTTTTCGGCGGTCTGGGACAGAATTTCGCAAACCCAGCGATTACCGCGCGAATCGTCCTCATGGTAAGCTTTCCTACGGCGATGACTCATTGGGTAGTCCCCTTCTTCTGGCGTGAAGCTGCTGCTGACGCCGTTACTTCGGCTACTCCGCTCGCCCTCGGTGAAGGCGCGGAACTCCCCTCTTATCTCGATCTTTTTCTTGGAAACGTCGGCGGCTGCATGGGCGAAACCTGCGCGCTTGCACTTCTTCTTGGCGGACTTTATCTCGCGGCAAGAAGAATAATCAGCCTTGCCGCACCAATTTCTTTCATCGGCGTTCTCGCCCTTCTGTCGTTTATTTCCGGTGAAGATCCCCTTTATCAGATACTTGCAGGCGGCGTATTCCTTGGCGCATTCTTCATGGCGACCGACTACGCCACAACTCCTATCTCTACAAAAGGCAAGATCGTTTTCGGAATCGGCTGCGGAATCATCACATTCGTTATACGCCGATTCGGTTCGTTCCCCGAAGGCGTTTCATTCTCGATATTGCTGATGAACGTGCTGACTCCCTACATCGAGCAGCTTACACGTACAAAGGTATTCGGTGCAAAGGAGGCTGAAAAAAATGAAAGATAATGTGAAGCCGCCAATTATACTGACTGTTATATGCATTGCCGCTGCATTGCTGCTCACATTTGCTCATGAGCTGACTAAAGAAAATATTGCCGAGCAGAAAGCAATGCGCTTTAATTCGAGCGTTGAAGCTATTTTCGGCAAAACCGAAAGCACTCTCATTGATGATAATTTCGGAAACGACGCTGTTCAGGCGATTGCCGTCACTTCCGACGGAAAGACCGCAATTCAGGTAGTCGCGGACGGATATTCCAAAGGCGGTATTAATATTCTCGTGGGTATCGACGAAAACGGCGAAGTTTCGGGAATCGAATTCGTATCTCTCGGCGAAACTCCCGGTCTCGGTTCAAAAGTACGCGATAACTAAGATTTCCGCGAAAAATTTTACGGGACTTCCGAAACGGGAGTTCAGGTGGATTCCATAAGCGGCGCAACATTCTCTTCAAAGGGCATGAATTCCGCCGTTAATACGGCTTTAAAGGTATATACCGAAAATAAGGAGGCGATTTTAAGTGGCGGAAAATAAAAATTCTCTTGTAAAAGAAATTACTAAGGGTATCATCAAGGAAAACCCGACTCTTGTAATGCTTCTTGGAATGTGTCCCACGCTCGCGGTAACAACTCAGGCAAGCAACGGAATCGGTATGGGTCTTGCTACCACGTTCGTTCTCCTCGGCTCTAATATCGTAATATCCGCTCTGCGGAAAGTGATTCCCGATAAAGTGCGAATTCCCGCGTTTATCGTTATAATTGCAAGTTTCGTAACTCTTATCGGATTTCTCCTCGAAGGCTTCGTGCCGTCGCTTTATGACAGCCTCGGAATTTATCTCACGCTCATCACCGTAAACTGCATCATATTCGGCAGAGCAGAAATGTTTGCAAGCAAAAACGGCATTATTGCTTCTGCCTGCGACGCTATCGGAATGGGAATCGGCTTTACGCTCGCTCTGTTCATCATGGGTTCTGTCCGCGAAATAATCGGCGCAGGTCAATGGTTCGGTATGGATATCCCCGCGCTTCATCAGAATCCAATGCTCATTTTTATAATGCCTGCCGGAGGTTTCTTTACTTTAGGTATAATTATTGCCGTTATCAATAAGATTGCGAATAAAAAGCCGCCTCAGGAAATCGAATGCGGCTCTTGCGATAACTGTCCTATGGCAGGAAATTGCGACAAAAAGGAGGGTGAATCCGCATGAAAACTTTAGGTGTAATTCTGCTTTCGGCTATGCTGACCGATAATTTTGTGCTTTCGAAATTCATGGGAATCTGCCCCTTTCTCGGGGTTTCAAAAAAGCTCGACAGCGCTTCGGGAATGGGTATTGCAGTTACTTTTGTAATGATCTGCGCAACCGCCGTTACATATCCTATACATCACTTTATCCTTGTCCCCAATAGTCTGGAGTATTTCGATACAGTGGCGTTTATCCTTGTTATTGCGCTCTTCGTTCAGCTTGTGGAAGTCATTCTGAAAAAAATGCTTCCGCCCCTTTATAAATCTCTCGGCGTTTATCTGCCGCTGATCACTACAAACTGCGCTGTACTGGGCGTTACCGTGCTGAACATCGACAACAGCTACAGCTTTATTCAGTCAATCGTCAACGCTCTCGGAGCAGGTTTGGGATTCATGCTCGCGCTGGTAATTTTCTCAGGAGTTCGCAAAAAGCTTGAATACGTTGATATTCCAGAAACTTTCAAGGGCGTTCCCGCAACGCTTGTGGCGGCTTCCATCGTTTCCGTAAGCTTCATGGGCTTTTCGGGTCTTTTCAGTTAAGGAGGTGCGGTTATGACTTATCTTATTCCAACGCTGATTCTGGGCGGATGCGGTCTGATCGCGGGAATTCTGCTGACCGTCGCCGCCAAAGTGTTCTATGTTAAGGTTGACGAGCGAATCGAAAAGATCGGCTCTTCTCTTCCGCAGGCAAATTGCGGAGCTTGCGGTTATGCGGGCTGTTCCGACTATGCGGACGCGATCGTCAACAATGGCGCACCAACTAATTTATGCCGACCGGGAGGCGCTGAAGCGGCTTCGGCAATTGCTGAAATTCTCGGAACTGCCGCTGCCAATGTAATTCCAATGACCGCGATCGTACATTGTAACGGCGATTGCAATGCCACTAAGCTTCAGTTTGATTTCGACGGAATTCAGTCGTGCAAGGCTGTAAAGCGATTTTACGGCGGAAACGGTATGTGCAAGTATGGCTGTATCGGTCTCGGAGACTGCGCTGCGGTTTGCGAACACGACGCCATAAAAATTGTCAACGGCGTTGCCAAAGTAATTCCTGAACTTTGCGGAGCTTGCGGTCAATGTGCTGCCGTATGCCCCAATCAGCTTATCTCGATCAAGCCGAAATCAAGCAATATCGACGTTTTATGTTCCTCCGCCGCCAACGGAAAAGCTACTAAACTCGCTTGCTCCAACGGCTGTATCGGCTGTAAGATCTGCGAGAAAAAATGTCTGAACGAAGCTATCAGGGTTGAGAATTTCCACGCAAAAATCGACTATGAAAAATGTACTAATTGCGGAATCTGCAAGACTTTCTGCCCTGTAAAGGTTATTCACTAAAACAAAAAAGCGAGCCGATAAGAGTTTTTCTTATCAGTTCGCTTTTTTAAAGTGGGTTCATACTGCCTGATTACTTACAGCAGTTGAAGAATTTGCAAAGGATCTGCCAGATATTGCACATTTTTATGTACCTCCTGTTGTTATTCTCCCTCTTGGGATAATTCTATTATATCACAACAGGTTAGTTAAATCAATGCAAAATATCTGGAATATATTTTAGCATTTTCTCCTATTTTAACGGAGTTACATTATTGAACATCGCAAAAAATCTAACCGGAATGTGCTTATCGATATGGCATTTTCCGAAAAACCATTTTTCGTATTTACAGCTTTTTATGATTTCCTCAAACAGCGCATGAACCTCTATCCGCTGAAAAACATCAACTCCCAGACAGTCCTTCACAGACGCAGGCGGTTCATGAGTTATCACGTAATCAACAGCATTTCTGTTTGCCTTGAGATTGCTCAATGCCTCCATTATTTCATCGTGAGTGGGCTGCTCGCGTTCCCACCAATCACCGTCGCGGCGAAAATCAATATCCTGACTATGACCGCCGCCAAACGTAAAAATTTTCTTGTTTTCAATAGTGTAAACTTGCCCGCGCATCAGGTGAACAAGATTCGGGGCAATAACACGCGCCATTCCGCCATTCCACGTACTTTCGGGGAAACTTTCCAGAATATCAAAATTTTCATGGCATCCGTCAATGAACGCGATATCGTATTCACAGCTCAAAAGCTTTTTCAACGTTGCTTTTTCACGTCGCGAACCGTCCCAGATAAAGCCGAAATCGCCGCATATTATGAGGGTATCGCCCTTTTTCAGCTTCTTCATCTGGACATCTTTGAATCGCGTTATATCTCCATGAGTATCGCCTGTAACATAAATCATATGCTTTCCTCCGTTTTCTAATTTAATCAAAATTAATTTTCGAGTTATTTAATGTTAGGCAGTTGACAAATTCATAAAAATAAAGTAAAATTATATCAGAAATAAATTTATCAGGAGTTTGAAATGTTAAATTATAAACCAAAAATATTTGAA
>DETO01000096.1 GCA_002362135.1 Ruminococcus sp. UBA3286 | reverse complement strand
AACGGGTGTGAACGGAGCGCTGCAGCTTCGGGCGGAAAGCTGATAATGTGCAAAAATTCAGCAGACGGCGTAACCGTTGCAGCAGCGGAACTTGATGTTGAAATTGACTTTGAAAGGAAAATTTTATGAAGCTTTATGTTGTGGGATTCGGCTGCGGAAGTCATGAAAATATGACGTTTGAAGCTGATGCGGCGATTCAAAAAAGCGATCTGATCGTGGGATATACAACATATGTTGAATTGATAAAAAGGCTGTATCCCGATAAAAACTTTGAATCGACGGGAATGCGGCATGAGCGTGAACGGGTGCAGTTTGCCCTTGAAAAGGCTGTCGAAGGGCTGACAGTTTCCTTGATTTGCAGCGGCGATTGCGGAGTTTACGGCATGGCTGGACTGGCAATCGAAATTGCGGAAAAAAGTTTTCCGAATGTTGATGTTGAAATAATTTCGGGCGTGACGGCAGCTCTCAGCGGAGGAGCGATTTTGGGTGCGCCGCTCACTCATGATTTTGCTGTTATCAGCTTGTCCGATTTGCTTACGCCTATGGATAAAATCGAAAAACGCCTAAAATTAGCCGCTGAAGCCGATTTTACGATCATCCTTTATAATCCTTCTTCAAAAAAACGTAAGGATTATTGCGCACGTGCCTGCGATCTTCTTCTTGAAATTAAATCAGCTGATACCGTATGTGGATTTGTTAAAAATATTGGCAGAAATGGCCGGGAATCTGGTGTAATGACTTTGGAGGAACTTCGAAATTTTCCTGCGGATATGTTTACGACGCTTTTCATTGGAAATTCTGAAACGCGTAAAATCGGCAATAAAATGGTGACTCCGAGAGGATATCGAAATGGCTGAGTTGCTGATTTTCGGAGGAACTACCGAGGGGCGTATGCTGGCTGAGTTCTGCGGTAAATTGAAATTTCCTGCTGATATTTCAGTCACTACTGATTATGGAAATAATTTGATTCAAAAAAATAATAATATTTATGTTATGACAGGTCGTCTTGACTCGCGTCAGATAGAAGATTTAATTCGAAAAAATGCATATATTGCGGTTATTGATGCTACTCACCCTTATGCGGTAGAGGCGACATCAAATATACGTGCGGCGTGTGAAAGAACTCAAACAAAGTATATGCGGATAATTCGCGAAAGAAGCGATAATCTTCGCGGTACTGTTATAAATAATTTATCGGAAACGGTTGAATATCTTAATTCAAGCAATAAAAAAATTCTTAGCACACTTGGCAGCAAAGAAATTCCAAAGCTGATGAAAGTTAAAGGATTCGAGGAGAGACTATGGGTAAGGGTTCTTCCGTCTGCCGAAATTTCATGCCGCGAATTGCCTAAATCACATATTATAGCCGAAAAACCGCCATTTTCAATTGAGCGCAATATTGCTCATATTCAAATGAGTAACGCTAAAATTCTTTTAACTAAAGAATGCGGCAAAGCAGGTGGATACGAGGAAAAAATAAAGGCGGCCGAGATTTGCAAAATAGAGGTAGTCACAATTCCGCGACCGAAAGAAAATGGCTATACATTGGGAGATGCGGAGAATTTCATCATATCGCTTGCAAAGGAGGTGAAGAGGTGAAAAAATACATCGTTGGAGTCGGCATGGGCGTGGATACTCTCACCGCCGCAGCTGAAAAAGTAATCAAAAATTCCGATGCACTAATCGGCGCGGAGCGTATGTTAAAACCTTTTCAAGATTTGAGAAAAGTGATGTTTCAGAGTTATGATTGCAGCGAAATTTGTCGATTTATAGCGAATTTCAAAGGCGATTCGGCAGCAGTGCTTGTATCAGGAGACGTAGGATTTTTCAGCCTTGCAAAGAAACTTCTGCAATTTCCTGAATTTTACGACGCAGAATTGATCTGCGGCATTTCAACTCCCGTTTATTTTTGCTCAAAAATTAACAGGGATATCGAAAAAATGAAGCTTATCAGCCTGCACGGAAATGATTGTGGAATAGCTGTGAATGTACGCCAAAATCGCAATTGCTGCTTTATTCTCGGTGGAAAAATCAATGCCGGAGAGCTGTGCAGGCGTCTTACGGATTATGGACTTGGCGATGTCAAAGTCTGGATAGGTGAGAATTTTGGCTGCGAAAATGAGCGTATTCGATTTGGAACAGCTGCGGAATTTATTGACGTTCAATGCGAAAAGTTGGCGGCAGTAATTACCGAAAATTCAGGGAAAATCGATTGCCAGACAGCTTGTATTTCCGATGACCAATTTATACGTTCTGAAATTCCAATGACAAAGGCGGAAATTCGCTGCATAGCTTTGGCTGAACTAAATATTCAGTCTGATAATATCTGTTGGGATATAGGTTCTGGCAGCGGATCTGTAACAGTTGAAATGGCTTTGAAATGTCATGACGGCATGGTTTGGTCAATTGATAAATTCCCCGAAGCTGTTGAATTAACTAAAAAAAATTGCCATAAATTTTCTTGCGATAACGTGATTGTGAAAAGTGGAGTATTTCCCGAAATTGAGCCGTTTGCAAAGCCTGATTGCGTTTTTGTCGGCGGCAGCGGAGGACGGCTTGATGAGATTTTAAACGCTGCTTACAATGCGAATCCGGCAGTTAAAATTGTGGTGACAGCTGTTTCGCTGGAGACGATTTCAGATGCCTCTAAAATCATGGAGCGTTTAGGAATGCAGGTGGAGATTACGCAGATCGCTGTGACAAGAACGCGTAAAATCGGGAAAAATACAATGTTTAATGCGCTGAATCCTATTTTTATTATTCGAGGTGAAGTTTGATGAAGCGTGTTTTGATTGCGGGAACGAGCAGCGGAAGCGGTAAAACAACTGTAACTTGCGCACTGCTTCAAGCGTTGAAAAATCGAGGTTTGCAAACGATTTCTTTTAAATGCGGTCCTGATTATATCGATCCGATGTTTCACAGCAAAATACTTGGGACGGATTCTTTCAATCTTGACAGTTTTTTTTGTAGCAGGGATATGATTATCCAGCTGCTTGACAAACATGGGAAAAATGCAGATATATCGTTGATTGAAGGCGTTATGGGATATTATGACGGAGGAGTCGGCTCGGCGTTTGAGATCGCGCGTATGACTGAAACAGGCGTGATTCTTGTTGTTGATTGCAAGGGCATGGGTGAATCAATCGGCGCGATTATGAAAGGATTTCTAACGTTTCGGCAGCCAAATAATGTTATTGGTTTCATTTTCAATCGGCTTCCGCTCCGCCTTATCGGGTTTGCGAAGCGGCTTTGCCAAGAGTTGAATACCAAATTTTTCGGAATTATGCCACAATCGGATTTTGTCTTTGAAAGTCGTCGTCTTGGACTTGTAATGCCCGATGAAATTGCCGATATGAAGCGGAAAACGGCTGTTTTAGGTGATCTTGCCGAAGAAAATATTAATATAGATAAAATTCTTGAGTGTGCAGAATTTCCGCTTCCGAAGTATACAGCGTATTATGTTGAACCATTGTTTGGAAACAGAAAACCGAAAATTGCTGTTGCTCGTGATGAGGCATTCTGCTTCATATATAAGGACAATATTGCTCTGCTGGAAAAATTGGGATGCCAGATCGAATTTTTCTCGCCTATTCACGATTGTCAGTTACCCTCAGATATAAGCGGATTAATCCTTTACGGAGGATATCCTGAACATTATCTTGAAAAGCTTTCTTCCAATAAGACAATGCTTGATTCGATAAGATGCGCTGTAAATAGCGGAATTCCAACTATTGCAGAGTGCGGCGGATTCATGTATCTGCATGATGATATAGCTGATGACAATGGCAGCAAATATCCTATGGCAGGGATTATACATGGTACGGCATTCCCTAAAAATAAGCTTTGCCGATTTGGTTATGTGAAACTTTCAGCTGAAAATGACAGCCTGCTTTTTGAGAAATCGGACAATATTGCTGCTCATGAATTTCACTATTATGATAGTGAAAATAACGGCTGCGATCTCACCGCAGTTAAATTTGACGGCAGAAATTGGAAATGTTGTCATTGCAGCGAATCTATATACGCAGGATTTCCACACATATTTTTTTACACCAACGCACGAATAGCAGAGAGATTCGTAAGGGCGTGCGGACGATTTGGAGGTTTGATAAAATGAATAGGATTGCGGAGATTTGTCCGTCTGACAAAAATTCCTCAGAACTTGCTCATGAACGATGGAATGCTGTCGCCAAACCGCTTGGAAGTTTTGGTTTGCTCGAGACTGCCGTTGAGCGTACCGCGGCTGCGCAATGGAGCGCAGATGTCGATATATCGCGAAAAACTGTAGTAGTGATGTGCGCTGACAACGGAGTTGTGGAGGAAGGCGTCACTCAATGTGGCTCTGAGGTCACCGCGATGAGTGCATCGGCTATTGCGTCGGGAACATCCAATATTAATGCATTGGCAAAATTATATGGCGCAGATGTTGTTGCGATAGATATTGGTATTGCAAAAAAAATGAATTGTCCGCAATTGATAGACAGAAAGATTGCATTTGGAACTAAAAATATTGTAAAAGAACCTGCTATGTCTCGAAATGATGCAGAAAAAGCGATTTTGAGCGGAATCGACATTGTATCTGATTTAAAGACAAAAGGCACGAATATTATAGTCACGGGCGAAATGGGAATCGGAAATACTACGACTGCAAGTGCGGTTTCGTCGGTGATTCTTGGAGTATCGCCCGAAGTCGTGACAGGTCGTGGCGCAGGTCTTTCAAGCGACGGTCTGGAGCGTAAAATAAATGCCGTAAAGCGTGCAATTTCGGTAAATAAACCCGATCCCAACGATCCTCTTGACATTATTTCAAAGGTTGGCGGATTTGACATTGCAGGCATGACAGGAGTTTTCCTTGGCGGCGCGATTTATCATATTCCTGTGGTGATAGACGGTGTAATTTCGGCGGCTGCGGCAGTTCTTGCGCAAAAATTCAACCAGTATTCTGTGGATTATATGCTCGCTTCGCATATTTCGGAAGAACCGGCAGGGCGCGGTTTGATTCAGAAACTTGGTCTGAATGCCATAATTGACGGAAAGCTTCGGCTCGGAGAGGGGACAGGCGGAATTCTGCTTCTTCCATTACTTGAGGGCGCATTGTCACTTTACTACAATTCCCACAAATTTGAGGAGCTTGGAATAGAAAGGTATGCTGAATTGACATGATGACTTTGATTTGCGGCGGTTCAAAATGCGGTAAATCGGCATTTGCAGAAAAAATTCTTGATGAATTTAACGGACGGAAAATTTACATTGCAACCATGGAACCGTATGGTCAGGAGGCGTTTGACGCAATTGAGAGACATAGGCGCATCCGAAGCGGCAAAAACTTTGAAACGGTGGAAAAATACCGAAATATAGCCGAAATCCAACTTTCTAAAGATTGCGCGATTCTTCTGGAATGTTTGGGAAATCTGCTTGCCAATGAAATGTTTTCAGAATATGCGCCAAAAAATATTGCTGACATGATTTTTGATGGTCTTATTAATTTGAAAAAAAACTCGGCAGAATTAGTTGTAGTGAGCAGTACTGTTGATTGCGACGGAATCGAATACTCTCCCGAAACGACGGAATATTGCCGAACTCTTGCAGAAATTAACAGCCGTGCAGCTGAATTTGCCGATAATGTTGTTGAGTGTGTGTATGGAGTTCCGATAGCGCTGAAAGGTCGGTTGCTATGCTGAAATCATTGATTTCCGCCTTTTTGATGTATTCGCGAATCCCGATGCCAAAAGTCGAATGGAGCGAGAAAAACAGGCGTTTTTCACTTTGTTTTTTTCCTTTGGTAGGGGGGGTTATCGGTGTTCTTTTCTTGATTTGGCAATTGATCTGCGACCGCATCGGCATAGGTTTGCTACTGCGCGGAGCTGTTGCGGCAGCAATTCCGATATTGATTACAGGCGGCATTCATCTTGACGGATTTTGCGATGTTTCGGACGCTATGGCTTCGTGGGGAGATAAAACTCGTCGGCTTGAAATTATGAAGGATTCCCACATCGGGGCGTTTGCCGTTATCAGAGTTGTGCTGTATTTTGCCCTTGAAATAGCTGTTTATAGCGAATCCGACGATAAAGCTGCGGCAATTATTGCTGTAGGATTCGTGCTGTCGCGCTGTCTTAGCGGAATCGCCGCCGTCACGTTCAAATCTGCAAAAAAGGAAGGCTCGCTTTGCGCTTTTGTCAATCCTGCTCATCGGACGATAACGAGGATTTCGCTGGCAATATCTGCATTTTGTTGCATGGCTGCAATGCTGTTCATTTCGCCGACCGGATTGTTTCCGATAGTTGTGGCATTCGCATTTTTCGCTTATTATCGGCATTTTTCCTATAAAAACTTCGGCGGTATAACAGGTGATCTTGCAGGGTGGTTTTTGCAGATCTGCGAACTTTTGACAGCATTTTCCGCTGTGATTATTCTTAAAATTACGGAGGTTTTGTGAAATGATTATGATTACGGGCGGAGCGTATGAAAATAAATTGAGATCAGCCGTTGAATTATTTTCAATAGATCTGTCGGAGGTTGCAGACGGCGGAAGCTGT
>DETO01000133.1:12205-14500 GCA_002362135.1 Ruminococcus sp. UBA3286 | reverse complement strand
ATGGACTGGATGGAGCAGGAGCAGGAGCGTGGTATCACTATCACTTCCGCAGCTACTACCTGCTACTGGGCAGGCCACAGACTTAACATCATCGACACTCCCGGACACGTTGACTTTACTGTTGAAGTTGAGCGTTCACTCCGCGTACTCGACGGTTCTGTAACCGTTCTTTGCGCTAAGGGAGGCGTTGAGCCTCAGTCTGAAACCGTTTGGAGACAGGCTGACAACTATAAAGTTCCCCGTATGGCTTATGTAAATAAGATGGATATTATGGGCGCTGACTTCTATCACGTTGTAGATATGATGAAAGACAGACTCAAGTGTAATGCCGTTCCGATCCAGCTTCCTATCGGCGCTGAGGACGAATTCAAGGGAATCATCGACCTTGTTGAGATGAAGGCTTACATCTACTACGACGACCTCGGAAAGGATATCCGCGTTGAGGAGATTCCCGAGGATATGAAGGAAAAGGCTCAGCAGTATCACGACGATATGGTTGAACACGTTGCAGAGCAGGACGAAGAGCTTATGATGAAGTATCTTGACGGCGAAGAGCTGACTCAGGAAGAGATCAAGAAGTGCATTCGTTCCGCTACTATAGCTAACCATATGGTTCCCGTAACCTGCGGTACTTCTTATAAGAACAAGGGCGTTCAGAAGCTTCTCGACGCTATCATCGACTATATGCCTTCTCCGCTCGACGTTCCGGCTATCAAGGGCATTAATCCCGATACGGACGAGGAAGTTGAGAGACCTTCTTCCGACAGCGAGCCTTTCTCGGCTCTCGCGTTCAAGATCGCTACAGACCCGTTCGTTGGTAAGCTGGCGTTCTTCCGCGTATATTCCGGCGTAGTTAATCAGGGCGATACAGTTCTCAATGCTACAAAGGATAACCGCGAGCGTTTCGGACGTATCGTTCAGATGCACGCTAATCACAGAAAAGATCTTACTACTGTTTATGCAGGCGACATCGCCGCTGCGGTAGGTCTTAAGAATACAACTACAGGCGATACTCTCTGCGACGAGAAGCACCCTGTAATCCTCGAATCCATGGAATTCCCTGAGCCTGTTATCCAGCTCGCTATCGAGCCTAAGACTAAGGCAGGTCAGGAGAAGATGGGTATCGCTCTGGCAAAGCTTGCTGAAGAAGATCCTACCTTCAAGACATGGACTGACGAAGAAACAGGTCAGACTATCATCGCAGGTATGGGCGAGCTTCACCTTGACATTATCGTTGACCGTCTCCTCCGTGAGTTTAAGGTTGAAGCTAATGTCGGCGCTCCTCAGGTTGCTTACAAGGAAACTATCAAGGGCAGCGCAGATATCGACTACAAGTACAAGAAGCAGTCCGGTGGTTCAGGTCAGTACGGTCACGTTAAGATCCGTGTTGAGCCTAACGAATCGGGTAAGGGATACGAATTCAAGAATGCCGTTGTCGGCGGTTCTATCCCCAAGGAGTATATCCCTGCTGTTGACGCCGGTATTCAGGGCGCTACAAAGTCGGGTATCCTTGCAGGCTACGAAGTAGTTGACGTTAAGGTTGAGCTTTATGATGGATCTTACCACGAAGTTGACTCGTCGGAAATGGCGTTCAAGATCGCAGGTTCCATCGCTTTCAAGGAAGCCCTCAAGCAGGCAAACGCAGTTCTTATGGAGCCTGTTATGAAGGTTGCGGTAATCGTTCCCGACGATTACACAGGTACGGTTATCGGTGACCTCAGTTCACGCCGCGGTCAGATTCAGGGACAGGAATCCAGAACAGGTTCCGTTCAGATCGACGCTCTCGTACCGCTTTCCGAAATGTTCGGCTATACTTCCGACCTCCGTTCCAACACACAGGGACGCGGTCAGTATACTATGGAGCCTCACAGCTATCAGGAAGTGCCTAAGAGCATTGCCGAGAAGATCATGGCTTCAAGAGCTAAAAACTGATTCCGCTTTTTTACGGAGACAGCATTAATTATAAATTCTTGTGTTTTGGCGAAGTTTTTTTGCCAAAACACTTGAAATTACCAAAAGAATCTGTTATAATGTAATTACAGATCTCTGAATCTTATTCTAAGGAGGAATTTTCCAATGGCTAAGGCTAAATTTGAAAGAACTAAACCCCATGTAAACATTGGTACTATCGGACACGTTGACCACGGTAAGACCACTCTTACAGCTGCTATCACAAAGACTCTCGCTATGAAGGGTCAGGCTCAGTACGAGGCTTACGATATGATCGATAAGGCTCCCGAGGAGAGAGAGCGTGGTATCACGATCAACACAGCTCACGTTGAGTACGAGACAGAC
>DETO01000133.1:0-11808 GCA_002362135.1 Ruminococcus sp. UBA3286 | reverse complement strand
GATGGACGGCGCTATCCTCGTAGTTGCTGCTTCCGACGGCCCTATGGCTCAGACAAGAGAGCATATCCTTCTTGCTCGTCAGGTTGGCGTTCCTGCAATCGTTGTATTCATGAACAAGGCTGATCAGGTTGACGACGAAGAGCTCCTCGAACTCGTTGAAATGGATATTCGTGATCTTCTTTCTTCTTACGACTTCCCCGGCGATGATACACCTATCATCAAGGGTTCTGCTCTTAAGGCTCTCGAAGCTCCCGATGACCTTAACGATCCCGCTTACAAGCCCATTCTTGAGCTTATGGATGCTGTTGATAATTATATCCCCAGCCCTGAGAGAGACGACGCTAAGCCTTTCCTTATGCCTATCGAGGATACTATGACTATCTCCGGCCGTGGTACTGTTGTTACAGGTAGAGTAGAGCGTGGACGTCTTAACGTTAACGAGCAGGTTGAGATCGTTGGCCTTTCCGACGAGAAGCAGACAACTGTTGTTACAGGTCTTGAAATGTTCAGAAAGACTCTGGACTTCTGCGAGGCTGGCGATAACGTTGGCGCACTTCTCCGTGGTATTACAAGAGATCAGGTTGAGCGTGGACAGGTTCTTTGCAAGCCCGGCTCAATTCACCCCCACACAAAGTTTGCAGGTCAGGTTTACGTACTGAAGAAGGAAGAGGGCGGTCGTCATACTCCTTTCTTCAACAACTACAGACCTCAGTTCTACTTCAGAACAACTGACGTTACAGGCGTTGTTACACTTCCTGCTGATAAGGAAATGTGCATGCCCGGCGATAATGTAACTATGGACGTTGAGCTTATCACTCCTATCGCTATCGAAGAGGGACTCCGTTTTGCTATCCGTGAGGGCGGCAGAACAGTTGGTTCCGGCGTTGTTACAAAGATCAACGAATAATTAATTATTCAATATCAAAAATCCCGTCGAGGTTTCGGCGGGATTTTTTTGTTGTTTAATTATGTTCTCTGAGAAATTTGTTTATTCCGTCGTCCATAGTCTTATAAGCTTCTGGGAAATAATTTTTTGCCGTTTCCATATCGGGATCTTTTGTCATTTTATATGCAAAATATTCTGCGAAAAATTCGGAGTTTTGCTTATATGTCGGATTTCCGTTTACGTCATGCCAGTAATATTTTTGGTCAGTAGAGTCAACATATATTCCGTGACCGCCACCGACCAATGAGTTATTTTCAACAGTTCCGACGTAGATATCTGTTATCTGCGCTCGATCTCCGTTTCCATATTCATCGCCCCACTGGAATATGCGTTCATCATATTTACTTTTTGTAAAATCACCTGATATGTAGCCTTTTTTGTATCCGGTATAATCTTCATAAATGTTATTGTAGGCGTAGAACTCGCGGTAATTGAGAGTGCTTGAATCTTTTCTGCCCATAAGAACGTCAACGATTTTTTGCTGACCTTTTGAGTCGATTCGTCCGAAATCGTCATTGTAAAAGCCGAATGTGGCTTCATATTTGCTGTAATCAAGAACAGCTTCTTTGAAATTATTCTCAACATCTTTATAAAGAACATCATGAAACTTGCCGTTCGCAAGAATATTTCGTGAAAAGTAATCACCTTTTCCGTCATAACCGTTTGACATGAGATCGTCGATATTATGACCGACTTCGTGGAAAAATGTATTGTACGGTCCGACTTTATCGTTGAGAGTATTATCATCATTAAAATTAATGCGTATGCCTTTTAATTGACAATTATAGTTGACAATTCCGCCTGAATAGTTCCAGTCAACTACCTTACATTGATCTATGTATTTGAAGAAAAGATCATGAGCGTCGCCTTCAGAGTTGTAGGCGATATATTTTATGCAGTCAATATGATCTTTGATATTATCAGGCGCGCCGTCAAAGAAATCCTTGAGTTTTTTCGCTTCTTCAGGATGAGTTTTTTCGTAAAGATCATTAAAAGCACGAATTTTTTCACGATCTTCTTCGGTAATATCCTTATTGATCGTCACATCATCCAATTCATCCAGCGTATTCTTTATCCTGCGAACATCGTCCTCCGACAATTCCCCATTCGCATTATCGACAAGATACTTGGCATATGCTTCGATATCGCCGCCGACAAGAACCCTATGATCAGCGTCTTTGTAAGAATTTTTGATCTCCTCAAGATTAACAGCGAATTTCATCAGCTTAGCCGAAACAGTCGTAAGCCCAATGCACTGACGCGCCATTTTTAATTTAGCGAGACTTTGCGAGGTGCATTTCATGGGAATCTTGGTCATGATGCGTTCGATATCGAGAGCAAGCCTGAAAATTCTCTTGCTTTCGTTGCTAAGCTCGTTTGACGTTTGCTGCATTGCGTCGTAATTAGCTTTTATCGTTGCCATAAATTTTCACCTATCCTTTGATAATATTCATCGATTCCGTTTCCGCGCGATGCAGATCGTTAGCGTTTTCCCTGACGGTCTCGATGATTTTTCTTATATTTTTAACGTAAGAACGGCTGTTTTCCTTAAAAAGATTCAGTTTCGAGCAGTAGCGGTTTGCATTTTCGCCCTGCCAGTATGAATGAAGCGCGGAAATCGAAGTTTCCGTATTATTGATCAGTTCCTTTTCAAGCTGAGCCGCCAGCGTTTCAAGTTCAGCTATGTATTTCATAGTTTCATTATAATTAAATTCAATTATGCCTTTGCTCATAAGATTTCACCTCAAAAAATCACGTCGTCGGACAATGTCAATGGCTTCTGCGAATTTTCCGATTCGGCTTTTTCGTAAATTCCTGCGACAGCGCCGAGATCGATCACCTGCTCTTCAATTCCTGCCGCGGCAGCATTTATACGTTCCTGAAATCCTGCGTATGTTCGGCGAATTTCATCGGCGGCGTCGCTTGACCAATAATAAGCGGTTTTGTTTACCGTCGTGTTGAAATCGTTAAAAGTATTTCTGATCTGGTTGAGTTCCACGCGAACAGAATCGGCAACGCTTTTCAGTGCGTCGGTATCTACTTTAAAAGTTACATTTGAATTCATAAGTTCACTCCCTAAAATTTAATGGCTGCAATGGCGTCTGATGCCTGAGTATCCGCCTGATCGTATATTTTTTTTGCCTGTTCAAGGTGATTTTTGTATTTGGTCAGCATATTTACAACATTACGCATTTCCTGAATATCACGCTTGGCAGAATTGATGAACTCCGTTTTCGCCGAGCCTTCCCACATGGTATTCAGGCGGCTGAGGGCAAATTCAGTACGCGAAATGCAGCCGTTCAGCATATTGATATTGCCGGCAAGGCTCTGGATATCGCTGTTCAGATGACCTGTATCAACAGTTAAACTATTTGACATAATATCTCTCCTTTGTAATAATTTGTAAGAATTAGTATGGTCTTATTATAACAGATAAATTTTAAATTGTGCGGTTTTCTGATATTCGGCACAAATTTTGGGACGAAATGCATATATGATTGATATATCAATTGACATAATTTTATTCTAAATAAATTACAATTTCTCAATTTGTAGAAAAGTTGGAAGAATTTTAGTAGAAAATGCCGAAATTTAACATAAATACTCTATTTTGCCAAATATTGATTGACATTGAGCGAATAAGGTTGTATAATGTTATTATGTGATAGTTATATGTAATTTTTACACAATTATCACAAAAGGGCTTTCAAGGCAGCTTCAACGGCAAAAAAATGTCGTTTATCCCAAAAAAGATGCATTTTGTCATTAAAATGAAAATTTTAGTAAAATTCAGCTATAATAAAAACATGGATAAACCTCAATCTTAAATACAGGAGGGTATAGTATGAATCTTCAGACAATGGAAAGCGACGTTTTACTGCTTCGCATGACGTCGGGAAAAATCACAGGTGCAGCTGAGACTATGCTTGCCGATGAAAAGCGTCTCGAAAACAATGCGTTACGGCTGTCAAAGGCATGGTCGAGCAATTCGAAAGATAAGCTTTTTAACGGATTCGCAGAGGAGCAAGCCGAATTGCAGTCCTGCGTGAAGGAGCTTAACGAGATTTGCCGCATTCTTCGCGAAATATGCAAGGAAGATGAAAAAACCGAGAATGTTCTCAGCGAACTCGTCACAAGCATCGAGTTATAAGAGAATTCAAGGAGGGAAAGTTATGACTGATAATAATATGATAGATATCAATATCCCCGAAGCTATGGATTCCATGGACTCCATGACGCTTTCGGTTCATCGTCTGCAAAATGCGGCGGAGAGACTTCCCGCGTACATCAAAAGCACGGATTCTTTCTGGAAAGGCAAGGCTGCCGATGAATTCCGCAATAACAGCCTTAACTGCATAAAGCGGCTGAAAAATGTTCTTGAGCGTATTAATTACCGCGCAGGGCAGATGAATAATACATTGCAGGAGTTCCGCACTCTTGAAGCGTCGATCAAAGGTACTGACGTGCTGTCGGGCGACGTACTGAAATAATGCTGTAAACAGAGCAATCTGTTACATATACGGGCGTATGCCGAAAAATCGCGGTATACAGCCAATTATAAGGAGGAACATATGAATATAACCAATTTATTCAAGCGCACGTCACTTGCGCTGGCAGCTGCGGCAATGGCTGCTTCTATGACAGCGATTCCGCTTACATCATCGGCTGAATCAACCGCTAATGCTGCTGTTAATGCGGACAGATCGGGTATTGTGCAGGTTGAGGCTTATTATCAGCCTTCAGGTCAGGACGCCATTACCTGTAAAACAGGTACAGGATTTCTTATTAATGAAAATACTCTTATTACTTGCTATCATGTAACTGATATCAGTGATAAAACAGATGAAGGCAAGCTTTTGATCAAAGGACTCGAAGAGTGGTATTCCGATAAAATGGGCGAGAAGCATAAATTTGACAAGGATTATGTTGGAATTCAGATCGCTATTCTCGGAGACGTTAAAGAGCCTGCAAAAATAGTACGTGAGAGTGTAGAGGGCGATTACGCTATACTTGAGATCGATACCAAGCTTACTACAAAAACTCCTCTTGCATTGTGTGACAGCGACTCCGTTCAGCAGACAGAGCAGATTTATGCTCTCGGTTATCCTGCGATCGTTAACGATTTTCAGGATAAGTTGAGTTATACTGCTTTCAATGATAATGATGTTACTATCACACAGGGTAATGTTTCTAAGACACATTACAGATCAACAGATATCGGAATGACAGGTGTTGAACTTATTCAGCATAGCGCAGTTCTTTCCGGCGGTAATTCAGGCGGTCCTCTTGTTAACGATAAAGGACACGTTGTTGGTATTAACAATGCAGCATCTAATTTTGGCGATTATTACTACGCAATTGAGATGAATCAGATCAAAGATCTTCTTAAAATACTTGACATTGAATATACAGAATGCGATTGTAATGGTGAACAGCCTTCCACAGAACCACCAACATCAGATGATAATCCTGACCCGACAACATCTCTCGATACTCAGCCACCAACACCTCCGACACCTACAACTACTACTGACGACGGTGGAAATGGCGAAAAAGATAAGGATACCCCATGGGTACTTATCGGAATCCTCGGAGCAGCAGCGGTTATCGTTATCATTCTTATAATCATTCTCGTTGTAAAGGGCGGCAAAAAGCCTGAACCCGTACCGGCAGCTCCCGCACCCGTACCTCCTCGTCCTCCCATCAATCCTTCTCCCAATCCTCGTCCGATTTCACCTTCACCTATGGGCGGCGGCATGGATAACGGAGCAGGCGAAACTTCGCTCCTCAATTCGGGCGCAGGCGAAACTTCAATTCTCGGCGGCGGCGCTGCTGCAAGCAGAGTTACCATTATCCGCAAGAAAACAGGCACTTCTATCCCCGTAAATGCACCCGAATTTGTCATCGGTAAGGAAAACAGCAGAGTTAATTACTGCGTAAATAATAATGCTGTAAGCCGTCAGCACGCTAAGATTTCCGCAAACAACGGCAGCTACTTCATCACCGATATGAATTCAAGCAACTTTACATATCTTAACGGCAGAAAGATTCCTGCGAATACACCTCAGCTTCTCCACAGCGGCGACGTATTCAAGCTTGCCGATGAAGAATTTGAATTCAGAGGATAATTTATGAGATATTTAACAGCAGTACATACCGACGTAGGTATCAAGAAAAAAACGAATCAGGATTCCGCTCTAATCATGGAAGCGGAGACCGATATCGGAAATGTTTTGCTTGCTGTTATATGCGACGGCATGGGCGGCCTCTCTAAGGGAGAGGTCGCAAGTGCCGCATTAATACAGGCGTTTTCCGACTGGTTCAAGAATGAACTCCCCGAAATTATAGGTCAGGGAATAAATCATAGGTCTGTTTTCAATGCTTTTGGAAATATTGCCTTTGATATGAACGCCAGAATAGGCAGTTATGGCGCAAAGTGCGGAGTAAGTCTCGGTACTACGGTAGTCGCCATGCTTTTTGCCGGCGGTCGTTATTATATTATGAATATCGGAGATTCGCGTATATATAAGATGTCTGATACAATATATCAGCTTACAAAAGATCAGACTTATATCCAGCGCGAGATCGATCTCGGCAGAATGACTCCGGAAGAAGCCAGCGTAAGTGATAAACGCAACGTGCTTCTCCAGTGCGTCGGCGCAAGCGATTCGATCATTCCCGATTTTTATTCCGAAGAGCTGACACCCGGCGATTGTTATCTTCTTTGCTGCGACGGCTTCAGGCACGTTGTTGCCCCGCACGAATTCTTTGCGCGTATGAATTCGCAGATGATGACAGATGAAAACACGATGAAGGAGACGCTGATCTACTTCACGGAATTAAATAAAAACCGAAGGGAAACAGATAATATCACGGCTGTTCTCGTTCGCGTGGATTGAGTGTGTTGTTATGCTTGAAATTGGACAGATCATCGATGGAAAATATAAAATATTAAACGTAATAGGCAAGGGCGGAATGAGCGTTGTTTATCTCGCGATGAACGAAAGAGCGAATAAGCAGTGGGCTATCAAGGAAGTCCGAAAGGACGGCACGCAGGATTTTAATGTTGTAAGACAGGGTCTTGTCGCTGAAATAGATATGCTGAAACGCTTCAATCACCCCAATTTGCCGAGTATTGTAGACGTAATTGACGGAAACGGTTCTTTCCTTATTGTAATGGATTACATAGAGGGAATCGCTCTTGACAAAAAACTTCAGGAAGAAGGCGCTCTGCCGCAAAGCAGCGTTATAGAATGGTCGAAGCAGCTGTGCGACGTTCTCGGTTATCTTCATTCAAGAAAGCCGCCTATCATTTATCGTGATATGAAGCCTGCAAACGTTATGCTTAAACCCGATAATACGATTACGCTTATCGACTTCGGTACTGCCCGTGAATTCAAGCTTTCCAGCGTTGAGGATACCACGGTACTCGGCACAAGAGGTTATGCAGCTCCCGAACAGTACGGCGGTCAGGGACAGACAGATCCACGAACTGATATATATTGTCTCGGCGCAACTATGTATCATCTTGTTACGGGTTATAATCCGGCAGTTCCGCCCTATGAAATGGTTCCGATCAGACAGATCAACGAGCTGCTTTCATCGGGTCTGGAAGCGATAATTCTGAAATGCACCCGTCCGAATCCGCCCGACCGTTATCAGTCGTGTGCGGAACTTATGTATGCTCTTGAACACTATCAGGAACTTGACGCGGAAAGTCAGCACATTCAGAATGTGAAATGGCGTTCGTTTATTGCAGCCGCTTCTCTTGCTGTCGTCACGCTTATCGGCGGCGTCGGATTTAATATCGCTAAAAATATTCAGACTAATTCTTCTTATGAGAGTTATGTTGATACAGCAGCAACTGCACCCTATGAAGAAAAGATTAAATTATACCAAAAGGCTATTGCTCTTCGTCCAGAAAAATATGAAGCTTATTCGGAATTGATCAATGTGCTTGATAATGATGATGTAATAGACGCTACTGAATATGAAATATTTGAAAAGGCAAAAGTTAATATAAGTGAATTAAAAAAAGAAAATCCTGAAAAGTATACTCTTTTAAGTTATGATTATGCGACCGCATTATTATTTGATTATTATGAGGGAGATACTTATAATCAAAAAGTGGCTGCAAGCAAATCGCTTGTATGGTTTGGAAATGCTGATGAAAAATTAATCGAATCTGCTGCTGAAAAAGCCGGTCGTGATTATAAAAGGATTCAAAGCCGAAAAGAAATATTGCATAGTTTAGCTAGATTTCTTGATTCATCATCAAAAGTCACTCAAGAGAAATGTGAGTCGAATTGGGCAGAATATGAGCGATTATTTAATGATGAGGAGTTAATAAATAATACCGGAGATTATAAAACTGTTATTTCAATTTATAATATATTTGTCTGTGATGTACTGAATAATCAAGACATGTATCGTTCAAGTTATACATCAGAAGATATTGATGAACGTTTGAAAGATATAGAAAATCAATTGCCACAACTTTCAGGATATGCAAACGAAAAAAGGGCACAGTTGGATAAAATTGAAAACATAAGTACAAATATTGAAAATATTCGAAAATATCTCTATCCTGATGCTCAAAATAATAATCAAAATACGGAAGGAGGAACAGTACAATGATCACTTCCGTTGTTATAAAGGCAGCAGCCAACAATGAAAATTTAGTTGGCGTTTTTGGAACTCTTTCCATAGTCTGCTTTGTTTTAGCAGCAGTTTTCGCAATTCTTGCAGTGGCGATGTTTTTCATATTTGATATCAGGAATATTTTTGATATGAGAACAGGCCGTGCGCAAAAGCGAGTAATTACCGAAATGGAAGCCGAAAACGCACTTACGGGACGTCTGATAAATCCTCGCGCCAAGTCGAATGGAAAGGGCAGCAGGAAAAAGAATTCTCATGGAAGCGGACAGCATTCTTCTTTTTCCGAAAAGCTGCAAAGAATGAAAGAGAAAGATGTTCCGAATTTTTCATCGCAGAATTATCAGAACTACCAGCAGCAGTATCAGCAGCCTTACAATGGCTATGAACAGGCATATGCGCCAAAGCCGCTTATGGAAGTTCCGCAGCCTGCTCAGAATCCGATTCCGAATTATAATACGAATAATTATGCCGCGCCTGTTAATAATGACATAAATCAGACGACGATACTCAATAATAACGATGTGAACCAGACAACGGTGCTTGGCAATAACGACGCAACGCAGACAACGGTTCTCGGCAATAATGATGCGAACCAGACAACAGTTCTCAGCAATAATGATTCATCGCAGACAACTGTACTTTCGCCTGAAAATCCTGTTCCCGTTCAGCCGACTCCGCCGCCTGCGGTAAATGCTCCGCAGCCCGTGCATAATGTTGCTCGGAATGGTGAACTCGGTCAGGCAGCAGGTTCTATTAATTTCAAAGTCGGCGACGGAGAAACTTCACGCCTTGATGAAGTTGCAAAGATGGCTTCCGCTTCGAAAGTTCATTTCAACATCGTGAAGAACGTCATGCTGATTCATACGCAGGAAATTATACAGTAAGGGGGAAATATGGCTAAAAACAAGAAAGGCTTTACACGAATATTTCTGCTTATGCTTGGTTTGTATTCGTTAGCCCCTCTGAGTTTTTTTACAATGCCGTTTGCGGATTTTGAAAAGGAAGGCATACAGCGCATTATGGCGTATATGTCGGGCGGTCTTTTCTGGTTTGGAGCGATATTCGGAAGCGTATGCCTGACAGCGCTTAACATTATCCGAAAAAAGGAATGTCACGGTAAAAAAATAAACGGCGTACCGGGAATTTTTCGCTTTTTCTCATGTAAGCAGGGAAAAATTATGGATATGCTGTTTGGAATATTTTTGCTGATATCGATCATGTTTACTGCAATTAAGGCCGTTCCGCAGGCGATATTACTTATCTCTTATGGAATCATGCTGTTTTTCGGAATCATGCATTCTGCGTTTAACGGTAAAAATTTCAAATACTTAAGGAATCGTAAGAACTTGTACCAATAATTAAGAAAGGATAACGGTAATGAAAGAATTAAATTTCTTAAAGCGTCTCTCTGCAATTACTCTGGCGGCGGCAATAACTGCCGCTAACGTTGGTTTTGATTTTCTTCCGACTGCTAAAAAGGCAGCTGCCGAACCAAAAGAAGAGAATACTGTCACCGAAGTTAAAACGCCAAAGGTGATGACGCAGAAATCAAAATATCCCACGTCGCTCAGCTTTATTGTTGAGAAAAACGAAGACGGGGAATCTGTACTCAGGGCGAGCAATCCGACTGTGTTCAACAGATATTTCACAGCGGAACTTATAAGTCTCGATCCGCTTGCCGAGGGCGAAGAAGCTGAACAGCTTGTATTTTCGGCTGAGGGAACAGTAATTCGCAAGGGCGGAAATTATACTGTTAATGTCAAGGCAAGAATTAACGAAGAGACAGGCGAACTTGTATACAATCCGTATAAAATAATCGGCGGCGGAATCACGATAGCAGAGGAAACGGCAGTTCCCGAAGCTGAGACGATCAATCAGGAGATTGCTGTTATTGAAGATGGCGAGATTGTTGAAGAGGCGGCTGAAATTCTTCAGGAAGGTGTCAGCGATGAGATCATTCCGGAAGAACCTGCCGAGATTCCTGTGATTACGGAAACTTCCGTAAATATCTGCGAATCTGATGTCAACGCGGCGAATGGAATGTTCGATATGTCGCAGAGTCAGAAACTTGATTATACTGTTGTAAAGTCGCAGGATTCATACAATGTTATTATTCCCGATGATTACGATGAACTTTTCCTGAATGGAATCGATGAAGAGGGCAACGCTTTCTTTAATGCAGCAGGCGAAGAGGTTCAGGTCAATTTCAATGAGATTGAAATGAATATACAGGTAGTAAATTTTGCTGAGCTTAAGATCAAGGATATAGCAGAGCCTGAAGATTATTCTATCGAGCGTTTCTGCGGCGAGGAGGCTCTGCCTTATTATTACGGCGAGATCGTTAAGGTCACTCCTTCGAGCGGCTACAATATCGTTGTCGGCGATATGAAATTCAGCGACGCCGTTTCTGTAGCCATCAATGATGACGCGGTTACGACGGAAGGAGTTGCAATTAATGTTTATGAGGGCGAAAATATTTCTGGAAATTTTACAGCCAACGTAAATGGAAATAATGTTACTGTTACGGTTAATGATAATGTTCCGCTGAATGGTATGAAGTATACTTTGTCGGTTGCGCTCAAAAATGGCAAAGCAGACGTAAAGTATGCAGAAAATAAAGCGCTTACTTTTTCGTTTGATGATGTTGTGGTAACCAATGGCGTAATTCGTGTTAATGCGGCAATTGAGGGTGTTAAGGCTTATAGCAAGTTAAGCGAATCGGACGAAATTAAGTGTTATTGTCCGACTGAACCGCTTATTGATTATGTAAACGGCAACATGACAGACACTACTTGGTATAAAAATGGAAAATTAACAGCTGCAAGATTGTCTTTTACAGATGGTACTGTTAAGATCAACGAAGTTACTATTAAATCAAAAACAGGTAAACCATATGCAACATATGACGCGAATGGCAAGCTTACAGGCGGAGACAGCTCAATTATAAGCGATGATGCAAATGTTACCAAAGGTTCATGGGAATTCTTCATAAATCCTGCGGGCGTCAATAATCTTCATGAGGACATTTATCTTGATGTTGAGTATGATATTGTTAAAGAGGTAGAAATTTCGTTTGGTGTAAATACTGACCCCCAAAACGGTAGTGTTACTGCTAAGTTAAACGATACAGAATTTAAAAATTTAAGTAAAGATTATGATTTTGAAAAAGATGAGAATAAGATTTTAAAACAGAATGGGAATAC
>DETO01000022.1:6655-7374 GCA_002362135.1 Ruminococcus sp. UBA3286 | reverse complement strand
TACAAAAACGCCCAATCAATTCGGGCGTTTTATTTTTGGGGTTTATTTAAGAATTGCCGCAATTCCACATTCCCCTGAAAGTAAAAATTCCTTCCGAGATCGGAAGGAGTTTTTACATTTGGGGGACAATATGTGTTATGGAGAAATCAGTTAGTTTTAGTGTAGATCTTTCCGCCGTCAAGCTGCTGCTGTTTTACAGCGAACATCTCGGAAACGGTAACGATCTGCCAGCCTTCAGATTTAAGATAAGGAGCAAGATACTCCATAGCTTCGGCTGTTGTATTATATGTTTCATGACAAAGTACGATAGCGCCATTAAGCGAACCATTATTCTTTGCAGTTACAACTTTATTGATAATGTCATCCTTGCTTGCATTGTTCCAGTCAGCCGTATCAATACTGCAAGTGATCATAGGAACGTCGCTGAGCGTTGATGTAACCGTGGAATTCGAAGCAAGATAGGGAATTCTGAGAAGCTTGGACGGCTCTGTACCGATGATTCCCTTGAGTTTAGCCGCGCACTGATCGTATTCGCTGCGAATTTCGGAAGCAGACTTTTCAGTAAGATTAGGATGTGATTTCGTGTGATTTGCGATCTCCATGCCCTTTGAAAAAGCGTATTTAACTTCTCCTTCGCCTGCGGAATTTCTAATCCAGTCGCCAACATAGAAGAATGTTGCGTGGAATCCTTCGTTTGCAATTGCATTTATAATTCTCAT
>DETO01000022.1:3712-6364 GCA_002362135.1 Ruminococcus sp. UBA3286 | reverse complement strand
ATGAGAATTATAAATGCAATTGCATTTATAATTCTCATTGATGAATCGGTCGCTGAGTTTCCTACAGCGCCATCATCAAAAGAGATGGCGACCATAGGCTTTGAGGGATCGATCCAAGAAATGTCAACATTGTCTGAAGTGGAAGTGTTGGGATTTGAAGCAGGAGCTGAACTTACAGTTCCCTTTCCTGTAACAACGGGAGATTTAGTACCCTCCGCGCCGACCTGAGCCTCGTCAATATAAAAATCTGTAAGACTGTCGGGTGCTTCTACATAAAGAAGAAGATTTTCTGCACCGGCAGGAATTTGGAAAGAAGTATTTTCAAGTTTAGTCCATTCGCCGCTCTTTACATCGGCAGAAGCAATCTGATCGTAATGATCTTCACCGTTCAAAGAATACTGAAGAGTCATCTGCAAAGTAGTTGTCGAACCGCTTTTCTGCATAACAGCTGTAGAAAAGCTGTAAGAATTTCCTGCCTTGAATTTAGTGGAATCGAGTTCGATAGCCGCACCGTTCCAGTTATCAGTTCTTCCGCTGATGAAAAGTGATTTGCCGGAATAGAAATTTTCGGAATCAACAGCAACAGAAGCATCTCCTCTGCTCGACCAGCCGTCAGCAGATGAGTCGAAACTGCCGTTAAGAATCACGTCTTTGGAATCATTGTTGGAATTATTGTCAGGTACTGTAGTCATAACAGGCGCATTTCCCAAAGGAAGAGATGTTATAATTCCTGCGTCCAACTGCTGAATAACAAGAGCGTCTCCGGCTGTAACGCCCGGTACTCCGTCAACGTCAGCGTTGATCATGCCTTTGTCCGTAAGTTTGTATTCGTCTTTATTTGTTAAGAATTGAAGGATAAGCGTTGCGTCCGCGATCTCAACTTTGCCGTCGCAGTTAGCGTCGCCCCATACGATATCAGAACCGGGAGTTGAAGTTGAGGGCGGCTCGGATTTTGTAGTTGTAGAGGGAGGATTTGTCGCAGGAGGATTGCTTGCAGTTGTTGAGGGAGGGTTGATTGCAGTCGTTGTGGGCGGAGTTACAACAGATGAACCTTCAACTGTTCCGCCGCCTGTTACTACCTGTGATTTTGTGCCTGCAACAGAACCCTGCACATCGTCAATATAAAAATCGGTAAGGCTTTCGGGAGCTTCGATATAGATAGAAGCATTCGTTGCACCGGCAGGAATTTCAAACGAAGTATTTTCAAGCTTCGTCCATTCGCCGCTCTTCACATCAGCAATAGCGATCTGATCGTAATTTTCTTCGCCGTCGAGACTATACTGAAGCGTAAGCTGCATGGGAGTAGTTTCGCCGCTCTTCTGCAATACGCCTGCACTGAAACTGTAAGATTTGCCAGCCTTGAACGCATTGGTATCGAGGGAGTAAGACGCGCCGTGCCAGTTATCAGTACGACCGCTTATAAAAAGCGAACCGTCAGGTGAATAGTAATTCTTTGTGTCGATGTCGATCGTGGCATCTCCCCTGCTCTTCCACTTGTCAGTAGAATTCGAGCTGAATGTACTCTTGAAATAATTTCCGTCGGCATCAGGTTCTACCGTAGGTGTGGAAGGCGTATCGCCAATGCTGGGATCTTTCTTATCGGGATCGGTATAAACATCAAGCTTTTTAATATCCGCAATACCGCTGCTCTGCCAGCCTTCAGCGTTCAGAGCTACCTCGTAAAGATTGCCGATGCCCCAGCCTTCGTCTGCCCATGCCTTGAAGTGATCGGAAACAGTAATATGACCGGAGGTTCTCTTATCCTGACGGACGCTGAAATACTGCTTGAAGGTTTCGCTGCCGCCGTTGATTGTCGGGCCCGTGTGATCCATCTGGAAGATCTTGTACTGCGCTCCGTCGATAGTAACCATCTTGCCGCTTGCATCCGGACACCAGTCTACCCAGTCCTCAATGATGTAATACTCAACCAGCGGTACATTGCCGGCATTTTTATTCTGGAACCAGCCATATACGCAAAGACGCGAGTTTCCGCTTGCACTTGCTGTCTGACGATAGTCGGCATCATAATCCAGACCTATATACGGATAATCTGTAGCCTTTTTCTGAGAACCGAAGTCCAGACCGCGACGAGCGAGAAAATTACCGCTGCTGACATTTGCGCTCCATTCTGCCGTAAAAGCAGCGCCACTGCCAAGCGTCATGGAACCGCTGCCGCCTGTGCTGTCTATCCACACCTCGTAGCTGTAGCCGTCACAATTGCCCTTATGCTGATTCGTACCGTTGCCAACGGTGAGTTTATCTCCGATATTTGCCGCATATGTAGAGGTCGGCACTTTCGGAAGCATAGTCAGGCACATAAGTCCGCTGACTGCACCGATGACCAGCTTTTTGAAAAAAACGTTTTTCATTTTGATCATTCCTCACTTTCCTGAGTATTAAAAATACTCTTAAAATATAATGATATAATATGCCGATATATCCATTTCGGCAAAACGCAATAGCAGAAATCGCGCCAATTCCCTGCTTATTGCTTTTATATTTCTATTTTATTACTTTTTTATGAATAATTCAAGTCAAATTTTGCTGAAAATTAATAAACTAATCATTTTTTGCTATATTGAATATATTCATATTTTAATAAAAAAGCAGTCTCGGCAGGAAGATTCCTGACCAAAAACTGCTTAATAATAT
>DETO01000022.1:0-3398 GCA_002362135.1 Ruminococcus sp. UBA3286 | reverse complement strand
AAAAAACTGCTTAATAATATCGAAATTTACAAATCATTCATCAAGCTTCGAGCCGCATTTATTGCAGAATCTTGCCGTATCATCAAGAGTATTACCGCAATTTTTGCAGATCTTCACCTTTTCTGCTTCAACTTTTTCAGGCTGCTTGGTCTCGTTAAGGCCGCTTGCAGCATTCTTCTGTCCTGCTGCGGTAATATTTCCGCATTTCGGGCATACGGAAGCTTCTTTTGAAATCATCTCGCCGCAGGTACGGCACGGAGTCTTATCCTCAAGCACAGCAAGCTGCTTTTTGAATTCTTCTATCTGGGTTTCCTTTTCTTTCACAGCGCCAAAAACGCCTTCAAACATCTTGTTGTTCGGATCTTCCTTGTAGAGTTTCTGACCAACAGCCTGAAAAATGTTGTTTATCTCTATGTTACGCTGATTGATCTCCTTTTGCAGGCGCGACTTCTCTGTCATTTTCTGCAAGCCCTCAGAACCGCTCTTGATTCCCTTGTCAACAGTATCCCCCACTTTTCCTGCGAATTCCATAACAGTCTCTTTAAATCCCATTGGTAATACCTCCCAATAAACAATATTTGCCGCGCACAGCATTAAACCTGCGCTTTAGCATATTAATAATTCTAACACTTTTCACAGTTATTGTCAAGTCATATGCTACGTCAAAGTTCGCTCTGTAAGGTTTCTGAATTTTATAGCTTTATAGGCGCGCATTGCCGCTTCGTGAAAATCGCTGCAAACGTTGGAATACAGCGTCATCAAGGGCGCGTCCATAGAAATTTTGTCGCCTGCTTCAAATTCCAGTATAATTCCTGCGGATCTGTCAATATCGTCGGATTTGCATACTCTCCCTGCTCCGAGCATAAGACTTGCCATGCCCAGTTCTTCGGCATTTATCGAAATTATCTCAACATCGCGCGAGGCGCATATCACATGACTGTATCTTGCCTTTGGAAGAAGATCGGTATCGTCGCATATTCGGCTGTCGCCGCCGTGAAGTTCAATTGTTTTTCTGAAAATTTCGAGAGCGCGTCCCGAAGAAATAGCTTTTTTCGCCATCTCGGCGCATTCTTCATGAGTTCCCTTTCCTGCAAGTTCAAGCATATCCGCGGTAAGTTCAATGCAAATTCTGTAAAGCCTGCCCTTCGATCTGCCCTGCAATATATCAACGGCTTCGCGAATTTCAACTGTATTTCCTATGGCGCAGCCCAGCGGCTCATTCATATCAGTCACGACTGCGCGGCATTTTTTACCTGCCGCTTTCGCTGTCTTTTCCATAATTGCAGCGAGCTTTTCCGCTTCTTCACGAGTTTTCATGAATGCGCCCGTTCCCCATTTAACGTCAAGAAGAATACAGTCGGCATTGACTGCAAGCTTTTTGCTCATAATGCTGGCGCAGATCAGCGGAATGCTGTCAACAGTTCCGGTTGCATTACGCAGCGCGTATATTTTTTTATCGGCAGGACAAAGACTTCCGCTTTGAGAAATCACGGAAAATCCCGTCTGATTTACGATATTCAGGAATTCATCGAAATCCAGTTCGGTACGATAGCCGTTTATGCTCTCTAATTTATCTATAGTTCCGCCGGTATGCCCCAAACCTCTGCCCGACATTTTAGGCACATACACGCCGCAGGCTGCCGCGGCAGGGCCTATTATAAGCGTTGTCTTATCGCCGACGCCGCCCGTGCTGTGCTTGTCAACCGTGATACCGTTGATTCCGCTTAAATCAAGAATATCTCCGCTGTCGCGCATTGCAAGCGTCAGGGCAAGCGTTTCCTCGTCCGTCAAGCCGTTCAGACATACTGCCATAAGCCACGCCGACATCTGATAATCAGGAATTTCTCCCGAAGTATAGCCGTTTACAAGATATTCTATCTCTTCACGCGTAAGAGGTTCTTTTCGTTTAGTTTTATTAATTATATCAATTGTGTTCAAGCAGTCCACCCCCTATAGAAATTATATCATATTTTAGATAAAATTTCAAGAGGTTTTTGAAATTTTTATGTATAAATTTTCTAAAACATTCCGAGTATTACTATTGCGGCAACAAACGGAACGCCCAATACCACGCTTCCGCATAAGTTAAAAGTATTGAGCGGAATATGCACCCCGAATCCGTCTCCGAAACTGTTTATCATAAAAAGCGCGGCAAGTCCGGATATAATACCAAAAATCGCGGTGGAAAGCCATTTTTTGCGCCTGCGGATATAAATAAACATGATAACCGCCGTTAATGCGCAGATCGAATAAAATATGACCTCCATATTCATTTTACACCTCCAGAATTATATACGCAAGGGCAAGAATAAGCTTCATATCTCCGCCCTCTTTAATAAGTATAAGCAAAAGAGCAGCTATCAGCAGCGTATCGCGATCGATTCCCTTTGGCAAGATTCCGCCGAATATTCCCCTTTTTGGCGCGGTCATCTTTTTTTCTTCGATACACGGCGGAATATCGGCTCCGCCTGCCTGCCGAATATTGTTTACGTTCCGAAAATTTCCGCCATATACTGACATTCTGCCTTCTCCTTTCAGAACAGATTATTAAGCGCTCCCGACTCTTTTGCGGCGCTGTAAACGGCTGCAAGCTTCAGCAATTTCGCCGCCTTGTCAAGCCGTTTCTGCTTTTCTTCACTCAGATGAGGACGAAGCGCGGCAAGCAGTTCGGTATTTTTATCCTGCTGATTAAGCGTTCCGACTATCGTCATCAGCTTCATGATCATTTCCATATCGGGCATTCCGCTTCCGTCGCCGCAGTCTGATTCTACCTGCTGCTCCTCGGCATTGCAGTCGCTGTCGGGAACTTCCCCCGAATTTATCATCTGCATCAGCTCTGAAAGCTGACGCAGACTTTCCTCGTCGGAAAGAATCCCCGAAATTTTATTCATTACATCGTCCAAAGATCACACCGTCCTATTTTCCGCCCGAAAGCTTCTGATACAGCGCCTTAGCCTGCGGCGTACTCATCAGCTTTTCGATAAGCTGCGGATTTTTCATCACCTGCTGGAATTTCGCGCTCTCACTCGCATTCATTGCAGAAAGCGCGCTGTCGAATTTTCCTGCTTCAAGCTCTTTTTTAAGCTGCTCGGGCGGAATTCCTATCTTCTTACTGACAACGTTAAGCAGACCGTTCAGTTGTTTAGGATCAAAATTATTTTTGTTCATATAACTGTCCTCCTATTGCAAATTTAATTTTTTTATGTTATAATACCTTTGTAACAAGACAGCGATTAATACTAATCTTCGATCATTCTATAGACAAGATTGGCAGATAGAATTTTGTCAGCATAGGAAGCCAAATGCAGTCAGGCTTTCGCCTGACAAGTTTGGCTGACGACGGATGACGAAATTATAGCTGTCAAGATTGCCTATAGGTTGATTGAAGATTAGTATAA
>DETO01000005.1:10673-10803 GCA_002362135.1 Ruminococcus sp. UBA3286 | reverse complement strand
AGACAGCGTCTCCCCTGATAATACCGCACGAGTAAAAACTGATTTCCATGAAATTTTTCTGAAAAAGGTTGACATTTTATGCTGAAAGGTATATAATAACAACGCTGAAATTTTTTTGCATGGGAGAATT
>DETO01000005.1:0-10370 GCA_002362135.1 Ruminococcus sp. UBA3286 | reverse complement strand
TTTTTTGCATGGGAGAATTTATTATGGATGATGTTGAAATTTATCTTAACCGACTGTCGGCAAAGGGCGATATTTACGCGGAAATTGCTTTAAAAACCAATCTCGATGTTACCGATGCCGATTCATTGGACGCTTACTTGAAAAATGACGGCTTAAATCTGAATTTCAAGCTTTATGTTTCTTCTGAAAGCGAATCAAACGAAACGATCGATGAGATTCTTGCCGTATTCCGTAAATATGACGGCAATATTTCATGTCAGGTGATAAAAAACGAATTCCTTAATCTTATTGACGACGATCACCATATGCTTCCGCAGGCTAAGCCGCGCTGTCTGGTTCATCGTGACGGCGATCTTCATCCGGCTGTCCACGTGTGGATCGTTATGAAGAAAGATATGGGAGTTTACGTACTTTTGCAGAAAAGATCGGATAAAAAGAAGATTCATCCCGAATGTTACGACGTTTCTGCGGCAGGTCATGTTCCGCAGAGCGAAGAATTCCGCATCGCCGCCGTTCGCGAGACGGAAGAAGAACTGGGCTTGAAGATAAGCGAGCATGATCTTGATTTTCTTGGATTTCACAAATCATCCTATAGCTGCGGAGAAATATGCGACAATGAAATAAGAGCCGTTTATCTTTATCGCAAGCCTATTGATGATGATCAGCTTGTTCTTCAGGAATCAGAAGTTGAATCCGTATGCTGGGCGGAGATAGATGAACTTCTCGCAGGAATGGACGACGCTTCATTCGTGAACTGTATTGACCGCGAAGAACTTTTCATGATTAAAAAGTCGATATATTAAAATAAAAATCCCCGAATTATCGGGGATTTTTGCTTTATTTAATTTCTGCCTTTTACGGCGGCAAGCATTTTTGAATATAACAGTTGCCGCATAATAACTACGTCGTAAACGTCAACTCTTCCGTCATCGTTTAGATCGCAGGAATATTTCGCTTTTTCTATCGCAAGAACATCGCTGGCGCAGTACACAAGATCGGCAATAGTTACTTTTCCGTCGTGATTAAGATCGCCGTATTCAAACTCTTCGGGAGCGGTTGTCGTGGTGGAGGCAGGAGTCGATTTTGATGTTGTAGTTGTTGTCGCGGAAGAACGTTTTGTGGTTTTCGCAGAAGATGTTTCGGACGATGTGGAAACAGAGGTCGATTTGATTGTTGTCGTGGTTGAGGTGGTTGTCGCAGTGGTTGAAGTAGTTGTCACGGTAGTTGAAGTTGTCGTGGTATCCGCCTTCCAATTGTAATTTTGAGAAGCCAGCTCGGGATATGTAAGTTTTATAACTATATATTCCGAACAGGGAGTATGATCGGTATTGAATTCGTCCGCGCCCTTGAGAAAATAAGTATCGCGTAATTCCAAGCCGTTTCTGCCGTCGAGGTCGTCCCATGTAACGTCTACCGCATACCATAAGCCGTCCTCCATCTGAACATAATTCCACATATGCGCAGTAGAATTTTCGAGGTCGTAATTTCCGAAAACGCAGACGCAGGGGATTCCTATGCGGTCGCACATCAGCTTAAAGCCCTTCGCGTAACCCTCGCAGACGGCTCCGGGGGTAACAAGCGCGCTGAGGCAGTTTCCCGTGAATCTTCCCGACATATCGTAAGTGGTGAATTTAGCTATCGTATCGTGTATGCATTTCAGCTTTTCAGCCGTAGTTTCGCCCGTTATTACGAAATTATCAGCCGCAGTTTCGAGTTTTTCCTTGAATTCCATTACCTCGTCCATAGACGAAAATCCGCTGCCGTAAGCAGGCGTAAACTTCAGCTTATTGAAAGTGTAGGTATATGTTTTTGTGCGCCAGTTGAAAGTGTAGGAAAGATTTTCCGTGCCTACTTCCGTATTATTCTGGTCGAGCCAGAAAATTTCGGGATTATCGTAAGAGGCGGCGTCCATTGCGCTTGCACAAGCTCCGAAAACGGCGTTGAAAAATTCATCGTTTGACGGCGGCTGACTTTTGCTCTGGAACGACACGGATTCGGGAAGCTGAACGGTAAATTGCTCTGTCGAAGGATTCACCAACTTCACAAATTCCGCATATACTGCTTTATTATTGGCGTCAAGGTAATCGCCGAGATTGTATTCGTTATAACTCCCGTCGGCAAAGATAGCGGGCTGACGGTAAAATTCGGAAATATTGCCTGCGCTGCCGAAATATTCTTCAAGAGTAACTGCTTCGCCCGTCATATCGACAGTTCCCACGGATATTTGTCCCTCCGCTATAGCCGGAACAGGAACAATTCCCGCGAGGAGTGAAAGGGAAGCCAAAAGGGATAAAGCTTTGTGAAATATTTTTTTCATTAAAAAACCTCCGTTTCGTTCTCCAATTCCCATTTATTCTTAAAATTTGTTCTTGATTTGTTTGCATTGTACAGCAAAAATTTTTTCTCTATACATTAATAATACAGCTATATCCGATGCTTGTCAATAGTATTTTTTGCAAATCAAAAGTTAATTTTGTGTGAACGGATTTCTGATTGGATAAATGCTTGCCGAAAACGGCGGTACAGTTTTTTGTCCGCCGTGGATATACATATTACCGCCAATGAAATACACTTATATCAGAAAGATTTGTGTTGAAAATACTAAAAAAATGCGAAATAAAGCTATATTATTTGTTAAGTTGTCACTTGAAATTATTCTGCCAATGTGGTATACTTTTAATATAAACCAATGTACATTTGAAAGGTGATGTTCCGAAAATGAATTTATCCGAAATGAATAGAGAACAGCTCATCGATTTTAAAAATGAAACCGAAGCGCTGTATAATGACTTTAAGTCGCAGGGACTCTGTCTCAATATGTCAAGAGGAAATCCCTGTAAGGAGCAGCTTGAACTCAGTCTCGATATGCTCCATTCCTTTGACGATAACGATTTTGCAAGTGAAAACGGCATTGATGTAAGAAATTACGGTATGCTCGACGGTATCCCCGAAGCGAAAAAGCTTTTTTCCGATATGATCGGCGTTGAGGAAGACGAAGTCATAATATTCGGCAATTCCAGTCTTAACGCTATGTACTGGGCAGTTCAGGTCGCATTCAATAAGGGCCTCAGCGGCTGTACTCCTTGGTGCAAGCTGGATAAGGTCAAGTTCCTTTGCCCTGTTCCCGGTTATGACAGACATTTTAAGGTTACGGAATTTTTCGGAGTTGAAATGATAAATATCCCCATGACCCCAACAGGCCCCGATATGGATATGGTCGAGAAGCTTGTTGCGGAGGACGAGGAAATAAAGGGTATCTGGTGCGTACCGCAATATTCAAACCCCGACGGCATTTCCTACAGCGACGAGACCGTAAAGCGTTTTGCGGCTCTCAAACCGAAGGCTAAGGATTTCAGAATTTTCTGGGACAACGCTTACTGCATTCATCATCTTACCGACAATCCGAAGTATATCCTGAATATACTCGACGAAGCCAAAAAGGTCGGAAATGAAAATATCGTGTACATTTTCGGTTCAACATCTAAAATCACATTCCCCGGCGCAGGCGTCGCCGTTATGGGCGCAAGCAGGGAGAATGTCGAAAAGCTGAAAAAACATCTCGGCATCAGCATTATCAGCTATGATAAGATGAATCAGCTCAGACACGTTAAATTTTTCGGCACGTACGAGAATATGAAAGAGCATATGAAGAAGCATACCGCGATTATCGCGCCTAAGTTCAAGCTTGTATGCGAAATGCTCAGGGATGAGATCGCTCCGCTCGGTATTGGCGAATGGACAGAGCCGGAGGGCGGCTATTTCGTAAGCTTCAATGCTATGAACGGCTGCGCTAAGCGTATTGTCAAGCTTTGCAGCGAAGCCGGCGTAACGCTTACGGGCGCGGGAGCAACTTTCCCCTACGGCGTTGACAAGGACGACAGAAATATCAGAATCGCGCCTACATATCCTTCAATGGACGAACTTAAAAAGGCTATGGAGCTTTTCGTTATCAGCGTAAAGCTTGCAAGCGCGGAAAAGCTGCTTCGCGAAATGAAGTGAGCATAAATCAAAAAGTAAATAAAAAGGTCTGCCATTTTTATGCGGCAGACCTTTTTTGTATATTCACGCTATTATCAATCATAAATATTATTTTTAATTATATCGTAATTTGAATCAAAATCCACAACAAGCACCGAACTGCCGTTGATATTATCGCCATAATACGTGCCGTCGGAGGGAATCTGTATCTGCTGACGGTCATCGCCAAGCATTAACGGCGCGCGCAGTGAAAGCAGATAAAGCTGGGCGGTACTCATATTCGTATCAACAGAGGGGAGTACGCTTGTGGAAATATTCATCATTGCCGACGGGGAAAATCCCGTGACCTTATCCATAACAAGCTCGATAACCCGACGCTGTCTTTCGGTACGCTCAAAATCAGCGTTGCCGATATATCTGATGCGCGCGTAAGAAAGCGCCTGCTTGCCGTTAAGGTGAATCTCGCTTCCGCCGCCGCTGAGGAGATCGTCAAGTACGTCGTCGCCCATTATTTCATTGACTTCCGCCTGAAGAATGGTGTTTATCTCCTGCGCCTCAGCGTCGGAAATATCAACGTCGATGCCGCCTACAGCGTCCACGATATTGGCGAACGACACAAAATTTACAGATACATAATTGTCGATTCGTACTCCGAAATTATGCTCGATAGTGTCCATTACCAGATCAGCTCCGCCGTAGGAATATGAAGCGTTCAGCTTGTCCCAGCCGTAATTCGGTATCTCAACATAGCAGTCGCGCATGAACGAAGTCAGCGTGATAGTATCGGAGGAGCTGTTCATGGAAAGAAGCATCATGGTATCTGATCTTCCCGATTCATTTTCAGTTCTGCCGTCCGTTCCGATAAGCAGAACGTTTGTTACGCTGCTGTCCGAAAGCGCGCTGCCGTTTCTTGTACGGCTGCCTGTTTCGACATGATTCATTTTCTTGATAAGGCTGAGCGCTGTGCATGAATAAATGCCGAAAAGAATCAGGAACAGTATAAGCAGTATCAACAGCAGTCTTGTGAGAAATCTTGAAATTCCGCCGCCGCGTTTTTTCTTCTTCTTTTTCTTTTTTGGTCTCGGCTGATCGGGACGGCGTCTGGGCGGCTGATCGTCGTAATGTTTACGTCGGCGCGGTCTTTCTCCGCGCGGGTCGCCGTAATAAGGCTGTCTGCCGTATGAGTCGCCATAATACGGCTGATCGTAATATGGGTCGCCTTGAGGAGGGTATTGATTACTGTTCGGCTGCTGAGGATATTGCTGACGCGGCTGCTGAGCCGGCGGCGGATATTGTCGCTGAGGTTGTTGAGGCTGCTGAGTCGGAGACGGATATTGCCGCTGAGAATGCTGAGACTGCTGCGGCTGATGTGGATATTGCGGCTGCCTGTCGTAATATTCCCGCGCTTCGGGAGGTATATATACTGTCTGCGTATTGCGGTTGTCATTATTATTTTTGCCTTTATTTCTGTCTGCCATAATATCTCCTTTGTCAAATAAAACAGGCTTTTACAGCTTCTTGATGTTTACCGAAATGCAGGTCGCAGCCGTGCATATCAGATTATAGATTATCATCGCCGTAGCCGACATATAAATGTAGTCGAACTCGAATGCCTTTGAAAGAATAAGCATCATCGACAGCCCGAATCCGAGAAGTATCGAAACTGCCTGTATAATAAGCCCTATGATTGCCGAAGAGTGTATCACTTTAATGCCGAGTATAAGCTGAGCCATTGAGCTGAATCTGCCCGTACACGCCATGGAAGCGCTCATTCTTACGACTTTTGAGGTTTCCGCGTCGAAATCTTCGTGGAGTTTTTTCGGGATAACCTTGATGAATTCTTTTGATATGCCATATACGGAGGCTATTTTTTCCTCGGTAATGAATACGTCCATTGATTTAACTATCATGCATATCTTCTTTTTCGCAAGGCGTTCAGCCCATTTTTTAATGTTTCTGTCGCCGTTTATATCGACAACGAACATCGCCGCCAGATTGCCCGAAATGGAAAGATACAGCGGCTCGTGACCGTCGGCGTATTCGGCTTCCTGAGATAAAGTCGGAATGCCTTCGATGTTGTGGCTCGCCATAAGTTCGCGGCTTCCGAACAGTATCCTGCGGTTGTTTATCCAGCCGCATATGCCCATGTTTTCTTCGTATGAAAAATTATCGATAGGGTAGAGGAGCGATTCTTTTCCGTGTATAACATCGGTAAAAAGCCTGCGCATCACGCTTCCCGCATGAACCGTAAGGCTTGCGGCGTCAAGAAGAGCCTCGTCCAGTTTTGTATTGGAAAAAACTTTGATTCCGCCCAGTTTTATCGAGCCTTCGGGGAAAAGAGTATTCGCGTCAACAAGTATTGAATTGGCATCGTACAAATCGTCCACGCTCTGATAGCCCAGAAGAATTCCTTTGTGCGCAAGAGTCTGCTTCGATATCTTCTCCAAAGGAATGTTGGCGGTAAACGGGAGGGAAATGCACGAGCAGGCGCATATCAGCATACTGAAGATTGAGAAGCCGAATGTGACGGATTCGACCGATAAAAGCGTACCCGTTCTGAACATCGTCAGAAAAACAGATGTGACAGCCGAAACTATCAGGCAGAGCGGCGCGGCTTTTTTGCAGAAATTATCGGTTATATCCGCGGAGTAGGAATAGCGCAGGAAATCCGTAAGAAAATCCGTGGGACGCATCGCCGCGGTGATGGGGAAATCGCCGAGAGTTCCCCTTGTAAGGCGTTCGGCGCGTTCCTCGTCGCGGACATAAACGACTGCGTGACGGTCGAAACATCGGGAAATAAAGTTGAAATTGCGCTTTGCCCGTTTCAGGATAAGCAGTTTTCCGACGGCGTTGAAAAGAAGCGCGAGAATTCCCACGGGCATATAAACGTGGATTATCTCCTGCCGAGCCATATCCGTTTTCAGAAAAGCGGTCAGCAGCGATATGAGGCAGGTCAGAACCGTTATCGCCGTCATGGAATCGCCGTCCGCCTTTAGTTTTGCAAGATTTTTCAGCCCCTTTGTAATAACGGGCATCGAATAGAAAATCGCCAGCAGACCGAGCAGGAGATGAGTTATCAGAAACGTATGTATGTGGTTTATGTTAAGTATGTTTATTATCGGGAGGTCGAATCTGCTGCAAATGGTGATGTACACGCTGAGAAACGCCGTCAGCGCGAGAACGGTAACTCGCGTCGATAAAATATTTTTCAGTTCATATATATCTCTGCCGACGTCCTGAACATCGCCATAGTAGTTGAAATCCACGATTCGCTTTGTGCGCTTGTCTTTCGTTTTGGATTTGGCGAATTCTTCGGCGTCGCGCGAAACATGGACATCGAGAGAATCAGGCGAAACCGCGTCTTTTCTGCTTAGGTCGATGCTTGTCTTTTCCGCCCGCGGAGCAGGCTGAACAGGTCTTGTGGCTTCAAGAGCTTCGGGAGAGGGGACTATATCGGTCACGCATTTTCTGTTGCTTCCCTCTATCTCGCTCAGAATATCGCTTCTGGTACGCTTCTTTTTCTTGATCTTCGGGGGCGTGTACATATATTCCCCGTCGGGAGTTTCTTTGGAATACGTGCGTTTTTCGGTCTCTTTGGATTTTTTGGAGCGGCGTTTTTTCTTACGGTTATTCCGCTCCGCTTCCCTCGCTCTTGTGGAATCGGACATACGCCGTATTTTTGGAGCAGAGTTTGATAAATCGCTGTATTCGTCGGTATTTTCGGTTTCATGAGCAGATTTGACGTCGCTGAGGCCGTCCGAACCCGCAAAAGCTACTTGTTTCCGCGAAAGTTCGGCAGGCTTGACTTCGTTTGCAGGAGTGTGTTCTTTATTGTCGTCGAAAAGCTCATTGCGTTCATGAGAGACAGTGGTACGCGTCCGAGGCTTATCACTGACCGGATTCGGAAGAGTGGAATTTATAATTTTCTGCGCGTCAACCCGTCCGACATGGGTCGAAGACGTATCGTTGGGGTCGGGAGAATATTCGTTAAGTATATCTTCGAGCGACAGTTTATTGTCTGACATAATTATCTCCCTCCTATTCGGCTGACCGCTGACGGAGTACTTCATACATGAAGACGCCTGCGGCTACAGAGGCGTTAAGGGAATTTATTTTGCCGAGCATAGGCAGTTTTACCATAAAATCGCACTTTTGCTGAATCAGCCTGCTTATGCCGAAGCCCTCCGAGCCTATGACAAGTCCGCAGCTTCCCGTAAAGTCGGTTTTTGTGTAATCGTTTCCGCAGGCGTCTGTTCCGTATATCCATACGCCGTTGTCTTTCAGCGTATCTATAGCCGAAGCGAGATTTGAAACTCTTGCCACGGGAACGTAGCTCGCCGCGCCGGCAGACGTTTTAAAAACGGTCGCATTAAGACCTGCGCTGCGCCTTTTTGGAATTATCACTCCGTCTGCGCCCGAAGTTTCAGCAGTACGAATAATCGCTCCGAGATTATGCGGGTCTTCTATCTCGTCGCAGATGATTATGAAAGGCTTTGTGCCTTTTTTTGCGGAAACGGCAAGAATATCTTCGAGGGTGACGTATTCGCCGCAGGCTCCTACCGCAACAACGCCCTGATGCGACGCTCCGCCCGAAAGCTTGCTGAGTTTTTCATCGCGGGCGTCCTTTACAACGATCCCTTTATCTTTTGCAAGACGGCGTATTACGGAAAGACTGCCGCCGTTTCCGTCGATGTATACAGTATCGAGATTCGCGCCCGATTTCAGGGCTTCAATAACGGGATTTCTGCCGCAGATAACGTCCGCGTTTCCGCCTGATCTTGATTCGTTTTTTTCGTTCATTTCTTTTATTTGCTCCTTTTTTGCACGGTCTGATATATCTCTCTTATGCCGCGTCATTAATTGATATTTTCTATTTAAAAATAAAATGAATGTTATTGATTTAATTTTATCATGTTTTAGCCCGCTTGTCAAGCTTTGACAAGGCATTTTTGAATGTCAATTTTTACGCAGGATATTGACTTTTTTCCGAATATATGATATAATATATACTCCCCTCTATTCTAAAATGCGCCAAAGATTACAGGCAGAAATTTCGTATGTCAAGGCGGAGGAGGAAAGCATACTGTCGCACCCCAAGGGTGCTTCCGTTGGGCGTATAGTGACGACGACAACGCAGACAGACGGAATTTATGCCTGTAAGACTGGTGAGTTTTAGAATAGAGGGGAGTATAAACAGTTTGGATAACGCGACGCTGCCTTAACGAATCTTATATTTATTATCGTTATAATCTGTGAAAAATATTATGTCTAATGAGATACCCAAAATATATGATATTTTAAGAAATAAGTATATGAAAGACGGACTTTCGTCTCTTACGGAATTTGAGAAATTTATTCTTATCCTTTCATATTCCGAAAGCGAGCATAGAATAGAGACTGTCGCCAAAAGTCTTTTAAAACATTACGGAAAACTCGGCGTAGCTATGGATTCCGACCCGCAGTTTCTTATTAACGATTGCGGAGTAAATTTACAGAGCGCGCTTCTGATAACGATGATCCCGAGATTAAAACAAATCTGCGAACTGGAAAAATGTCGCTTATCGCCGCTTGATACAGTTGATAAGGCGAAAAAATATTTCTCGGCATTTTTCAGATCGGAACATATTGAAATATTTGTCGCGACGGCAGTTTCCGACGATTTCCGAATTATCGGCTCAAAGATCTTAAGCAGCGGCGAGGTTTCCGAAGTCAGCCTGTCATGCAGGGAAATAGCCGATTTTGTAGTGCAGAATGCGTGCGTGAATTTGTTTATATCACATAATCACCCTATGGGAATATGCCTGCCTTCAATGGAAGATATCTATTCTACTATAACTGTCAAAGAAGCCCTCGGTCTGCTGGGAGTTACGCTGATAGATCATATAGTGGTCGGAAGCGGAGGCGATAATGATGTTTTCTCCATGCGCTTACAATTGAAAAAACGCATTTTTGACGATGTTGACGGATATGGCTGTTCACACAAAAAATGAAAAATCCCCGACCTTATGGTCGGGGATAAATTTTTAATATGATTCGATAAATCCGGCAGGCGTACCGCATATGGGACATATCGCCGTGTTATCGGGAAGAACAGCGCAGCATTCTGCGCATTTATGAAGCACGTTTTCAAAAATGCAGCCGCAGTTCCAGCAGAAATTTAAATTCTCATCGAGCGTTTCGCCGCATTCCGGACAAATTTTCTGCCCCTCATATTGAGATTCGACAGCATTTACGCTTTTTTTACAGTACATAATATCTTCCTCCCGAAATTTTTTATGTAATTATACAACTTCCCTCGGATAAATACAATCCCCGAAAACGTTCATTTTTTACTCGTTTTATCATGGTAAAACGAGTAGATTTAGACGTTGAATTTCTTTCCATAATGTGAT
>DETO01000078.1:3990-4297 GCA_002362135.1 Ruminococcus sp. UBA3286 | reverse complement strand
GATAATAAAGTGTATATTTCAATTTAAAAATCAAATTATATGAAATGAGGAAGTTCAAATGAAAAATGTTACGAATGATATTTTTTACATTGGCGTAAACGATCATGAAATTGATCTTTTTGAAGGTCAGTTCGATGTTCCAAACGGAATGGCTTATAATTCCTACGCGATCATGGACGAGAAAATCGCTGTAATGGATACTGTTGATATAAATTTCGGGGACGAATGGCTCGCCAACCTTAAAGAGGTTCTCGGCGACCGCAAACCCGATTATCTTATCGTTCAGCATATGGAGCCTGATCACTCC
>DETO01000078.1:1895-3716 GCA_002362135.1 Ruminococcus sp. UBA3286 | reverse complement strand
CAGCATATGGAGCCTGATCACTCCGCAAATATTGATAAATTTATCGCTGAATTCCCGGATGCAGCCGTTGTCGGAAATGCAAAAACTTTCGCGATGATCAAGGCATTCTTCCCCGATCTTGAACTGAAAAATACTCTCACAGTAAAAGATGGCGAAACCCTTTCACTCGGCGCGCATACGCTGAATTTTGTATTCGCTCCTATGGTTCACTGGCCCGAAGTTATGGTAACATACGACAGCACGGATAAGGTACTCTTCTCAGCTGACGGATTCGGAAAATTCGGTGCACTCGACGCCGATGAGGACTGGGCTTGCGAGGCTCGCCGCTATTATTTCGGTATCGTAGGTAAGTACGGCGTTCAGGTACAGACTCTTCTCAAAAAAGCCGCTGCTCTTGATATTCAGACTATATGCCCTCTTCACGGCCCTATCCTCAGCGAAAATCTCAGCTATTACCTCGATCTCTATAACACATGGTCAAGCTATGGCGTTGAGTCCGACGGAGTATTCATTGCCTATACTTCCGTTTACGGCAATACCAAAAAGGCTGCGGAACTTCTTAAAGATAAACTCCTTGAAAAAGGCTGCCCCAAAGTTGCTATCGCCGATCTTGCACGTGAAGATATGGCTGAATCCGTTGAGGACGGCTTCCGTTACGGCAAACTGGTACTCGCTACAACTACCTACAACGGCGAGATTTTCCCGTTTATGAATCAGTACATTGACTGGCTCATCGAGAGAAATTATCAGAATCGCACAATAGGTATCATTGAAAACGGCACATGGGCTGCCACGGCTGCGAAGTATATCAAAAATAAATTCGAAAAGTCCAAAAACATTACATGGCTCGATACGACCGTTTCTATCAAATCGGCAGTAAAACCTGAAAATATTGCACAGATAGAGGCTCTTGCAGACGAACTTATGAAATAAGGTGATCAATATTGAAAGTTACGCTTAATCCCGATGCGGAAGTTGTCGCACGTTTAAAGGAAGGTTTGAAACGCAAGGATGGTTACTGTCCGTGCAGACTTGCTAAAACTCCCGAAAATAAATGTATGTGCAAGGAATTCCGCGACCAGATAGCAGATCCCAATTTTGAGGGATTCTGTCATTGTATGCTGTACTATAAATCAAAGGAGGAATAGAAATGGCTGAAATCACGATAACAAAGGAAAATTTCGACGAGGAAGTACGCAATTACAAAGGCGTTGTACTGCTTGATCTCTGGGCAGGCTGGTGCGGCCCGTGCATGATGCTTGCTCCCGTAATCGAGGAAATCGCCGAGGAATACGCCGATAAAATCAAGGTTGGAAAAATCAACGTTGACGAGCAGCCTGAACTTGCGGCGGCTTTTCGCTGCGAAAGTATTCCCCTGATAGTCGCTGTTAAAGACGGCGCTATTCATAATATGGCTGTCGGATACCGCGACAAAAATGACATCGTAAAAATGTTTGAAAATCTGTAAATAAAAGAATACACCTCATAATTTCGGCAATACTATATACCGAGATCGTGAGGTGATTTTTTTGATTACTTTTTTGCTTGGAAGTATGTTCGGCGGAGCTGTAGGAGTTTTCACAATGTGTATGTGTACCGCCGCCAAATGGGGTGAATGACATAATAATTATTCTGAAAGCAAAGCGGAAATATTCACTTGTGCTGGATTATCAGGGAACACGTTTCCCGTGAATTCCCTGATAAGGATTATTTCGTTACGCTCCCTTTTAAAAAGCCAACTGCACCCGTTCGGGTGCAGTTGGCTTTTTAATTTTGGGATTCATAAGGGACTGAGTCCCTTATGCAGAGGGGGTTCGGGGG
>DETO01000078.1:603-1640 GCA_002362135.1 Ruminococcus sp. UBA3286 | reverse complement strand
TAATATTGGGATTCATAAGGGACTATGTCCCTTATGCAGAGGGGGTTCGGGGGAGACGGCGTCTCCCCTGATAATCCCGCACAAGTAAATAACGCCGCTTACTTTTCAGGAACAGTTATTACGTCCTTACGCATATATGGGCGGAGGACTTCGGGAATTCTGATGCTTCCGTCCTCGTTGAGATTATTTTCAAGGAATGCAATAAGCATTCTCGGCGGCGCAACTACTGTATTATTGAGGGTATGAGCAAAATATTTATTGCCGTCCTCGCCCTTCACGCGGATTTTCAGGCGACGTGCCTGAGCGTCGCCAAGATTTGAGCAGCTGCCTACCTCGAAATACTTCTTCTGGCGCGGAGACCATGCTTCAACATCGATGCTCTTTACCTTGAGATCGGCAAGATCGCCCGAACAGCATTCCAATGTGCGGACAGGAATATCAAGCGTGCGGAAAAATTCAACCGTATAGCTGTAAAGCTTATGGAACCAATCCATGCTCTCCTCCGGCTTGCAGACAACGATCATTTCCTGCTTTTCAAACTGGTGGATTCTGTAAACGCCGCGCTCTTCAATACCATGCGCGCCAACTTCCTTTCTGAAACAAGGAGAATAGCTTGTAAGAGTTTTCGGTAACTCTTTTTCATCAATGATAGTGTCGATAAACTTACCGATCATCGAATGCTCGCTTGTGCCGATAAGATAAAGGTCTTCGCCCTCAATCTTGTACATCATGCCTTCCATTTCCGCAAAGCTCATAACGCCCGTAACAACGTCGCTGCGAATCATGAACGGCGGAATATAATAAGTAAATCCCTTATCGATCATAAAATCGCGGGCATAAGAGAGAATGCATGACTGAAGTTGCGCAATATCGCCGCAGAGGTAGTAGAATCCGTTTCCGCTTGTTTTTCTCGCGCTGTCGAGATCGATTCCATTGACTTTTTCCATTATGTCAACGTGATATGGAACTTCAAATTCGGGAACGAAAGGCTCTCCGAAACGCTCAACTTCAACATTTTCGCTGTCGTCCTTGCCTAT
>DETO01000078.1:0-336 GCA_002362135.1 Ruminococcus sp. UBA3286 | reverse complement strand
ATTTTCGCTGTCGTCCTTGCCTATCGGGACGGATTCGTCGATTATATTCGGGATAACAAGCATGATCTCGCGGATATCGGCTTCCAGCTTAACTTCCAAAGCTTCCATTTCCGCAAGCTTATTGCCGATCTCAGCAACTTCAGACTTCACGCGCTCGGCTTCATCTTTCTGACCTTTCGCCATAAATCCGCCGATCTCCTTGCTTTTCAGCTTGCGCTGATTGCGGAGATTATCGCACTCCACCTTAGTTTTTCTGTACTGCTCGTCAAGCTCGATAACCTTATCGACAAGTTCCAGTTTCGAATCCTGAAATTTCTTCTTGATATTTTCCTTTAC
>DETO01000018.1 GCA_002362135.1 Ruminococcus sp. UBA3286 | reverse complement strand
AAAATTTCATATTTTTCTATCCCAGAAGGGATAGGAAAATATGAGAGTCGATTTCAATAGAGTAACACCTTTGCAAGAAATACAAGGAGGAAAAGTCTTCTTGTATAGTACAGTATAGTAAAATTGATTTGCACATTTATAATATTCAAGAGTGGACAATATCAAATAAATGTGATATAATAAAATTAATATTATATCGAAAAGGACTTGGAGCATGAAAAACATAACGATCGGAATAACCGCTCACGTAGATTCAGGAAAAACTACTCTTGCGGAGGCAATGCTTTATACTTCGGGACAAATCCGCAAGCTGGGCAGGGTAGACAGCGGAAATTCATTTCTTGATACGAATAATATCGAGCGCGACAGGGGAATAACCATTTTCGCTCATCAGGCGGAATTGAAATACGGCGATAAGAATATCACTCTTCTTGATACTCCCGGTCACGTAGATTTTTCTGCCGAAACGGAACGTACTATGCAGGTTCTCGACTACGCGATACTCGTTATAAGCGGAACGGACGGAGTTCAGAGCCATACGTCAACTCTTTGGAAACTGCTGCGTAAATATGAGATTCCTGTGTTTATTTTTATTAACAAAATGGATCTGACATTTGCGGACAGATCGTCGATAATCGGGAAAATATCGAAGCAGCTTTCGGACAGATGCGTTGATTTTTCCGCAGCGGGGGAGGTTTTCGAGAATGCTGCTGCCTGCGATGAGGAATTGATGGAGATGTATCTTGAAAGCGGCGAAATTGCGGAAGAAGCGATGAAAAAAGCTATTTCGCAGCGCAGAATATTTCCTTGCTTTTTCGGTTCAGCTCTTAAACTTGACGGCGTTGCGGATTCTATGGAGGCGCTTGTAAAATATACCGACGAATCGCATTATAATGATGAATTCGGGGCGAAGGTTTATAAAATTTCATATGACAGCAAGGGAACTCGTCTTACTCATCTCAAGGTGCTTGGCGGCAGGCTGAATGTGCGCAGCGAGCTTTCATATGCGGATTCCGACGGCAACGAGACGACTTGCAAAGTAAGTTCTGTGCGCTTTTATTCGGGTGAAAAATTCCGTACTGCCGAGTGCGCGGAATCGGGAATGATATGCGCGGTAACAGGGCTTGACGGTACTTATGCAGGTCAGGGGATAGGATGTGTGAGAAATTCAGACAGAGCCGTTCTTGAACCCGTTATGACGTATCGAGTGCTGATTCCGAAAGAGAAAAATATTTTTGACGCGCTAAAAGAGCTTCGGCGGCTTGAAGATGAAGATCCTCAGCTTCATATCGTGTGGAATGAGCAGCTTCACGATATTCATATTCAGCTTATGGGCGCAATTCAACTTGAAGTTCTCACGCGTATAATCACGGAGAAATACGGATACAGCGTTGAATTTGACAGCGGTGCGGTAGCTTATAAGGAGACGATAGCGGCGATTTCTGAGGGCGTGGGGCATTACGAGCCGCTTCGCCATTATGCGGAAGTACATCTTTTGCTTGAACCTCTTCCGCAGGGGAGCGGTCTGAAATTTGACTCCATATGCCGCGAGGACGACCTTGACAGAAACTGGCAGCGGTTAATACTTACTCATCTTGAGGAAAAAACTCATCTTGGAACGCTGACGGGTTCGCCTATAACTGATATGAAGATCACGCTGGCTGCGGGAAAGGCTCATTTGAAACATACCGAAGGAGGAGATTTTCGGCAGGCTACTTATCGGGCTGTTAGGCACGGTCTGCGATGCGGAGAACCGATATTGCTTGAACCCTATTATGATTATGAACTGGAAATCCCGACTGAATATGTCGGAAAAGCCATATCCGATTTACAGCATATGTCCGCGGAATTTGATTCTCCCGAAACGGTTGGGGAAATGTCGGTGATAAGGGGAAGCGCGCCGGTTTCGGAACTTTGCGAATATCAGAGTGAAGTTGTAGGATGTACAAGAGGAAAAGGCAGGCTTTCCTGCGTAAACGGCGGCTATCGACCGTGTCACAATGCTGATGAAGTCGTTGCGGCGATCGGCTACGATTGCGACGGCGATACCGAAAACAGCGCTGATTCAATATTTTGCAGTCACGGCGCAGGAATCAACGTGAAGTGGAATGAAGTGTGCGATCATATGCATTTGCCAAGCTGCCTTGCATCTGAAGCTGAAGAAATAGATGAATCTGGAATCAGGATTCCGAAATCTCATGAAAGAGAAGTTTCTGAGGAAGAATTAATTGAGATATTCGAGCGCACTTACGGCAAGATCGAGCGGCAGCCTCGTAAGGCTTTCAAATCAGCCAAGGTGAAACGTGATTACAGCAAGCCTGTGAAGCTGCCCGAATATGAAGGCCCTGATTACCTGCTTGTTGACGGATATAATATAATTTTTGCGTGGGACGAGCTGAAAAAAATTGCGGCGGAAAATCTTGACGCGGCGCGCGGAGAACTGATAAGGATAATGTGCAATTATCAGGGGTGTACGGGTTATGAGATAATAGTAGTGTTTGACGCATATAAGGTTAAGGGAAAATTCCGCGATATAGAGAAATATCTTAACATAAATATTGTTTACACAAAAGAATCTGAGACAGCTGACAGTTACATTGAGCGTGTAACACATGAGTTGTCGAAGAAGCATCGTGTAAGAGTTGCTACGTCGGACGGGCCTGAACAGCTTATCATTTTTGGCAGCGGCGCGATGAGAATTTCCGCAGGAGAACTGCGGCGTCAGGTGAGAGAAGCTGAAAAAAAGATAGGCGAATATATGAATTAAAAAAAGGGGCGATCAAGCCCCTTTTGTGTTATTGTTGATATTAAACTTCTCCTCGTTCAGCAAGCATCTGCTGAATAACCAAAGCGTCGTTTGCAGTTATGCCGTCTTTGTCGAGGTCGGCGTTGTATGCGCCCTGCTCGGTTAAGTCGTATTCGTCCTTGTTGGTGAGATACTGCAAAATTAATGTTGCATCGGCTATGCCAAGTACGCCGTCAGTGTTTGCGTCGCCGTCGGTTTTGCAGAGGTTGAGAGGTTTAAGGTTAGGCATTGAACATTGATACCAACTCTGAGGTTTTAAACCAAGATCATTGTAAATATCGGTGTAAATTTGTACAGTCTCTTGTAAAGTCATTTCGCGGGTTGGTGTAAGTGCGCAAGGGTAAGGGTCTTCGCCACGAGGATTACTCGTATTTAATTCGACGTCTAATCCTTTTTCGACGATATAATTTTTCAGAATATCGATAGTATCTGGTGAACAGTAGTCATATTCTGAAATATATTTTTCGTTATTTGTACACATATATCCACCCATACCGCCTCGTTGAGGGATAATGTAACCGCCGTAAAATTCACATGATTCAACCGAAAAATTCTCGGCAACAAAGTTATAAACTACCTCTGCATCATTGGCAGTATCCAGTCTTCCGTCAAATGGGAGTGCATCATGATCGTAAATGGAAAAAGAGGAAGGACTGGTCGTTTTGACCTCAAAATAAACATCAGGATAGAGTTCATTTAAGAAATCCAATATTATTTTTTCATCTCCCTCGGTAATGGAAGAAGCAGAATTCAAAGTGAATTCCATTGTTTCCGGATAAGTTTCAATCATACACAACCCGCGGTTGTCCGTGAAATATACGATTCTATCATCATTCGAGAACATACCTGATGTGTCCGGTATAAAGCTTTCCACGCTGTTATAGAAGAGGCGGTCTTTTATCATTTCAAGCGCTTGCTCTTCATTGTTGGGGATGCCCATCCAGAAAACTGCGTTTCCTGATA
>DETO01000023.1 GCA_002362135.1 Ruminococcus sp. UBA3286 | reverse complement strand
AGTATCTTTTTATGTGCGGATTTTCGAGCATAATTTTGTCGATTACAAGGAAAAAATACGCAGGCATACTGACGTATGGTAAGTATTTTTGACGCAGTAAGCGGCAAAATTTGCCGAAAAGATGTGCGTAAAAAGATACTGGACAGGCTCTAAGAATTCAACACAGCAATCGTCAAAATTTTACGGAAAGATGTGCGGCGAATTCTATGAGAACAAGTTTTAAGCTTTATTTTTGAGTTTGCAGCATTTCTTGTATTTTTTGCCGCTGCCGCAGGGACATGGATCGTTGTCGCCGATTTTGTTTGAAACTGCCTGCTGATCGAAGCTTCCGTCGCCTGCACCTGCATTTGGAGCGTCGGGCTTAGCTACCTGCTCTCTTTCTGGAGCTTTATTGGAGCGGAGTCTGACTGTAAGCAGCGCGCGTACAGTATCTTCGCGGATAGATTCAACCATTGCGTCGAACATTTCAAATCCCTCATAACGATACTCGATAACGGGGTTTTTCTGACCGTAAGAGCGAAGACCGATACCTTTTTTCAGCTCTTCCATATCGTCGATGTGAGCCATCCACTTTGTATCAACGGTTTTCAGCAGAATTACGCGCTCAAGTTCGCGAATGATCTCGCTGCCGTATTCTTCTTCCTTAGCCTGATAGATCTCGCCGCATTTTGTGTTGAGAGCGTTGATAATTTCCTCGCGCGAAACGGTTTTCAGTTCTTCCTCATCATAGTCGAGGTCGGAATCGTCTGTAAGCCAGCCGTGGAAATACTCTTTAAGACCTATCATGTTCCAGTTCTCGCGCTCGTCCTCGTCAGCAAGATAAGTATTAACGGTAGAAGCGATAAGTTCTTCCATCATTTTGAGGATATCCTTGTGGAGATCTTCACCGTCAAGCACCTGAGAACGCTGCTTGTAAATTATCTCACGCTGAGTATTCATAACGTCGTCGTAATTGAGAACGTTCTTTCTTATGCTGAAGTTTCTGCCCTCTACTTTCTTTTGAGAAGATTCGATAATACGTGAAAGCGACTTGCTTTCTATAGGCATATTGTCGTCAACTTTAAGCATTTTCATCATGTTTTCAAGGCGATCTCCTGCAAAAATACGCATAAGATCGTCCTCGACCGAGAGGAAGAAGCAGCTTTCGCCCTCGTCGCCCTGACGTCCGGAACGTCCGCGAAGCTGGTTGTCGATACGTCTCGATTCGTGACGCTCCGTACCAAGAATGTAAAGTCCGCCTACTTCACGTACCTTTACAGCCTTTTCCTTTACTTCGGCATTGTATTTATTGTAAAGTTCCTGATAGAGTTTTCTTGCTTTCAGGATCTCTTCGTTCTGAGTATCGGCAAATCCGATGGCTTCGGAAATTATCTCTTCGGGGATTTCGCGCTTTCTCAATTCCGCACGTGCGAGGAATTCGGCATTACCGCCAAGCATGATATCCGTGCCTCGTCCTGCCATATTCGTAGCGATCGTAACCGCGCCGTATTTACCTGCCTGAGCAACGATTTCAGCTTCCTTTGAGTGATGCTTAGCGTTCAGAACTTCGTGCTTTATGCCCTTGCGCTTGAGCATTGCGGAAAGAAGCTCGGATTTTTCGATAGAAACCGTACCAACGAGGATAGGCTGTCCTTTTTCGTGGCATTCGATTATCTTCTCGATGATAGCGGCATATTTACCTTTTTCGGAAGTGTACACCTGATCGTTGTGATCGATACGGATAACGGGCTTATTCGTGGGAATCGCGATAACGTCGAGTTTGTAGATCTCCTTGAACTCGTCCTCTTCGGTCATAGCAGTACCCGTCATACCGGAGAGCTTATTGTAAAGGCGGAAGAAATTCTGGAAAGTGATAGTGGCAAGAGTTTTCGATTCGCTCTTGATCTTAACGCCTTCCTTAGCTTCGATAGCCTGATGGAGACCGTCGTTGAAACGGCGTCCCTGCATAAGACGTCCGGTAAATTCGTCAACAATAACGATCTCGCCGTCCTGAACGACGTAATCGATCTCGTTTTTCATAATTCCGTTAGCCTTGATAGCCTGATTGATATGATGAAGAAGAGTCATATTGTCCGGATCCATGAGATTTTCGATACGGAAGGCAGCTTCTGCCTTTTTAACGCCGCGCTGAGTGATAGTAGCAGTTTTAGCTTTTTCGTCGATAATATAGTCGGCGGTTTCGCTGATGTCGTCCTGATCTTCCTTGCTGTCAACTTCAACTACCGTAGTAGGAGTGAGCATTTTTGCAAAGCGGTCGGCAATGGCGTAAAGATCGGTAGATTTATCGCCTTTACCGGAAATGATAAGAGGAGTACGCGCTTCATCTATAAGTATCGAGTCGACCTCGTCGACAATAGCGAAATTCGGCTCGCGCTGAACGCGCTCTTCCTTGTGAGTTACCATGTTGTCACGAAGATAGTCAAATCCGAGTTCGTTATTTGTAGCGTAAGTAACGTCGCAGTTATAGGCGTCGCGCCGCTGCTCGTTATTAAGTCCGTGGAGAATGCAGCCAACGGTAAGACCGAGCCAGCGGAGAACTTTACCCATTTCTTCCGCCTGAGTTTTAGCGAGGTAATCGTTTACAGTAACAACATGAACGCCCTTGCCTGAAAGCGCATTAAGATAAGAAGCAACGCAGGCAACAAGAGTTTTACCTTCACCTGTTTTCATTTCGGCGATACGACCCTGATGAAGCACGATAGCGCCGATTATCTGAACGGGATACGGTTTTTTCTCAAGAACGCGCCATGCAGCCTCGCGGACGGTTGCAAGGGCTTCGGGAAGAATATCGTCTAAAGATTCGCCTGATCCAAGCCTGTCCTTGAATTCGCCGGTTTTGGCTTTAAGCTCGGCGTCCGAAAGCTTCTGGTATTCTTCATCAAGCTCAAGAACTTTATTTTTGATAGGCTCAATGCGCTTCAATTCTCTGTTTGAATAAGCGTTTGCGCCGAAAATATTTTTAAATAAACCCATTTGTCTGTTTACCGCCTTTACGTGAAATAATTATAACCGCGGAAGATGCCGTCTCAGTCCTGATTGAAAGCATAAAAATACAGTTATAGATATTTTATATTATACAACAAAAAAAAAACATTGTCAATACCCATTTTTCAGAAATCACGCAAATCAATTTTTACTTGTGCTGCATTATGTCAGGGGAC
>DETO01000106.1:3300-4959 GCA_002362135.1 Ruminococcus sp. UBA3286 | reverse complement strand
AATTATAAAATCTGCTTGATTATTTAAAAAACATATGGTATAATTAATTTGTATATATAGAAAGCTTTATGCTTATATGTGAATAAATTGCAACACAAAAGACATGGGAGCTATAATTATGAAAATACAACAGCTGGAATATATAATCGCGATAGCGCAGGCAGGCAGCATTACCGCCGCCGCAAGAAACTTGTATCAGGCGCAGCCGAACATCAGCATCGCCCTGAAAGATCTGGAATCGGAAATAGGTATGCAGATATTCTGGCGCACTCCCAACGGAATGGTTCTTACGCCCGAGGGAGAGGCTTTTTTGACGAGGGCAAAGGATATCGTGGAGAGTATGCACAGTCTCGAAGCTGATTACACCAATCGCTCGGAAGAAGGAATATCCCTTAAAATAGCTCTTTCCCGTTCGTCGTACATTTCGTCAGCGGTGGGCGCATGGGTGAACACTCTCGATCAGGACGAGCGCGTCAAGATCGCTATTTACAATCTCAATACCAACGGCGTTATCGACGATGTGAACAGCGGAAAGGCTGATATCGGCTTTATACGTCTTCCTGAATCGCGTCTGGAAATTTATGCCGAACAGCTGAAAAACCGCAAACTTATGTACAGAGAACTTATAAAATTCAGGTTGAAAATACTTGTAAGTTCGGATTCGCCACTTGCAAAACTGGATAAAATACCTATAGGCGAGCTGAAAAAATATATAGAGATTGGTCATGGCGACGATGAATTAAGCGCGGCAGGACGGGTTTTCATTAATTCCGAATACGACGCGCCTTCGGATATGCATAGAATAAACGTTCAGGACATGGGCGGAAAGATCGTTCTGCTGGAACAGATACCGAATTCTTATATGTGGTCGCCTCCGACGACGATGGATTCGCTTCTTGCGCATAACAGCCTTGTCCTCCGTGAAAGCGACTATCCCAACGTGGACATCTGCGACCTGCTTATTTTCAAAAAGAGCGCAGAAACCAACAGAGTTATAAAGGCTTTTGTGGATTTTGTTTCCGAATTTGCAGTGGAGATCGCCCGAAAAGAGGAGTATATTAAATAAATTTTAATAATATACTGATAAAAAAATGAGAAGTCCGAAAAAAGACTTCTCATTTTTTGTTCTTAAAGAACATATAAAGGATGAACTTAGAATATGGCCAACTTAACTACAATTAATTATATCACAAAAGAAAATTTATTGCAAATATATAATTTTTATCGTTGTATATAAAATTCTGTAATTATCAATGGTTCTCCTTGATAGCGGCTTTCGCTTTTGAAACAATGTTTCTGTCATTTTCATATGAAAGAATATTTGTGGCATAAGATATATCCACCCATCGAATTTCGGCGATCTCGTCTTCCTGACGGTGAAAATCCACATTTTTAGCTTTAGCGAGAAAATAAACAACGACTTTTATAGTATCCTTTCGCGGAGAATAAGAAACCGTTTCGCGGAAAGTCGGGTCTATGATAACGTCGATATCGGTTTCTTCCTTGATCTCCCGAATTGCGGTTTCAATCTCAGTTTCGCCCGATTCCACGTGACCTTTCGGGAACGACCAGTGACCGCTGTTGATATGCTTTATCAGTAGAATCTCTGTGTTGCCGTGATATTTTCTGTATACGATAGCTCCGCATGATTTTTCGTGA
>DETO01000106.1:0-2994 GCA_002362135.1 Ruminococcus sp. UBA3286 | reverse complement strand
ATAGCTCCGCATGATTTTTCGTGAAGCATATTTCTTCCTTTCCTGCCGAGAGATCGGCATATTATGAGTAGTGTCTATATAATTATAGCATATTTTGTGTTTTTTGTCCATAGGGAAAAATGTAAAAAATGGTAATAACACTATAGCAATAAAAAAATCCTCCCATGATCGGGAGGATTATGTAAGTTTATCTTACTTTGTTAGCTATATCATCAAGAAGCTTGCCGATAAGATCGTTCTGCGACATAGAGCCGAGATCGCCCTCGCGTCTGGAAGTTACCGAAACGGTATTTCCCTCGACTTCCTTATCGCCTGCCGTTATCCAGATCGGAAGCTTTTCGAGACGTGCGTCGCGAATCTTCTTGCCGACCTTTTCGGCGCGGTCGTCGATCGAGCAGCGGATTCCTGCGGCTTCAAGCTTATCCTGCAATGCGCGGCAGTAATCAAGATGACGATCTGCAACGGGAACAATACGAACCTGTTCGGGAGCTATCCAAAGCGGCATTGCTCCGCCGTATTTCTCGATCATATAAGCGAGCGTGCGCTCATAGCAGCCGAGTGAAGTTCTGTGAATGATATAAGGTATCTTCTTAGTGCCGTCGGCGTCAACGTATTCCATGCCGAAACGCTGCGCAAGAAGCATATCTATCTGGATAGTAACCAGCGTATCTTCCTTGCCGTAAACGTTCTTGTACTGGATATCGAGCTTCGGGCCGTAGAATGCGGCTTCGTCGATTCCGATAGTGTATTCAACTCCGAGGTGATCGAGAATTTTGCCCATTACAGCCTGAGCCTCTTCCCATTGTTCGGCAGTACCCTCGTACTTATTCTTCGGATTTGCGGGATCCCACTGCGAGAAGCGGAACGTGCAGTCCTCAAGCAGACCTACCGTGCCGAGCATTTCCTTGGCAAGTTCGAGGCAGTCCTTGAATTCCTCTTCCAGCTGATCAGGACGGAGAACGAGATGTCCCTCCGAGATAGTGAATTGGCGAACGCGGATAAGACCGTGCATTTCGCCGGAATCTTCCTTACGGAAAAGGGTTGAAGTTTCGCCCAGTCTCATGGGAAGATCGCGGTATGAACGCTGTCTGTTCAGGTATACCTGATACTGGAAAGGGCAGGTCATCGGACGAAGCGCGAAGCATTCGCTTTCCTCGTCGTGGGGATCGCCGAGAATGAACATACCGTCGAGATAGTGATCCCAGTGACCCGAAATTTTATAGAGTTCTCTCTTTGCAAGATAAGGCGTTTTCGTCAGCAGATAGCCGTGTTTCTGCTCGACGTCCTCGACCCAGCGCTGGAGAGTCTGGATAACTCTTGCGCCCTTGGGGAGAATGATAGGAAGTCCCTGACCTACGCAGTCTACGGTCGTGAAGTATTCAAGTTCGCGTCCGAGTTTGTTGTGGTCGCGGAGTTTAGCTTCCTCGCGCTGTTTGATGTCGGCTTCCAGTTCGGAAGCTTTAGGGTATGCAACGGCGTAAATTCTGGAGAGCATTTTGTTTTTTTCAGAGCCGCGCCAGTATGCGCCCGTGCATGAAAGCAGCTTGAACGCCTTGACGGGAGCGGTCGTCATAAGGTGAGGGCCTGCGCAGAGGTCGATAAATTCGCCCTGCTTGTAGAATGAAATAGGCTCGCCCTTGCCGATATGCTCTTCGCAGAGTTCGACCTTGTAAGGCTCGTCCATTTCCTTGAGTTTTGCAACGGCTTCTTCGGGAGAAAGCTCGAACTGCTCAAGAGCGATGCCCTCTTTTACTATTTTCTTCATTTCGGCTTCAATCTTGTCGAGTTCTTCCTGCGTAAAGGGCTTTGCAACGTCGAAATCGTAGTAGAATCCGTTATCGATTGCAGGGCCGATAGCAAGCTTTGCTTCGGGATAAAGTCTCTTTACAGCCTGCGCAAGAATATGCGAAGCCGTATGCCAGAAAGTTTTTTTGCCGTCGAGAGTATCGAACGTGCATACCTCAAATTCGCAGTCGCCGTCGATAACCGTGCGGAGGTCTTTGATCTCGCCGTTGATCTTAACGCAGCAGGCAGCCTTATAAAGCCCCATGCCGATTCCCTTGACGATCTCAGCGGCAGATGCGGCGGATTCTATCTCGCGGATACTGCCGTCTTTTAATGTAAGTTTTATCATGTTAAACACTCCTTTTCGGAAATTTTATTTAATAATTTGCTTCACTTGTTATTTCAAAATCGCCCTCGTAAAGCTCGATATTGATATCTTTCATATAACCATCGGAACTTGAAACGGTAAAGCAGGCGACTATTTCGTCCTCGTCAATATCAAGGTAAATGCTCTTCATGACAAGCTGCTTTGCAAGGGTTTGAGCCGCGCCCTCGTATCTGCCGTTGTCGGCGATAAGCGAAGCAAGCTTTTTGCGGCTGCCGTTGATGGTTTCCAGAATTTCGGCGATACGCGGCAATTCCGACATGATAGCCGATTCGCTTTCCGCATAAAACCGCACGGTCATCGTTTCGTTCCAGAGTTTGTACGGCAGTTCATAGGCTTCCTGTTCTTCATTGTATCTGATATTGCTCATAATTTCACCTCCTGTTTGTTTGATAAAAAAATCGCCCCTACGCCAAAAGGCATAAGGGACGACAGTAATCGTGGTTCCACCCTGATTCGCGCGGAATAACCGCACCTTTAAAGTTCAACGCAGCGGAAAGCTGAATTGATCATGCTCTGTAACGGGAGCAGCCGTCGCTTATTGGGCGCACTCCGAGGCGGTATGCCGAGCCTTGACTTCGCTGCCTTGCACCAAACGGCAGTTCTCTGAATCGGTCGTATTGGCTAAGCCTTCCTCATCATAGCTTTGCTGAATATAAATTAATATTATCACAAATAAAATCGCTTGTCAAGAGAAAATGAGAAAAAAGAAAAAGAAAATAATTTTTACTATGCCGTATTACGCAAGGAACTTTGTCTCCTGAATCCTTTGCATAGAGAATAGTCTCTATCGTCCCTGTTCAAATTTACCATGTACCCATTGG
>DETO01000008.1:3604-5330 GCA_002362135.1 Ruminococcus sp. UBA3286 | reverse complement strand
GGATATCGGCTTCGGCGGTATTGCTAACATCGACAGTACATACACGGCAACTCATGTTGATGTGCGCTCCTCCAACTTCTGGAAGGGCGATGAAGTCAGGACTTCCGCTTATTCCGTAACTAATGATTTCTACAAGTACTACAAACTCAGCGAAAGTGATGTTTATGGTAAGAAAAAGACCTACAGCATGAGCAGCAAATCCGACGTCAAATCATTACAGAATGCTTTGAACGCTAAGGGCTTCAACTGCGGCTCTGCTGACGGCATTATCGGCAGCAATACACTTAAGGCTATGTTTTCAGCTTTGTGTGAGTTACTTTTAAACAAGTAAGGAGATAGAAAATGTGGTATAACATCATCATAACTATAGTAACTTCCAGCGGTATCATTGGAATACTCACAAAAGCTATGCTGAGCAGGCTGAAAAAAGTTGAGCAGCGAAACAAGGCTCTCGAACTTGTCGTACAAGCTTTGCTCCGCGCTGAAATGATCGAGCAGTACGAGAAATACAAGGAACGGAAGCACTGCCCTATTTACGCAAAAGAAAATTTTGAGAATATGTGGGTACAGTATGAATCTCTCGGTGCAAATGGTGTTATGGTGGAGATTCATACTAAGTTTATGTCTCTACCTGAATAACAAAATAATTTATAATTCGATCACCCTATAAACAGTAAAAGTGCCATTCAATCAATGAATGGCACTTTTTTGTTTTAACGGCATAGCTATTATTACATAACTTTTTGCGTATAATGTTTGATATGGTGGAAGCGACTGGAATCTTCTGCTTGATCAGATATGATAAAAACCGCTTGAAACACACCTGAATTTGTGATATAAATGTAGTCGGTTGATGTTAGGCGAGTAATGCAATAAATACATATATCATTAATGTTCGTATTCTTCCGTGCCTATATCAGTAAGCAACCCCTTGACTTCCGCATAAGGCATAACATACCGCTGATTGAGATAACGTAGAGAAGCTGCAAGTTCGCCGTCAGGACCGCCAAGCTGAGAAATTATAACCTTAGCAAGTTTTGGATTGGGGTTTTTGATGTTTACGGGGTATTGTAATTTTTTCTCATACTGCCACATATACTATCTCCTTTCCCACGGCCATGGATCGTTTATCCAAGACCAATGCTGAGTATCTGTATTCTGTTCGGGAGTGAGAGGGCCGAATTTTTCGTTGTATTCCTGAACTGCCTCATCACGGAGTTTTTTATATTGCGCGAACATTGAAAGTGCGCGGCGGCAATTTGGATGCGTATCCAGATAAAGATTAAGCTCCTTGAGTGAGAAATCATACTGCTTGATCTTGTTCAGGAGCATTTTTTGTGCATTCATTATCTTCCGCCTCCTTCCTCAAAGGGGAAAACGAGGTCGTTGAAGAGTGTGCCGCAGTCGAGGGCTTCCTCAGGCTGCATGGTATTGCCCCACTGCTGAAAAGGAACATACGCCATAGCAAGCGGAGTTTTCGCCGGAAAGCGTGAGTTATCGCCGCCCTGAAGAGGACGATCCGAAGGTCGATGCATGGTAGGGCGGAGGTTGTTTTCTCTTTCTCTGAGAATTGCGCCGTCTAATGAATCGAAGAGATTAAGGTTCATAACAGAATCCTCCTTTCGTTATCACAAGGTTTCCCTTGTACTTTTATATTATTCCGAAATATGGGATAGTGTTACAGATATGTGAAAGCCGTATTATAATTTTTAGAGGTTGCCTATAG
>DETO01000008.1:0-3403 GCA_002362135.1 Ruminococcus sp. UBA3286 | reverse complement strand
GTATGATTTCACATATTTTTTGAAAAGTATTGAAAAAATAGATGCAATATGCTATAATCAATTTAATAACGCATAGGCTAAGATGAAAAGGAAGTGAATGGCATGAATAGCGTTAATTATATTTTTTATGGCAATTCGGACTTTGGAGCATTTGTTAAAGCTGAGAAGCTTTCGGCGGATAAGGAATACCTAATCAGGATTCATACTTGTATTCATGATTACAGCAATATAATGCCATTCGTAAACATGATACTCTCATATTTACCTGCTGCAAAGATTATAGGAAGCAGTACTTCTGGAGTGATCTGCGGCGGCGGTATCAAGACTGACTGCTGCATGATATCTGTTACCGAATTTGAAACGGCAAGTATAAAAACGGCTATGATCGGGCTTTCTGATCTTTATAAAGGCGATCTCCGCGGAAGCGTTCTCGCCGATATGGCAGCCGATACTGTTATCAGCGATAAATCGCGGTATATGTTGGCTTTTTTTGCGCGCCCGTTCATTAAGATAGGCAGTTTTGTTGAACGTCTCAACGAAAAAAAGAGCAATATGCATATAATCGGCGGTGTTGCGAATACTCCTCGGAATCCTATGATAAGCATGGCAAGGGACGCTTTTGTTTTTGATAATAACAGTGTTTCCAACGATTCGGTTGCGATAGCTGTGATCGACTCTTCGGTAATGACCGTGAACAGCGACCTGATCTACGTTACCGAACCCGTCGGAAGCTGCCATACTATTACCGATGCCGATGGAATGATAATTCGGAGTATCGACGGAGAAAACGCTGTTGAATGGTATCAGAGACAACTTGGCATCGATCTTGAAAAAGAGAACAGCGCTGATACTACTGTTCTTTTTCCACTTGTAAGATCAGATCACGGCGATCTTCCGTGGGCAGTAGTCTATTCTTCTCAAAAGGGCAGCGACCGTGCTTTTGCCGATGAACCCGATCCGCTGATGTATGTCCCAAGCGAAGCCAAGGCAGGGGAGCGAGTTCGAATATCATATTCAAGTATTCAGAAAACCGTGGAATTATGCGAGGAAGTATGCAAAAAGATAAGCCGCGATCCTGCGGAAGTTCTCTTTGGCTACAGCTGCGTATCAAGACAGGATCTTTTCAGCAATTGCTCAAAATGGGAGCTTACTCCGTTTGCTAATACCAATCTCAGCGGTGCGCTTGTAGCAGGCGAGATCGGCAATCTCAAAAATGTAAACCGCTATTGCAACTATTCGTTCGCTGTTTCGGCTCTTGCCGAAAGTGGCAGGAGAATTCGCATAAATACCGATATTTTGCGCGAAAACAGTTCCGAACTCGTTAATCGACAGGAGCATATTGTGAAATATCTTATTAATTACAGTAAGAGCGCCGACGAGAATAACGGTCTTTCGATTCGCCGGCAGGAGATAAAAGATACACTTTTCATTGATGATGAAACGGGATTAGGAAATCTTACGAAATATTCTTATGATTTCAGTCTGGGTAAATTTGATAAAATATGTATGCTCACTCTGCGCAATGAAGGTCTGCTCAACGCTTTTGTGAGCAAGTCAAAATTTCAATCGTGTCTTAATCGCTTTCATAAAGCTGTGATAGATCATATCGGAAATGAGGATTTTGATTACTATATTTATAAGAAAAGCACATTAATAATTACCGGAAGCTCTAAGGTCAGCGACAGCGAATTTATTGACAGGATAAAGAACATTCAGGAATTCATGACAGATTTTAAATTCGCAGGATACGTGCCTGTCAATGAGTTTTCTATCGTAATGCATGAGGACGATATGATCAAAAAAGCTGAACTGACTCTGGTAAGTATGAGAAGCAAAAATATTTTCTTCCTTAATTATACCTCCGATCTTGGTCTTGAGCAGATTCATGCCCGAAAGTTGAAAATGCTCAAGATACTGAATGATGCAATTGCAAACGGCAGAGTTGTTCCGTATCTTCAGGGAATACGCAATAATAACGTCGGAAGGATAACTATATACGAATCTCTTATGCGTATTGAAGATTCTGACGGGACGGTCTACACACCGTATCATTTTATGGATATAGCTAAGGAATACGGCTTTTATTCCGATATTTCATACATGATGATAAGTCAGGTCATGGAGCTTTTCAGAGACCGTGAGGAAAGTGTTACGATAAATCTGAATATTTGTGACGTATATAATTATAAAATTGTTCATTATATTCTGAAATTTCTTGAGTCTGCGCCCAATCCCGATCATTATATTTTTGAACTGACCGAGACTGAGGAGATAGAGGATTATCAGATAATCGCGGAATTTGTTGATCGGATACACCAGATGGGCGGAAAGATAGCTATAGACGATTTCGGAAGCGGTTTTTCAAATATTGTGAATATATTCAAGATAAAGTCGGATTATATAAAGATAGACGGTGAGATCGTGAGAAATATCAAGAATGATATATTCGCTCTGGAATTTCTTGAAATGATAGCAGGCTGGGCGAAAAAGCACGGTAAGGAGATTATTGCTGAATTCATTGAAAATAGTGAGATTCAGTCCCTTATCGAAAAAAATAATATTGGTTTTTCGCAGGGATATTTATTTTCCAAACCGTCTGACGCTCTTCAAGTATTCGGGTAAGGACTTGCTTGAAAATAATGTTTTAATATAATATAATATCTACGAGGAGAATAATATGAATTCTAATAATCGTAATGAATGCAGATCAATAACAGAAATGGGTAATCCGGCAAAACCTCAGGGAATTGCCGGAGCGGAAATGCTTGAACGAATGAGTGAATCCCACAGTCCTGTAACCGACTGGGCACTGTCGCATCTGGAGATAAGCGGCGATGAGCGCGTTTTGGATATTGGCTGCGGCGGCGGAGCGGCATTGAAAAAGATGGCGGCGAAGATCACGACGGGTGATCTGACAGGTGCAGACTATTCGGAAGTTTCAGTTGAAGTCAGCCGTAAAAATAATATTGTTGATATTGAGAGCGGTAAAATGAATATAATTCATGCGTCTGTTGATTCGCTTCCTTTTGAGAATAATTCGTTTGATATCATTTATACTATAGAAAGCTTTTATTTCTGGAGCGATCCTGTTGAAAATCTGAAAGAAGTAAGGCGTGTTCTTGCGGAAAACGGCGTGTTCCTGATAGTCGCCGACATTTATGGAGATGCGGAATTGTCTCAGGAAAGCAGAGAAAATGTCCGAAAATACAAGCTTTTTAATCCAACTGCCGATGAATTTCGTAAGCTTTTGACTGATGCAGGATTCAGCAATGTGAAGATTCATACAAAAGAGGGGACGACTTGGATATGTGTTGAATCGAGAAAATGACGGTATATAGGGGAAAACTTGCGTTCAAAAATTTTTTTCAAAAAAATTGGATTTTTTTTAAAAAAGGGGTTGACA
>DETO01000024.1:5945-6125 GCA_002362135.1 Ruminococcus sp. UBA3286 | reverse complement strand
CTGCTGCATGATGCAGCCGATGTCATAACGGTCAGCGCAAGCAGAAATGCTGTAATCTTTTTCATAATTTTTCCTCCTGAGATTTTAGTTTTTATTTCATTCAAAAACATTTTTATATATACAATTGAATTTAAAAAGCAAAAAAGACGAAATAATTTTCAGATTTTTTAATCTTTGTAA
>DETO01000024.1:0-5651 GCA_002362135.1 Ruminococcus sp. UBA3286 | reverse complement strand
TATGCACAAGAAAGAATCATAATTTTCAGCTTATTGTACAAAAACGGAAACAGCTGATTTTGATTTATTTAAAAAGTCTTTACTTTTTTGCATTAATATGATAAAATATAATTGAGTAAATTCTATGAAAAAGTCTATAAGAAAGGAAAAATTATGCAGCAAACAAAGCTTATAGGCGTATGCCTTTCCACTATTCACGAAGAAGACCGATATAACTTCGTAATCGAATTTAACAAGCACGCTGTGCGTAACGGCTATAAGCTGATTGTATTTAATTCCTGCGCCGATCTTTACGAAGAAAATAATGCCACAAACAAGGGTTCTTCAGCGGTGTTCAAGCTTATACCTTATGAATCCTTGTCCGCGCTGGTGATTCTTCCAAATATTATGTACGACGACGGTATTGTTGACGATGTAGTGAAAAATTGCAGAGAGTACGGAATTCCAATAATTTCCATTGATAAAAAAATAGACGGCTGTACAATGGTATCGTTTACCGACTCCGACGTTTTCGAGAAATTATGCCGTCACGTTGTTGAATACCATGGCGCAAAAAATATTTTTTTCGTGGCAGGATTCAAGGATAATGTGTATTCCATGGAGCGCGTTAAGGCGTTCAAAAAGGTTCTGACAGATAATGAAATTTCATTTAATGAAGATAATATCGGATACGGCTGCTTCTGGGAAACTCCTACTATTGAACTGCTCGATAAGTGGTTTGTGACGGAAAAACGTAAAATTCCCGACGCGATCATATGCGCTAATGATTTTATGGCGATAACAGTAAGCGGTTATCTTCAGGAAATGGGCGTGAATATTCCCGAAGACTGCATTGTTACAGGCTTTGACGGAATCCGTCAGATCGAATATTTACCGCCTGCTATCACTACCTGCAAACACGATTTCGATAAAATGGGGCAACTGATAACAGAACTTATAACCCGTATGCTCAACGGCGAAATTGTAAATAATGAGTACAAAGTTGATTTCAGCATCGTTTATTCACAATCATGCGGCTGCGAAAAGATTGATCAGCACAGTTCGCGGCACTGCATTCAGGCATTGATAAAAAGTCTGCGATATTCCGACGAACGCCAAAAAATGATATGCAGCACTCACGCTTCCGTTCCGAAAATTGCAGATATAAATTTCCTTCCGCGAATTCTCATGAATCGCTTTAAATTCGACACCTGCGTTTTTGCTTTGAACGAAGGCATTTTTGATCCTCCTGATTTTGGCAGCCGATACAAGGACGATACACCTTTCAGCGATAACATAAATATTATTTATCATCGATATGATAAGATAGAATATGAACAGTGTAATATTCCACTGAAAAAACTTCTGCCGCGATACGATCTGCTTTTGAACTCCGATCGTCCTATTGTGGTATGTTGCTCGAATTTCACGGAACAAGTCATGGGTTACTGCGTTTTTCAGCCAACTATCAATATTGACGAATACGAAAAAATGCAGAATATCATGAGTACGATAGGAGCGGCTCTCGGAAGTTTTCACAGCCGTATGCAGATAAAATCGATCAATCATGAATTGCAAAAACTTTCTCAGCGCGATTTTATGACCGGTCTTTTTAATCGCAGAGGTTTTTTCGAAAAGCTTGAACGGCGAATTTCCGACGATAACAGCATCGGCTCTTCACTTATTATTATTTCCGCAGATCTTGACGAGCTTAAATATATCAACGATAATTTTGGTCATGCGGAGGGCGATAACGCTATAATCACGGTGGGCAGAGCGCTTTTTGCAAGTTCACTCCAGAACGAGATATGCGCGCGATTCGGCGGCGATGAATTCTGTACAGCAGTGCTGATACGTAATTGCCCGGAAGAAGATTTTTACGAAGAATTCAAACGCAGATTTTTTGAATATCTTTGCGATTACAATGCAAAATCGAATAAGCCTTATTCAGTACGCGCCAGTATTGGATACTTTTCAGCGCCTGTCAACGGAGATATAGATATAGATGAAATTATCCGTTTAGCTGATAAAAAAATGTACGCTTTCAAGCAGGCTCGCAAGCGTAAAAAAAATAATCCTCAGATATGAATTATTGTGTTGACTTTTCGGTGACAAGAAGATTATAATACACAGTAAAATGTCGAATACAATATAATATTCAAAATCGGATATTATTTTCCATTGACACAAATCTGAATTTCATGTATAATTTAAACCAACATGATGAAACTGCACTTTTCATCGTTGTATTTCTTAAGGGGACAAATCAAGATCCGCTGTCGGGTAACAGCGGATCTTTCCTTTTATGAGTACATTTTCTGAAATTCTTCTTCTGTCAGAATAGGAATCCCAAGATCTTTGGCTTTTTTATTTTTCGATGAATTCGAAGTCGAATCATTATTGATAAGATAGTCGGTTTTCGATGATACGGCAGACGCAACTTTTCCGCCATGCGATTCAATGAAAGTTTTCAGTTCGCTGCGGTTTTTCCAGATATTAACCGCTCCCGTTATTACGAATGTTTTTCCTAATATTTCGGAATCCTCGGCAATTTCTTCGGCTTTCTCGATATCGAGTTCCGCAAGCAGTTCATGATATTCCCGAAGATTAACTTCATCAGCAAAATAATTTACAAAATCCTGCGCCAGCACATCTCCTATTCCGTCTATCGCCGTCAATTCCTCGATAGTAAGCTGTTCAAGCTGCTCTGCTTCGGGATAAACCGCGCATATAAGCCTCGAAGCAGCCCTGCCTATATTAGGAATGCCTAAAGAATACAGAACTCTGCTAAGTTCGGTATGCCGCGACGCTTCGACCGCCTCCTGCATTTTTTGGAATGACCGCTCTCCAAAGCCCTTCAATTCTGCAATTTTCTCATGATAAACATCAAGATGATAAAAATCCTTGAAGCTGTGTAAAAATCCCTCTTCTATCAGCATTTCTATGGTGGAAGTTGATAATCCCACAATATTCATAGCGTCGCGCTGAACAAAATGCTCGAATTTTCCGATATGTTTCGCGGCGCACTGTGAATTCGGACATACCAGCGTTTCTACCTCGTCAGCGGAACGTTTTATTTCGGTTTTACTGCCGCAAATCGGACAAACCGACGGTATTTCCAGCGTATCAGACGATGTTTTGTTTTCGGCGATCTGCGGAATTATCATGTTCGCCTTATACACGGACAGCGTATCGCCGATACCCAGCCGAAGCTGCTTCACGATGCTGAGATTGTGTACGGAAGCCCTCGATACGGTAGTTCCCTCCAGTTCGACAGGCTCAAAAACTGCCACTGGATTAAGAAGTCCGGTGCGGCTCGGCGACCATTTGACCTCTAAAAGCTTTGTATCGGCAGTTTCGTCCTGCCATTTGAATGCCATTCCATTTCGCGGCGCATGAGAAGTTTCGCCGAGACTTCTTCCATATTCCACGTCATCAAACATTAATACAAGCCCGTCCGAGGGAAATTCATTTTCCGCAATAGCCCGTTCGAATTCCATAATATGAGATTCAAGCTCCGCGCTGTCGGTTTTTACGCCGTCAACGCATTGAAATCCCAGCGACTTCAATAAATCTATCCTTTCTGCAAATGAATTACAGTCAGAACCCTCAACCAGATTAAAAGCAAAAAAATTAATATTTCTTTCGGCAGTTATCCGCGGATCAAGATTGCGTACCGTTCCAACGCAAAGATTACGCGGATTTTTATATTTTACGCCGTCCTCGAGTTCGGAATTTACGCGTTCAAAATCGCTGTACTTCATCAATGATTCACCGCGCACAACAAGATGTTCTTTGTATGAAACAGCGGTCGGAATTCCGATAATATGACGCGCATTCTGCGTAATATCCTCCCCGATCTCGCCGTTGCCGCGCGTGACCGCCTGTGTGAGAATTCCGTTGTCGTAAGTCAGAACTATCGTCAGCCCATCCAGTTTCCAACTAAGAAATCCAATATTTTCGCCAAGCCACCCGATGAGTTCGTCAATGCTTTTCGTTTTTTCGAGGGAAAGCATTTTTGAAGTATGCCGCACTTTTTTTAACGATGAGACAGGTTCAAATCCTACCTTCTGAGTGCGGCTGCCGCTGAGAATTATCTCCGTTTCTTTTTCAAGAGCGGAAAGTTCATCGTACAAGGCGTCATACTCATGATCGGACATGATCTCAACACCCGTATTATAATAGGCGTCGGAAGCCTTTGCAAGCAGCTCGTTAAGTTCTTTCATTCGTTCGATCTTTTTATCGTTTTTATTCATAAAAATCACCCGTTCCTACTGATATAAAAAGAACAGCGATATAAATTACCGCTGTTCTTTAATTTTATAATACTCAGATATACCAAGAATTATTCTTCTGTTTCAAGTTCAAGTTTAAAGGGAGAATAACGTCTGAACGCCGACTTATTCTTGTCGTAATTCAGCTGATCAGCCTTATTTTCAAGCATATCGACGAAAGAATCGTAATATCTTACAGACTGGAGACGGCTGATATAATCCTCCGACCAATAGTCGTCCTCTGTCATACGCTCTCTCAGATCGCCTCGAATAACAACGTAAATGGTATCCTCGCTGTAATCATAAACCTCGGCTTTACCCTTTGTAATATCATTGAAGAGGAATTCGTTGAACAGACGGTCGTTCTTTTCAGCATCGGTTTCCTCGGCTTCTTCGGCAGCTTCAGTCTCGGAATTGTCCGAATCATCTTTTTCCTCGGCAGCCGTTGTAGTCGATTTCTGAATGAGACGCTCGTTTGCGTATGGATCAGTGGTTGTTGTAGTTTCCTCGGCATCAGTGGTAGTTGTTGTGGTAGTCGTCGTAGTTTCACCCTCAGCCGTAGTTGTCTGGGCTGCGATATACTCGTTGTAATCGTCGCTTACTGCGTCAAGTTCAAACATCTTGTCCATTTCAGAGGACTTTTTGTTGATCTGCTCGGCGTATTCTTCAGCAAGCTTGTGGCGTTTTCTCTCTTCGTCCGCGCTTACTTTATTGCCCTCGCTGTCGGTAAGGCTTATCGACAGGTATTTAACTCGCGCAAAATTTTCATCAAAATAATCTTTCAGTTCATCTTCCGAGCAGCCCTCCGTGCCTTCAAATCCGTAATAGTAATTGAAGATCTCCTGCTCCTTGAAACTGTTTTCAGCCATTTTCTGCATAGATTCAAGACTTACACCGTTTTCCTTGAGACGCGGATCGGCGTTGTAATAATAAGAAGCCATCGACTCCGCGCTCTCCATATCCTCATCAGAAACAGCAAGATTTCCGCCGGCAGCGTTGATATCGTCAAACTCCTTGAGTACGGAAATATACTGAACGCAATATTCAAGCGCCTTATCCTGTATCCAGTCCGTGGCGTCCATAGAATCGATCTTGGCATTCTTTACATCTTTGATCTCAGGAGCTTCGCCGTTCTTCTCCTTTAAAATATTCGACGCTTCGTCAAAACTCTGGATCGTATAATAAATGAAAAGTCCCGCAGGAACATCATATCCGCTTACCGTCATGGCAACAGTTGAACCGCTGCCGATTGAAGGCGTACATCCCGCCATAGAAGCAGCAAGTGCAGCCGAAACAGCAGCCGCGGTGATTTTCTTAAAATTAGTCATTTTAAACAGCCTCCGATTAAGTATAATTTCATATGCTTTTTAATTATACACTATTTTTTTTAATTTGTCC
>DETO01000041.1 GCA_002362135.1 Ruminococcus sp. UBA3286 | reverse complement strand
GAGATTTCCGCCTGTGTAATGAATATTCTCCGCACGGAAGCTCCGATAAACCGTAATGTGCTTACCCGAAAGCTGGCTTCGTGCTACGATATATCGCGCGTAACGCAAAATGTGAGGGCTGTTGCCGAAAAAGCTGTCGAAGAATGCTCGGCAGTCGTTACAAAGGCAGGGGATAATGAATTCGTATGGCTTTCGGAGCAGGATCCTGCCGCTTACAATAAATGCCGCGCCGTTTATCCCGACGGATTCAAGCGTTCCCTCGACGAAATTTCGCCTGAGGAAATTTCCGCGGCGATCAAGCTTATCATCACTTCTCAGGGCAGCATGGAACGTGAAGATCTCATTCGTGAGACTGCGCGGCTTTTCGGATTTTCAAGAGTTAGTTCGGTTATCGAATCAGCCGTTTCGCTTGGAATACGAGAAGCGCGCATCCGCGGTTACATCGAATTCAACGAAAACGGCAGGATAAAAGCAGGCGTTTAGCGCACATAAAAAATACTAAACAGATTTTTAGAAAGGAGAAAAAATGAACAGACTTCTGATTCTGATAGGAAAAATTGTGGTTGCAATACTGCGTTTGTTCAAACGTAACGCGGGCAACCTTCCCGGAATAATTTTATGGCATCTAACGGGCGGAAAATGCTGCCGTATGTTTAAGGTAGACTGCCCGATAATCGCAGTTACAGGCACAAACGGTAAAACTTCCGTTACGAATTGTATCGCTCAGCTTTTTGAGCAGAGCGGTAAAAAAATAATCATCAACAAGGAGGGCAATAACCTTGATACGGGTATTTGTTCGCTCCTGCTCCGCTACTGCGATAATTCGGGAAAAGTCAACGCCGATTATCTTATCCTTGAGACCGACGAGAGCCATGTTCCCGTAGTTTATTCGCAGCTTAAGCTTGAAACGCTTGTAGTGCTGAATTTCTTTCGCGATCAGCTTGACAGAAACGGCGAAATGGAAACTCTTATTCGCAAGATAAACGGTTTTTGCGAGACTTTCGAAGGAAACCTTCTCCTCAACGGCGACGATCCGAATACCACTCGTCTCGGCAGGGCTAATCCGAATAATAAAAATGTGAAATATTTCCACGCTTCGCCCTATGCTTTTGCAACCGATAAGATTTTTGAAGCGTCCGAGGGAAGATTCTGTCCGTTCTGCGGAGAAGCTCTTAATTACGATTATTACCAATATTCGCACATCGGGAAATTCTTATGCCCGAAATGCGGATTCGGCGGTCATGAACCTTATATAACCGCTGAGAACATCGACCTCGAAAAGCCTGTATTTACTGCTGACGGTCACGAATATCGTCCGCAGCTCAACAGCATTTACAATATCTACAATATGACTGCCGTTGCGGGTATTGCTAAACTTTACGGAATCAGCAGCGAAATTGCCGATAATGTGATATCAAAATATACCGTCAAAAACGGCAGAATGGAAACGTTTATGCTTGGCGAAAACAAGGCTACGCTTAATCTTGCGAAAAATCCCGTCGGAGCGAATATGACTCTCCGTGTTATGAATGAAATGCAGGGAGAAAAAGAACTTCTGTTTGTGCTTAACGATAACGTTGCGGACGGTCTGGACGTTTCATGGATATGGGATATTAATTTCAGTATTTTTGAACGCGTTACCCGTGTTGTGACTTCGGGAACGAGAGCATATGATATTGCCGTAAGAATAAAATGTTCAGGCTATCCCGCTCAGAATATCACAGTATGTCCAGAACTTGACAGCGCAGTTGAGGAACTCGCCAAAACTGACGGCCGCAAATTTGTTATTGCCAATTACACAGCCGTTCAGCCCACGAGAGCAGCTTTGAAACGGTATATTGCCCGTTTAGCCCATGTGAGCAGCTTTGAAATGATGTCGCGTCAAAAAGGAGGCAAACATGAATAAAATTAAAATTCTTCATATGTATGCGGATATGCTCGATCTTTACGGCGATAGCGGAAACATGGAGATAATTTCCTACCGCTGCAAAATGCGCGGCATAGAATGCTCTGTAGATAAGTATTCCGTTGATTCGGAAATGCCCGATTTCAGTTCCTACGATCTGATATACATCGGCGGCGGCGCTGATCTTGAACAGCAGCATATCTCTGACGATCTTCAAAAATGCAAAAACGGCATTGAGAATGCGTATAAAAACGGTTCGTTCCTTTTCCTTATTTGCGGCGGTTATCAGCTTATGGGAAAGTTCTACCGCGACGCAGACGGAAATGATATTCCCGGTCTTGGTATTTTTGATTATTACACGGTCGCTGAACCCAACAGACGTAAAAGATGTATTGGCAATATAGTCGTGCGCACGGAATTTACGGGAAAAACTGTTGATATAGTCGGATTCGAGAATCATGGCGGTCAGACTAAAGACGTAAAAACTCCGCTTGGAAATGTTTTATACGGTCACGGAAACTGCACTAAAAGTTCTCACGAAGGCTATTTCGAGAAAAACGTTATTGCTACTTATATGCATGGACCATGTCTGTCCAAGAATCCCGAAATTTCGGATTATATTATCGAATACTGCGCAAATCACAATAACGATGCGCCTGTTAAACTTGATAAGCTTGACGATGAACTGGAATTGAAATGCCGCGATATAATGAAAGAACGACTGCTTAACAAATAACAAACTAACGACAGGAGAGACTATGAAGAAATATTTGATCATAATGATTTTGACAGCGATTTTAACAACAACAGCCTGCGGAAAAAAAGTAGGTACTAACGACAGCGAGTCATCTTCACGTACCGAGACTTCCGCGGCGGTTTCCACAACGACGGGAACAGCTGCGACTTCCGCTTCAACCGCTGCCACCGCAGTTACTACAAAGGGTGCGACCGAAAAAGCAAGCAATAATCCGCCTGCCGATGTGATACTTACCGCAGTTGATACCGTGGAAGTTTTCGAGGATATGACTATCGCCGAGTTTATTACCGAAACCAACACCGAAATTCAGGACGCTGACAAGCTTATCGACGCTTCTGAACTGGGCGAGAAGAAAGTAAAGGTTAAATTTACCTACGGCGGTAAGCTTTACGAAAAGGAACTGAAATACAACGTCGTCGATACTACCGAGCCTGTGCTTCTCAATTCGGGCTGGGAACCATATGCTATTGCCGATCAGCCCTTTGACCTCAACAGCATAGTCGGATTCGTAGATAATTACGACAGATCGCCGACGCTCACCTATGAGGGCGTTGTGGATACTTCAATGATAGGCAGCTATCCGATAACCGCTACGGTTACCGACAGCTCGGGAAACAGTACAAGCTGGGATATGACCGTTCTTGTTCTTACCGAAAAACCTCAGCCGCAGGATAATAACACGCGAGTTTCCTTTTCGGATTTTATGTCGTATTATTGCTATGACAATGTCAGCTACGGCATTGACGTTTCGGCTTGGCAGACCAACGTTGACTACAACGCTGTAAAATCCGAGGGCTGCGAATTCGTTATCATGCGCATGGGATATTGCTATGATCAGATAAAAATGGACGATTATTATTTGCAGAATATGGAAAACGCAACGGCAGCAGGACTTGATGTGGGAGTTTATTTTTATACTACTGCCAATACCGAAGAAAAGGTCAGGGAGCAGGCTCGCTGGATTCTGGAGCAGCTTGACGGGCGCAGTCTCGATTATCCTATCGCTTTCGACTGGGAATCGTGGGGGCAGTTTCAGCAGTATGGCATGAATATTCATGATCTGAACGAACTGTTCGAGATATTCTGCGAGGAGATCGAAAAGGGCGGATATACGGCGATGCTCTACAGCAGCAAGAATTTTCTCAATAATTTCTGGGAAAATAAAAATAACCGTCCCGTATGGCTTGCCCATTATGTGGACGAAACTGACTACGACGGACTTTTCGCGATCTGGCAGGCGAGCGCTTACGGCAGAATTGCAGGCATAGAGGGCGACGTCGATATGAATATAAGAATCAATGATATTCCGCTGAATTAAAGACACGGAAATCAAATTTTAATAAGGCAGCATTGTACATTTTTTGTGCAACGCTGCCTTATTTTGGCATGAATCCATTTAATCTTCCATATTATTGTACAAGGGGAGGGAATGACTCATGTTTAAAAATAAAATTATTAAAGATACAATATTGTTGACCATAATGCAGCTTGCCCTTGATTCGGCATCGCTTTTGCTGAATGTTTTCATTACCAGGCAGCTGGGGGCTTCCGCGATAGGCATTTTTTCGCTTATGGGTTCGTTTCTGGGGCTGGCGGGAATCATCTCAAACGGAAACGCATTTTTATGCACAAGCCGTCTTATATCCGAAGAATTAGGCAAAAGCGGCGGAAATCCAAACCGAGTTCTGCTTCATGGAATTAAGCTTTGCGTAATGCTAAGCATGATGGTCTCAATTTTGATATTTCTGTTTTCGGGAGCAATCGGCAACAAATTTTTCAGCGGCGCGGCAGTGATCGGCGCAGTTCGTCTAATGCCGATCGCGCTTATCTCAGGAGCGATCGCGGCGTGTCTGAAAGGCTATTTTAATGCCTGCCGTAAAGCTTCAGAGGCAGCTTTTGGCGATATACTGGAATTCGCCGTAAAATCCGGAGCGATAGTGATACTTACGCTCCTCACGACTTCTCATAACGAAGCCGCGGTTTGCCGCATAATGATAATTTCCATAATTATCGGCAATCTGTCCTCTCTCATTTATATGCTCATTCTCTTTTCGAAAAAACGTATGCGCTGCTGCCAGAAAGGAACGCTTTCGTTCCGCGATTATGTCGGATTCGCTTTTCCGATAATGGGTGGAGGAATACTTACGTCTGTTCTCAGCAGCGCCAACGACGCTCTTGTTCCCGTTTGTCTGCGGCAGTACGGAGATTCGCCCGAACAGGCGCTTGCAATGTTCGGAATTTTTGAAGCTATTGTGATTCCGACGCTGTTTTTTCCGTCAGTAGCATTATGTTCGCTTTCAGGAATGATAGTGACAGAATCAGCGAGAGCGTCTGCGGCAGGAAACTACGGACGCATACGCAGCATTGCCTCACGGTTGATCGAATGTACAATGATCTATTCGGTATTTTCGGCAGCGGTCATCATGCGTTTCGGAATGCCAATAGGCGAGATGCTGGGCGGCGGAGAAACCGCAGGAAGAATGATAACCGTTATCGCACCCGTCATTCCGTTCATATACATGGAAATAGTTCTCGAAGCCATGATAAAGGGATTGGGCTTGCAGGCTTTTTCCTCGCTGAATTATCTTGCGGAATACGTCATAAGAATTTCAACACTGCTCATTATCGTGCCGCATTTCGGATTTGCAGGAATTGCCGTATCATATTATTCAAGCAATATATTTGGCAATACGTCAAGACTTGTTAAACTTATCAAAAGCGCGGAAGTTGGTTTTAAGCCTGTAAAATGGATTGTCTCGCCCATATTTTATGCGCTTCTGACCATGCTTACTGCCGAATTATTGTGCCGTCTGACTATAGGAGAAGGGGAGAGCCTTTGGCATATTGTCGGATTTACGGCGGTATGGCTTGTATTGTACGGCGGAACTTTCGGACTAATGGCTTATTTTAATACCAAAGAATTAAAAAGTAAAGCTGCTATTTGTGCATAATAAACAAAATGACAGTTCGCTTGTAATATAAAATGTAGAAAACTTGAAGAAAGCATTGCAATTTATTAAAAAATGATTTATAATAAAGACGTACATAAAACTTGAAACTGAATTGTACATAAAACTCTGCATAAATTATGCAAATCCATTTCGGAGGAAAATCAAATGAGTAATTACGATGTGACCAAAATCAGAAATATCGCCTTTGCAGGCCACAATGGTTCAGGAAAAACTTCCCTTGCGGAGGCTCTTCTTTATAAAGCCGGCGCGTCAGACCGCCTCGGAAAAGTTGCGGAGGGAACTACTGTCTGCGACTACGACCCCGAAGAGATCAAAAGAAAGATCTCAATCGGCACTTCGCTGGCTTCCTTTAAATATGACGAATACAATATAAATCTTCTCGATACGCCCGGTCTGTTCGATTTTGCAGCTGAAATGATCGAGGGAATTCGAGCCGCCGATACTGTAATGATTACGGTTTCTGCGAAATCAGGCGTTAAAGTCGGCACAAGAAAAGCTTACGACGAAGCTGTTAAACAAGGAAAATCGAAAATGTTCGTTATCACCAAGATCGACGATAAGGACGCTAATTTCTTTAACGTTCTTACCGATTTAAAAACTGTTTTCGGCCCAACGGTATGCCCTGTAGTCGTTCCGGTTATCAGCGGTCATGAGATAGTTTCATATGTAAACCTTATCGAAATGAAGGCTTATAAGTACGACAGCAAGGGCAATGCGCAGGAAACTGAAATGCCTACAGCCGAAATTTCGGAAAAATTTGAATACCGTATCGACGGACTGGTTGCAGCCGTTTCGGAGGCTGTTGCCGAAACTTCCGACGAACTTATGGAGAAATTCTTTGAAGGAGTTCCGTTTACTCAGAAAGAACTTATCGACGGAATTCACGACGGTATGAACAGGGGAATCATTACTCCCGTTGTATGCACTTCGGCTGTTGATCTTTCGGGAATAGATATGCTTTTCAAGGAGATCGAACTGTTGCTTCCTAACCCTGATGAGGTCTACAAGTCGGAAGCGTATACGCCTGCCAAAGACGTTGTTGAAATTGGCTGCGACGCCGACGCTCCTCTTGCAGCTTATGTTTTCAAAACCGTTGCCGATCCGTTTGTTGGCAAAATGTCATTTATAAAGGTAGCATCAGGCAAACTTGCAGCAAATTCGGAAGCTGTTAATTCGGCAAGCGGAAATTCCGAGAAAATCGGCAAACTTTATAAGCTTTGCGGCAAAAAGCAGATCGAGGTTTCTGAAGCTTATGCGGGAGATATTGTTGTTGCCGCTAAAATCACCGCGAATACGGGAGATACTCTTTCAAGCGTTTCGAGAATCGTTGAATTCCCTGCTATGAATTTCCCGAACACTTGCTATTCGATGGCTGTTAAGGCTAAGGCTCAGGGCGATGAAGCTAAGATCTCTACAAGTATGCAGAGACTAACAGAAGAAGATCCCACGCTTACTTATATTCAGGATGAAAACACCAAAGAGCAGATTCTCAGCGGTCTTGGTGAACAGCATCTTGAAATTGCAGCTGCAAAGGTGAAAAGCAAATTTGGTGTTGATATCAAGCTGACAGTACCTAAGATCGCATATAAGGAAACCATTCGCAAGAAAGTCAAGGTTGAGGGCAAGCATAAGAAGCAGTCTGGCGGTCATGGTCAGTACGGTCATGTCTGGATCGAATTTGAGCCTTGCATAAGCGATACGCTTATATTTGAGGAACGTGTGTTCGGTGGCGCTGTTCCAAAAAATTATTTTCCTGCCGTTCAGAAAGGTCTTGAGGATTCTGTAAAGAAAGGCGTTCTTGCAGGTTGTCCCGTAGTCGGTCTTAAAGCGATTCTCGTTGATGGTTCGTATCATCCCGTAGATTCCTCGGAAATGGCATTCAAAACAGCCGCTTCCATTGCTTATAAAGAAGGTTTACGTCAGGCTGATCCTGTAATGCTTGAACCGATCGGCGAACTTAAAGTTACAGCTCCGGATGATAAAACCGGCGATATTATGGGCGATCTCAATAAGCGCCGCGGCAGAGTTCTTGGTATGGAACCGGTTTCGCATGGTATCACGACAATAATAGCCGAAGTTCCTGTTAGAGAAATGCATGATTTTGCGATGTATCTTCGTCAAGTTACAAGAGGTCTTGGCAGCTTTACTTTTGAATTTCTCAGATATGAGCAGCTTCCGGCTAATCTTCTAACTGAAGTAATTTCTGCGATTCATCTTGAAGAGAAATAGGAACCTGCGTTCAATAGTGAATTAAAAAAAAGTCTCTGTCTTGAATTCAAATTTCAAGACAGAGACTTTTTTTAATATGCAAGAGAAAGAGAGAAGTATTGAAAACCACATGTAACTTCGCCAAACTTATATTATTTTTTAACTAATACAGTCTGTTGAAAACTTTCGGCAGGCTGTATTTTTTTTGGCTTATCTTTTATGATATCCTATGATAAGAAAAGATAGGGGGTTGCAGGGGAACTCCCCTGCGGATTGTTGGAAGCTCTTAGCGCAGTTGTTGGAAGTTGTTGTAAGCTGTTGGAAGTGTTGGAAATCTTTGATTTTCAACGCTTTCAATGGCTTTCAATAACTTTCAACGGCTGTGATACAGCTTTCAACAATAAAGAAGCGGTCGCTTAGTTCGCGTAGGTGCATTTGTGCATTATGCCGAAAAAACTTTGAAAAATGTCGCTGCTGCTTCTTCATTTTGGCTCTGATCACGCTTGCAGCAGCATTATTTTTCTTGTTTCTTTTGTGCATGTTGCTGTTTTGTCTAAAAGGTGAATGGGGAGTTATTCTCCCCATTCTTTAGGTACTTATAATACATTATATTTTTTTATTAAAGCACCTACGCATCCTCCTATAAAACAGAATGCAAAAGTTTTTAATATCATTATTTTCTCACCCCCTTTCATAGCCTTTTTAGTGTTTTATTAACCCTATTGGCATCTGGGGTAGCCATTTGTTTTATATCCCTATCGGTATCTGGCTCAACCGTTCATGTACTATTTGTTATTTATATTAACGGTTGTTATACCGTTATTTTCTTGATGAATTGATATTTTTTGTTTTTCTTCTTTTCTTGTATCTTTTCTTTCTTTATCATTGCTTAATCCTGCTAGATAATCAAGACTTACATTGTATAATTTTGCAATTGCTATTGCAATATTAAATGGGATTTCTCTTTCTCCAGTTTCATATCTTCTATATACTTCTCTTTGCATAAATAATTGATCTGCAACTTGTTTTTGTGTCCAATCATTGTCTTCTCTTAAATCTCTAATTCTATAGTAGTTTTGCACAAAAAAACCTCCATATTTTCTACTTTTTATTTTATCATAATACTGTTTGGTGGTGTTGACAAAGCTACTGTTCGGTGGTATAATATTGTTAAAGCTACTATTTAGTAGCTTATCGAACCGCCCCGCAGAATCTTAGCAGAATGGTTAGGGTAGTAAGCGGGGCAGAGTTCAACAAAGGATAAGGAGAATTAATAAATGACTATAATAAAGAAATTACTTAATTTTATTTTAAATCATAAAAAGCTATTTAGTATTTTTGCTATTGTGGTTCTTTTTGTTCCCTTTGTACTTACAGTTTTTTGGGGTACTAAACATGTTGATTTAATTAGATTAGCTTATTCTGATTCTGATCTTCTTTTTATGTTTCAATTTGGTGCTCTCTCTGGATCATCTCTTTCCTTGCCTTTATTTGTTTTTTTAGTTGATCCATTTACAGATTTCTTAGCTGATTTTTTTGTAAAGTATATCATCGGCAAGCCCGAATGATATAGATAAAAAATCCATTCGCTGAGTGTTGTGGAAGCCATATATCAGCCGAGCCGTGACAGCGCGTCAGAAGTCACATAGAACCTTTCCGCTGTACAGTCGGCAAAGGTACAGCGGAATGCGTTCACCAACAATTACCTGCCGACGGTAATTGAAATACGGTATCCCCAAAGCCGACAGGGGAGGAGAAAATAAAATGGATTTACGTTATCCTATAAAATCCTTTTTCAAGGATAAAGCACGTACATTGAAAAACATTCGTTTTGCTACAGGTTCTCTTAATCTTATTTCTGCCTATTTTGACTTTCTTCTTAATTTTGATGAAGATTTTTGTTTCTGCGTTGATGATTGTAATGTAATCCGCGATTATTTCGAACGACTTTTCGGAGTTGTTGAAAAACTTGAATATAGCGAGCTAATGTCATCAGATAAATCTGATTGATATATACGAACGAATCCGACGAGGTTCAAAATTATTTACTTGGGGCTTACGCTTCGGAAGAGTTCAGGAAACTAAAACGGCAGACCCAAAGCCGATAGGGTAAGGAGAAAAAGTTATGAAAAAGTTAGTAGGATTTGAAATTCAGAGCGGTACGATTGTATCCAAAGATACGGGAGAAGTTATTCCTTGGTCTAACTGCTTGCTTCGCTGCATATCCGACGACGATCTTAAAGACAATGAATACGGCTATACAGTCGCGGAACAGAAGCTGAAAACCTTGTTTGTCTGCAAGTCTCTCGGGCTTAAACCTGACGTTAAGGAAGAAGTTGTTATTACCGAGTTGGGTAAGATTCTTCAAAAAGAGATCGATTTTACAATTGGCTCTGTTAAAGGCAAGTACGAGATAAACGGTTTCAAGATAGTTAAATAACACACACGCAGGGGAGTGAGGAGCATACGCACTAACGTAATTTAAAA
>DETO01000059.1 GCA_002362135.1 Ruminococcus sp. UBA3286 | reverse complement strand
TTTAAATTACGTTAGTGCGTATGGTGCAGTACCCCCACACATACCAGCTTGACCATTGAAAAACCAAATGATACGGCTCGACTTCCCGAACCGTTTCACCCATGGGAGAAAAATAAGTGAATCTGATTTTCAGACGGCTGTCTATGGCATTTTTAATCAGTTCTATCTTATCCGAAACAGCAGCCTTGTCCCATGAAGAAAGGTCTATGATGATTTGATTTCCCATATTGATCGTATCGGGATTTTCTGCCGAAAGTTTGCTCATAAGCTGACGGTAACGCTTTGTATCGCTTACGCTGTCGAGACTTTTCAAGCCTGCAAGGATAGCTTTCATGTCGTCATTAGAAAGAAGTGTACGATCAAGTCTGAAACCATCCATCACGGAAATGCCGCCGCCTTGCCCCTGAAATGTGACAATGGGAATCCCTGCTTTGTTGATTTCTTCAATATCACGGATAATGGTGCGGCGTGATACTTCAAATTTTTCGGCAAGTTCTGATGCTGTTACTTTTTCCCTTTGAAGAAGAATGGACAAGATTCCGATAACACGGTCAATTTTCATATTTCACACTCCCGTTTCAGATACACCGTAATTATAGCATATCCGGTTCTGACTGTCAATTCCGATCACGAAAAAACGGCACTTGAACCTGATTCAAATGCCGTTCTCTTTTTATACGACTGTGTGTACGGTGCTTTTGGAAATACCGAATTTTTTTGCCGCACTTCGTACCGTAGCCCTGTTCTCGATTATATACTGACCGAGTGTTACCGCTCTTTGGGCGGGTTGTGTTTTCACCAGCATCACTCCTTTGTCGATTCTGCCGACAATAAAGTATATGCTTATAGTCAACCTGCTTAGAATTGAAACAAGTTTACTGATAAAAATTTTCCATAGCCGCGTTGTCATCGTCACCGTGCGTAAGCACGCTTTCCTCCTCCGCCTTGCTATGGAAAATTTTTATTCAGTTCCTTTTGTTCCAATTCTAAGCAGATTGACTATGGCAGACAATGCAATACCGAAAAAATTTGACAAATAAAAATTAGTGTGATATAATAGACCTATTCGAAAAATAATGAACGCCTGACAGCATTTCGAAGATTTTGGACAAATCTGACGAATGGCAATCGGAAGGAGGCTTTGAAATGAACGGAAAGGGAAGCACTAACTGCGAAAACTGCACCAATTACGTTTATGACGATGACTGCGACTGTTATGTATGCATGGTCGATCTGGACGAGGACGAGATGGGGCGGTTTATTCAGGGGACGAATTATTCATGCCCGTATTTTCGCCTTGACGACGAATACGGCGTGGTAAGACACCAGAATTAACAGAACTATTGATTCTAAAACGAGGTTGTTAAAATGGAAAAGAAAAATATTATTGACGTATGCGTAGGTATATTACCTAAATCGCTGCAAAACATATATTATAAATATGAGGAAAAGTGGCTGTATGTGCTGTTTGGCGGTCTGACGACGCTTGTCTCAATGATCACTAAGCTTGTTCCTTTCATGCTGATACCCGGAACGCCCTTTTGGGAAAATACCGTCGTAGTAATTTTCTCATGGATATGCGCCGTAACGTTTGCGTTTTTCACAAACAAAAAATACGTATTCAAGAACGAAACGCACGGAAGAGCGGAATTTCAAAAAGTCTTTATTTCGTTTTACGCGTCAAGACTTGCAACTCTCCTCATGGAATGGCTGATCTTCACTATCTGCTGCAATTTTATGGGAATAAACGAAAAAATTATAACATTGATAAGCCAATTTGTTATTTTTATAGCAAACTATGTCCTCAGCAAGCTTTTTGTATTCAGAAAAAAAGATTCCACGGAATCTTCCGCGGAGAAATAAAATGGCGGAAACTATCAGCATAGGCGGAGTGAATATTGCGAAAACGGCGGCTCTTGCGCCGATGGCAGGCGTAGCGGACAGAGCTTATCGTCTGATGTGCAAAAAATACGGCGCAGCCTACACGGTCAGCGAAATGGTTTCTGCAAAGGGGATTTGCTACAGCGATAAAAAAACCGCCGAACTTTGCACGGTTACTGATGCGGAGCGTCCGATGGCTGTTCAACTTTTCGGCAGCGAGCCGGATTTTATGGCGGAAGCCGTCAAAATAGTCCGCGGATTTTCGCCCGATATTATCGATATAAATATGGGCTGCCCCGTGCCTAAAGTCGTGAATACGGGAGCAGGTTCTTCGCTTATGAAAGATGTCAGGCTTGCCGCTGATATCACAGAAGCTGCTGTAAAGGCAGCTGAAAATATTCCTGTTACCGTGAAAATCAGGAGCGGTTGGAACGGCGATTCCGTAAATGCGGTTGAAATGGCGAGGGCGCTTGAAGCTTCGGGGGCGGCGGCTATTGCCGTACATGGCAGGACGCGCGATCGGTTTTATAGCGGAAACGCCGATATTTCGATAATCAAGGACGTTAAAGCGGCTGTGAAGATACCCGTTATCGGAAACGGCGATGTTATTGACGGGGCGTCATGCCTGAAAATGTATGACGAAACGGGCTGCAATCTGGTGATGATCGGGCGTGGAAGTTATGGGAATCCGTTTATTTTTGAGGAGATCGAATGCGCCCTCAGCGGTAAGCCCTATACTCCGCCGACTCTGGAAGAAAAAATGCGCGTGATGCTCGAACATATTCGGCTTATTCTCGAACTCAGCCCGAAATGCGAGGAACTTGCCATGCACGAAGCGCGGAAACATGCGGCTTGGTACATGAACGGATATTACGGTTCGGCGAAATTTCGCGGACGCTGTTATCTGCTTAATTCTTACGCTGAAGTCGAGTCGTTGGCGGCGGAATTCATTGAACTCGTTTCGAAAAACAGCTGAATAGGCATAATGCACAAAAAAACTGTTAAAATTTCGTTGAAGCATACAATTTGTGGAAAACAACGTAATATAGCGGTTTTAAAGAATATAAACAAAAATTCGCCTGAAAAAATACGCAGGCGGTAATTGCAAAATAAAAAAATCTGTGTTATAATACTTGTGAACCGATAATTATGCGGTTTATAGGGTTAGGAGAAAAAAATGGAATTAAGAAAAATTCGTACCTCCGCAGCGCTTAAAGGATTTGCTTTTGTTTCGTCAATGCTTGTGTTATGCGCAGGCTGCGGTACAAGATCTGTCGGAACAGTCGGAAGCGGCGAGCTGTCTGACGGTTCTTCATCTGTTACATCTTCTGCAAACGAAAATCCCGATGCGGCAGTGACCGGCACGGAAGCTTTGACAACCGACGCTGTCACCGAACCGCCTGCTGAGGATAAGCGCGTCCATGTCATTGCGGCAGGGGACAATCTTATACATTATTCTGTTTTCAAGAATGCCGAAAGACTTGCAGGACCGGGCGAAAATTACGATTTCAAGCCTCTGTATGAACCAGTGAAATATCTGATAGAAGGCGCGGATGTTGCGATTCTCAATCAGGAGACTATCATCAGCGAAAGCAATCCCGTAAGAGGCGCTGACGGAGGCGCGCTGCTTTTCAATTCGCCGCCTGAAGTTGCCGATGCGGTCATCGATCTTGGTTTTGACGTCTTTACCATGGCAAATAATCATCTTCTTGATTTTGGTGCGCCTGCGCTTGAAGAATCTATAAATTTCTGGAATAAAAAGGCGGAGACTTATGACCTGACCGTTCTGGGAGCATATCTCAACGAGGAAGACTCGGAGAATATCAGAATACGCGAAGTGAACGGCGTTAAGATCGCTTTTCTTGCGTATGCGGAGCATATCAATGGATTTTCGATTCCTGCCGATTCGTCCCTGCGCGTAGTAATGAATTACGAGGAGGACGTTATCGAGCGTCAGATCAAAAAGGCGGACGAAATTGCCGACGCTGTTATCGTTTCTACGCATTGGGGCGTTGAAGATACGAATATTGTATCGGAAGACCGCATTGAGCTTGCAAATAAAATGGTAAACTGGGGCGCGGACGTTATCCTTGGCGGTCATACGCATACGGCGGAGACTATGGAATGGATAGAGCGCGACGACGGCACTAAGGGATTTGTCTATTATTCGATAGGAAATTTCATCTGCTGTCAAACTGATAATTTCAATCTTGTGGGCGAAATGCCCGATTTCGATATAGTAGTTGACGGCGCAACAGGCGAGACCCGTCTTGAGGACGTTGGCTGCATTCCAAATATTATTCACTATGAAGTCGGCGATTACGATAATCTGACGGTTTATCCGTACAGCAAATACACGCCCGAATTGGCGGCTGCTCACGGTATACCCTATGCTTATCCTGCCGGCACATATAATACTTTCAGCTGGGATATTATCAATAATATAATTGATGAAAATATCCCGAAAGAATTTCAAAAGTTAGATAAATAAATAACTTATTCATATTTAATTGACAAAATTGTGCGGTAAACTTGTGCAGTATGAATTTTCAGTTGTGCAAAACGTGCAAAAACGGAAGCTGTTGTTTATTTAAAATACCAAAAAGAATATAAACCTATTTACTTTTTCGAAGTCCTGTTATATAATAAAATCATGAATAAATATAGATTTTGAGAAGACAGAATCTAATCACGGCAGTGTGATGCGTCTTAGCGTTGCATTGTGGAGAGCGTGCAGGTTCTCCGCCGAATCGTTTGTTCATGATGCGTACACGCAGAAGGCGGTGCAGGTAAAATAACCGCCAAACTAAGACATGATATAATAAGGGGCAAAAGTTCCTTTGTTATATAACATTAATGAAGAAGGAGGAAAAAACATGAAGACAAAAAAGATAGTCATCGGGGCTATGGCTGCAGCGATGCTTTCACTTTCTGTATGCTCGGTAATGCCCGCTGTTGCGGCTGGCGAAACAGTGCAGATATCGGTCAGCAATGCAAAAGCAAAGGCAGGTGAGCAATTTACAGTGGAGGTGTCTGTTGCCGACATACCGGCTGCAGGAATGCAGGCTTGCAACTTTACTCTGAAATACGATCCCAGCGTTGTAACTATCGCATCGGAAGGCATTAAGGCAGGAGCGCTCGTTGAAGGAATCACTGGTGATCCCTCTGCGTCTATGCTTCCTAACTTTAACAGCTTTGTCGACGCTGAAGCAGGCACGATCAACCTCATGTGGTCTACATCTGTTGCAGACGCCACATATTGGCTGAAAGACGGCGGCGTATTCTGTACGGTTACAGGTACTGTTGCTGAAGGAGCAAAGTCAGGCACTTCTGACATCGAGATCATTCCTACGGTTCGTGACACTCATTCCGGTTCCGGAGTTGCAAACGACAAGATCGACTGCGGCTACATGAAGGACGGAAGCAAGGTCGGCTATGAAGTCGCTGTAACAAACGGCGAGATCACCATCGGAGACGGCGGATCTGTTTCAACACTCAAGGGCGACGCCAACTGTGACGGCAAGGTCGAGATCGCGGACGCTACGCTGATTCTTCAGTTCCTTACAAATAAGGACGAATATCAGCTTACCGATCAGGGTCTGCTTAATGCCGACGTTGACGGCGCAGCAGGAGTTACTGCTTCTGACGCTCTCATGATCCAGCAGCTTGACGCAGGCGTTATAGATAAATTATAATAAAGCCTTAGTCTGTACGATTATCTGATTTGTCCCCCTTACAAAGGAATACAAACCCAATTTATAAGTTATTAATAGGCGTAAAACCCTAAAAGAAAGGAATTATTACAAATGAAGAAACTTATTTCTGCAGCTGCTGCTATGGCTATGGCTGCATCAATGGTAGGCTCAGCTGTTCCTTTTGCTACAGG
>DETO01000139.1 GCA_002362135.1 Ruminococcus sp. UBA3286 | reverse complement strand
ATCTTAAAATAGATTATTTCCGTGCAAGCGGAGCGGGCGGTCAGCATATAAATAAAACAGAATCGGCGGTTCGTATTACTTATTTGCCGACAAATGTTGTCGTCGAGTGTCAGGACGAACGAAGCCAGCATAAAAATAAAGATAAGGCGATGAAGATTCTACGCTCGCGTATCTATGAAGCTATGCAGGAGGAACAGGCGGCAAAAGTCGCTTCCGAGCGCAGAATGCAGGTAGGTACGGGCGACAGATCGGAAAGAATTCGAACATATAATTATCCGCAGGGACGCCTTACAGATCACAGAATAGGACTGACTATCTATCGTCTTGAAGATATGCTCAACGGAAATCTCGACGAAGTTTTTGACGCTCTTGCAACGGCTGATCAGGCTGCAAAACTCGCAAATCAGGAAGAATAAAAAATGGAAACGATTTTACTTAAAGAAAGCGGCGCAGATATTGCAAAGGCTGCTGAATTAATAAAAAACGGTCAGATAGTGGGAATTCCGACTGAAACTGTTTATGGATTGGGCGCGGACGCCTGCAATGAAGCGGCTGTCAGAGCTGTTTTCGCGGCTAAGGGCAGACCTGCCGATAATCCGCTTATCGTACATTTGTCTGATTTTTCCCATGCAGATAGATATACTTCATATATACCGTCCCTTGCATGGCGGCTTGCGGAGAAATTCTGCCCCGGCCCTCTTACGATGATATTGCCAAAAAATGATAAGATACCCATGATAACATCAGGCGGACTGACTACAGTAGGCATACGCGTACCGTCACATAAAGTTATGCGACGGATAATTGAGGAGAGCGGCTGTCCTATTGCAGCGCCGTCGGCAAATACATCAGGTCTGCCGAGTCCGACCTGCGCGGCTCATGTAATGGCGGATATGAACGGAAAGATTGCGGCTGTAGTAGACGGTGGAGAATCGCGGTACGGAGTGGAATCCACAGTAATCTCTTTCGACAGTGAAAATGTTGTACGCATACTTCGTCCCGGAGCTGTCACTCGCGAAATGCTCCTTGAAATTTGCAGCGATGTTGTGATAGACCCTGCGATTTTGCATGAACTTGAAGAGGGCGCTAAAGCGGCCTCTCCCGGAATGAAATATAAGCATTATTCCCCTAAAGCCGATGTTGTGATGATAGAGGCTTCATCGGAAGATTTTGCACGTTATGTTGCGGAGAATTACGGCGATAAGGTTTACTCGCTTATTTATGACGGCGACGAAAAATTATTTCCCTTCCGCCATCTTACATACGGCGCCGACAGTCTTGAACAGGCGCATCTGATTTTCAGCCGACTGCGTGAACTTGACGAGTTGGGCGCGGAAAAGGTATATGTCCGCGCGCCTTCGAAAGAGGGCGTGGGGTTAGCAGTATATAACCGCCTTATAAGGGCGGCAGGATTCGAGGTGATAAGGATATGAAAGGGCTTGAAGAAGTAATGGTAGTCGGTCTTACCGGACAGACGGGCGCAGGGAAAAGCACCGTTTCAAGTGTGTTTCGGCAGAACGGTTTCGCCGTGATAAATGCCGATCATATTGCGCGGCTTGTTGTTGAAAAGGGCAGTAAATGCCTTGACGAGATCGCGGATTTTTTCGGGAACGGTATACTCAACTCCGACGGAACGCTTAACAGAAAGGCTCTTGCAGCGATCGTATTTACCGATAAGGCGAAACTTGAAATGCTGGATACGATAATGTATCCTTATATCACGCAGGAGATTTTAAGCCAGATTCGGAGTCATTCCGAAAATGGAAATAAGCTTATTCTTCTGGACGCTCCCACATTATTTGAAAGCCGTGCTGATGATTTTTGCGAAATAATTATTTCCGTGCTTGCTGATTCGGAAGTTCGTGAAAAACGTATAATCAGCCGTGATTCTCTTACGAGCAAGCAGGCGCGCGAACGCATGAATTCTCAGCTTGACGAGGAATTTTTTGTGGAGCATTCCGATTATATAATTAAAAATAACGATACCATTGACAGCGTATATGGTATTTCCAAAGAACTGTCAGATAAAATTAAATTTTATTATTATCATATACATTCTGTATCATTTGCAGATATTTGAAAGGAGCTTTGTTATGGAAGAAAAGGAAAAAAACAATGCTGTTAAGGAACTGAAAAAGAAGCTGTTTCTACAGCGTGAAAACGGCTATAAGAGGATAGACGCCGATGAGGAAAAGGCTGTTTTTGATTTTGCGGAAGAATACAAGAATTTTCTTGATACCGCAAAAACCGAGCGTGAAGCGGCTGCGGAAGCTATCAGACTTCTTGAAGCCAACGGATTTGTTGAATACAAAAAGGGAATGAAACTTTCGGCAGGAGATAAAATTTACCGCAATAACCGTGGAAAAGCCGTTCTCATGGCGATAATCGGAACTGCTCCTATCGTGGAGGGCGTTAAACTCTGCGCTGCTCATATAGATTCTCCGCGTCTTGATCTGAAGCAGAATCCGCTTTACGAGGATACCGAGCTTGCGCTTTTCAAAACCCATTATTACGGCGGAATCAAGAAATATCAGTGGACGACTATTCCGCTTTCACTGCATGGCGTTGTCGTAAAAGCCGACGGAGAAACCGTCAACGTAAATATTGGCGAGAATGAAAATGATCCGGTATTTTGTGTTACCGATCTTCTTCCGCATCTTGCTACAGAACAGATGACGCGCACCGCTGCAAAGGTTATCAAAGGAGAGGATCTTAATCTTCTGATCGGTTCTATTCCGTTCCGCGATGACGAATCCAGCGAATCCGTAAAGCTGAATATTATGAATATTCTTTTTGAGAAATATGGAATTACAGAGGGCGATTTCGTTTCTGCCGAACTTGAAGCCGTACCTGCATTCAAGGCAAGGGATATTGGTTTTGACAGAAGCATGATCGGCGGATATGGTCATGATGATCGCTGCTGCGCGTTCCCTGCGCTTAAAGCTGCGATGATGTGTAAAAATCCTATTCATACGTCCGTTACCGTGCTGACTGATAAGGAAGAAACAGGCAGCGACGGTAACACAGGTTTGTGTTCGGCTTATCTTAAATATTTTATCGCTGATATTGCAGAGGCTCTTGGCTCAAACGGAAGAGATGTTCTTTCTGCTTCGGAATGCCTTTCTGCTGATGTTAATGCAGCTTTTGATCCTACTTTCCCGGAAGTAAACGAGCGCGCAAACTGCGCATATATAAATAAGGGTGTATGCATTACGAAATATACAGGCGCGAGAGGAAAATCGGGTACGTCCGACGCTTCTGCGGAATTTGCAGGAAGAATCAGACGTCTGATGAACAGTAAGAATGTTATTTGGCAGACCGGTGAACTCGGTAAGGTGGACGCAGGCGGCGGCGGAACGGTTGCGGCTTATATAGCTAATCTTAATGTTGACACCATTGATATGGGTGTTCCCGTGCTGTCGATGCACGCTCCTTATGAGGTTATCTCAAAGCTTGACTTGTATATGGCATATAAAGCTTTTGCAACATTTATTGCGGATTAATTCATATAGTAACAAAAAAGCCGATCACTGCGATCGACTTTTTTGTTTAAGTGTTCAATAAGCAACACCGCACAAAGATCGTGCGGTGTTGTCTTTTAATATTTACAAGAAATGTATTTCAAATAAAACTTTCCGAAAATGTTAGCGTGGTTATAAACGTTTTCCGCGAATTCCTTTGTGAATTTTATGAATTCTTCAATTTCGTCATCATTCGGCGGTTCGGCGGAGAATGCATTCCGCAGTGCGACTTCAACAAGTTTCTGATAACTGTTGGCTTCAAAATATATACCGCCTATATTCTTTTCGACAAATTCAGCGAACTCCATATATTGCTTGTCGCCTCGCTTGCAATTTATAAATTTCAGCAGTTTGTCGGTATATTCATATATATAAACGATTCGCCGCGAATTAGCACCTGTTGAAAAATGTTTTGCGCGCATATGAATTATAAATTTACGTCTGCCGATTATCAGAAGCACGATTGCTGCCACCGAGAGAATTCCCGTGAATATGTAAGAAATTCCGAGATGTCCGGCATCTGAACCGTTTCCGCCAATGTTTCCATGCGAACCGTTTGAAGTTGTGGTTTGCTGCGAAGAACTTGTGTCAGATGAATTCCGCGTAGTCGTATTATTATGACGCGGAGCGGTATTTTGGTTGGCAGTAGTAGTTTCCGTATCGATGCTGTCCGTTGTCACGGCAGTAGTGGTCTGGGAAGTATCGATAGTCTGCTCGGAATAACCTGCGGTAAATTCAAATGGAATCCAACCGTAGCCGCTGAGGTAAACTTCTATCCATGCATGGCTGCGGTCGTCTTTTAAGTCGATGGTATATGTGCCGTCGGCATTTCTGGTAGAGTCATTGAAATCGTCACCTACAACTACATAACCCGTCGCGTATCTTGCGGGAATTCCTGACATACGCGCCAGAATTACTCCTGCCGTCGCATAGTGAGTACAGTATCCCTTTTGATTCTCAAGCAGGAAATAATTGACAAAATCCCTGTTTTTCGGGGTTTTACCGGGGCGGAGAGAATACTCGACGTTGGCTGAAACCTGTGTTCGCAATGCATCAAGCACAGCAAGTTTTTCCGAAGCTGTTTCCGCAGATTCTCCCGCAGCAATGAGATCTTCATATTCCTCACGCACCTGAGTCATGTTCGTATCGCTCGGAAGCTGTAAATAATATCTCTCAACAAACTTCTCGTATTCTTCGCGAAGCAGCTCTGACATGATAAATTCCGGGTTATTGTATGACGATTCAGAGATCGGAGTAATTTTCGTTTCAATCATTATTAGACCGTTTTCCACTTTATTTTTTGATTCGGCATATTCCAAGATCATACTGCGCCATTCTTCGTCCATATTTTCAGGCACATTATATATATAACCGCTGACAATATCCCCATTTTTATTCGTAATGTAAGCGTTAGAAGACGGAATACTTAGATTTTCCGCAATTCTTCCCGCATCAAGCTTACTGAATTTATAAGAAAATTCTTTCTTGGAAGATTCAGATGAGACTGTTTTGTCTCTGTCGTATTTCATCTCGCCAACGTTATCGACTCCATACGGTGCGAAAGTTCGGCTTCCGCGTAATTTTGATTCTATCCATATAGTGTATTCGGGAGTCACTGTTGAGATTATATGATTATATGTGTTCGGGAAATTTTGAGGGTATATTTCATATTTTTTGAAATCCTTGAATATTTCATTGTCATACGCGGAATCTGAAAGAGGAGCCCATTCATTATCGCCGTAGACGCAGCCAGTATAATCTTTCAGATAAATCGCTCCGCCGACTGCGGAATCAAGGGTTACTGTCATATCGACAATATCTTTATATTTCATCTGATCGATATTGCCGAGCTTGTGTTTTTCGCGTTTGAGATTAACTCCGAACGCTTCGGTAATATCGGAGAGACTGTCTACCAGATCGTCCATTGAGAATGATTTAACGGCGTCGCGGATCTCAATACGGCGCTGATTCATGGAATCGCTGCGCTTATAATCCGTGATCGTCATGACTGCGGCTGATAACGATGCGATAGCAATGATCGATACGATTATATAAACTCCGCATTTTTCGGTAACTTTAAGACGCATTTGCCGTTTCGGAAAAAACATATTGTCTTTTCGGACAAAGCCTCCGCTGCCGCCTGAATATTCGCCCATATCGATGGTCGTCATTGCAAATAGCGCAAGCCAGAATGCAACTAAAAGAGTTCCCCAGAATACCGAAACTTCGATACCGTTGTACAGTCCGATCTCAAGCAGGGGAAATGTCATTATCAAAGGCGGCAGGGAATTCGGGTGATAGATCGTGAATACATAAATGATCAAAGCTAATGCCAATGCGCCGAAAATGAAAAAAATCGTGACTGATTTTAATTCAAGATTTTCATTCAGGAATTTATAATAACTTATATCCGTGTGGTATGATCTTTGATAAAT
>DETO01000029.1 GCA_002362135.1 Ruminococcus sp. UBA3286 | reverse complement strand
AGGTCCTTAACACGTCCGCCTCTGATGAGAACAACGCTGTGTTCCTGAAGGTTGTGACCGATACCGGGGATATAAGAAGTTACCTCGTAGCCGTTTGTGAGCTTAACTCTTGCGATCTTTCTCATAGCCGAGTTAGGCTTCTTAGGCGTAGCAGTTCTTACCGCTGTGCAAACGCCTCTCTTCTGAGGTGAGCTCTGGTTGATCTGAACCTTCTTCTTAGCATTGTAGCCTTTCTGGAGAGCAGGAGCGGTAGACTTAGTCTCGAGATCCTTTCTTCCCTTGCGAACCAACTGATTAAATGTAGGCATAATCTTCCTCCTTTTTCAAAATTTGCATATACATATACAACTTGTACAGCATACCAATATATTATAAACAAAAAAAAACGGTTTGTCAAGGGATATTCCCAAAAAAACCGTTTCTTAAAAATATTTTGTTAATTTCAGCCATTACAGCCGATTTTTGCCCTATACTATTATGCAATTTTATGGCTGATCAGGTTTTGCGCGCGGCAAACAGCATTATCAGCGGATAAATCTCCAGTCTTCCCACAAGCATATCAAAGCAAAGCACAAGCTTTGAAAGCGCGTCCAGTCCCCCGAAATTTCCCGTCGGGCCGAATCTTCCCACGCCGAATCCTATATTGTTTATGCAGGTAGTCACCGCCGAAAAACTTTCTTCAATGGTATAATTGTCGTGAGATACCAACAAAAACGACGCCGCAAATATCAGCGCAAAAATTATCAGGTAATTGCCCGCGCCTCTGATAACGTCCTTTTCAACAGGTTTTCCGTCCAGTTTTACCGCCGCAACAGCACGTGGACTGACGATATATTTCAATTCGCGCACGCCCGTTTTGACGATTATCAGTATGCGCGATACTTTCATTCCTCCGCCCGTCGAGCCTGCGCACGAGCCGATGAACATCAGCAAAAGCAGCAGCGTCTGTGCGAATACCGGCCATTCCGCCGTATCCGTGGTTGCAAATCCCGTCGAAGTTATGGTTGAAGCGACCATGAAGAAAACTCTTCTGAACGCTTCGAGAGCCGATGAATAATGATTTATCACCGACAGCGTGATCACCGCCGTTGAAGCGGCAATTATGCCCAGATATGTGCGCAGTTCCTCATTTTTGAATACAAGTGAAAATCTGCGTATGATTATAAAATAATAAAGATTAAAATTTATACCGAAAAGAATGATGAACACCGCCACCACCATTTCAATAGCAGGACTGTTGTAATGTCCTATGCTGTCATTCCATAGGGAAAATCCGCCTGTTCCCGCCGATGAGAAAGCGTGTATTATCGCGTCGAACAGCGGCATTTTCAGGATAACAAGTATGATTATCTCCGCAAGCGTGAGCGTAAGATATATCCCGTACAGAATTCTCGCGGAAAAGCTCGATTTTGAAACAAGCCGTCCGACATTAGGACCGGGGCATTCGGCGCGCATCATATGCATCGTGCGCACGTCGTTGCTGGACATTACCGCCAGAACGAACATCAATACGCCCATTCCGCCCAGCCAATGAGTGAATGCGCGCCAGAACATACACGCACGCGACATTTTTTCAACATCGCCGAGTATCGTTGAACCCGTTGTCGTAAATCCCGATACGGTCTCGAAAAGCGCGTCTATATAATTTGGTATCTCGCCCGAAATTACAAACGGCATCGCTCCTATCGCTGACATTGCTATCCATGAGGCAGCAACGCTTACAAATCCCTCCATTGAAAAAACGGCTGTATTGCACGGTTTTTTAAGAGTGAACAAGATCGATATCAATATCGTTATAAACGACGGTATGCCGAACGACGCTATAACATGACTTTCCCCGAATATCGCGCCTACCGCTATCGGAAGCAGCATACACAGCCCGACTATTCTGAGAATTTGTCCCATGATATAAACTATCATTTTGTAATTCATTTAACGGCTGATCCTCCTACGCGAATATTTCCTTCAGATCGTCAAATCCTCTGTTAGTGGTGACTATAACAACACTATCGTTGACCATCAGGCAATCGTCGCCCTTGGGGATTATCAGTTCGCTGCCTCTGACGATGCTCGCAATAAGGATACCGCTTCTCAGTTTCAGCTTTTTCAGCGGGATCCCGATATAATCGCGGCGTTCCTTTACAACGAATTCGATAGCCTCAAGCCTGTCGTTCACAAGGCGGTACAAAGTCGCGATATTGTTGCCCTGCGTATTCTTTTTCGCACGGACGTACTGCAATATCTGATTGACCGTGATAGACTTCGGCGAAATAATGCTGTCGAGGTTGAGCGTTCCGGAAAGCTGCATGAGATTTATGCGATTGACCTTAGTAACGACCTTATCAACACCGTTATTTTTCGCAAGAAGCGACATAAGGATATTTTCCTCGTCGATGCCCGTAAGAGTTACGACCGCGTCGGCGTCATAAACGCGTTCCTCCTTGACGACGTCGTGATCAGTACCGTCGCCGTAGATTATGCTGACCTTGTCAAGCCGCTGACTGAGTTCCAGACAGCGTTTTTCGTTTATCTCGATTATCTTGACTTTTACGCCCATTTCGCGAAGCTGCTGCGCAAGATGATAAGCAACTCGTCCGCCGCCGATAAGAACTGCCGATTTCACGCGCTTTTCCCTGTACGCCGCACTGATGCTCTTGAAAAATTTCACCATGTTGCTGTGAGAAGCTGTCATGTGTATCTTATCCCCTGCATGAAGCACGAAATTTCCGTTCGGGATTATCAGTTCATCGCCGCGCTGAACGGCGCATATCAGCACATCCAGCCTGAGCCTGCGCGTAAGCTGCGACAGCGCGATATTCTCAAGAATACTGCCCGAAGTTATCCTTATTTCCGCAAGATCGACCCTGCCTTTCGCGAATGATTCGATATTTATAGCTTCGGGATAGCGAAGCACTTTCGCAATTTCGTTGGCGGAATCATAATCGGGATTGACCATCATGCTTATGCCCAGTTCCTCGCGCATGAACACAAGCTGTTTTTCAAATTCGGGGTCGCGCACACGGGCAATACAATGGCGCGCCTTCATTTTCTTTGCTATAAGGCATGATAAAATGTTAGTTTCATCAGAATTGGTTACCGCAATAAAAATATTGCATTTTTCAACGCCTGCATCAGAAAGCATATCGGTACGCAGACAATTTCCCGCTATGCCCTTGACGTCGTAATCGTTTATAATAGAATTTATCTTGGACTCGTTCAGGTCTATAACGGTAACGCTGTGTTCCTCGCAAAGAACACCTGCAAGAGCGCTGCCGACCTTACCTCCGCCGACAATAATTATCTCCATATTCCCTCCTGTGCCAAAACGGCATAAATACTAATTTAAAGCTATTATACTCTTTATTATATCTTTTGTCAAGCAGTATAATTACAGTTTCTGTTCAATGCCTGTCATCAAAGCGACAGCATGAGCCGATATGCCCAGTTTTTCGCCGGTAAATCCCAGTTTTTCCTCGGTAGTTGCCTTCACGCTTATCTGCGAAATATCGCAGCCGCAAACCTGCGCAATATTGCTTCTCATACTTTCGATATACGGCGCAAGTTTCGGCGCCTGCGCAATTACCGTAGCATCGATATTTCCGATGATATAGCCGTTTTCGCGGCATATGCCAACAACTCTTTCAAGCAGTTTCATGCTGTCCGCGCCTTTGTATTCCTCGGCGGTATCGGGAAAATGCTTGCCGATATCCCCAAGAGCAAGCGCGCCGAGCATAGCGTCCATTACCGCATGAACAAGCACATCGGCGTCGGAATGACCGAGAAGCCCGACATTATGCGGAATATCAACGCCGCCGAGAATGAGTTTTCTTCCCTCGGTAAGCTTATGAACGTCGTAGCCGTGACCTATCCTGAACATATTTTTCATGTCTTTTCCCTCATTTCAAGAAGCGTTTCCGCCAATTTTATATCTTCCGGAGTTGTTATTTTTATATTCGTGTAATCTCCGACAGTCATGTAAACTTTACCGCCGATAGCCTCCACAAGCTGACAGTCGTCGGTAAAATCAAGGCTGTGTTCCAGCGCAAAATCTATGCCCTCAAAGTAAAGACCGCGCTTGAATATCTGCGGAGTCTGCGTGATATACAGCGATTTTCGCGGCGGCGTATCGGTAATTATGCCGTCGTCCACAACTTTTATGGTATCCTTTACGGGAACCCCCAGAGTTGCTCCTCCGAACACGGACGCGTCATGTATCGCCTTTTCGATATGCTCCGTCTTGACAAGAGGGCGCGCGCCGTCGTGGACAGCTATAAGTTCCGTATCCTTGGAAATACAGCGAACTCCGTTTATCACGCTTTCCTGCCGCGTATTTCCGCCGACCGTGCAGGCGGTCAGTTTGGTTATACCTGCCGCTTCCGCCTCCGCCTTTATCGCCGAAATATCGGCTTCCCGCGCAACTATGACTATCTCGCTTACGCTTTCGCATTTCTCAAAAGCAAGCATGGTTACGCCAATCACAAGCCTGTCGCCCAATGGCAGCAGTATTTTATTGATTCCTCCCATGCGCGTGGAATTTCCTCCGCACGCTATGACTACAGATGTTTTCATGATGATTCTCCTAAACGTTAATGAACGCTGTAAATATATTATAGTTTTATTATAATACAGTTGATTTATTTTGTCAAGATATTACAGAAACTATTCAAGAATTAACTCCCTATTTTCTTATTTATGTATCTGGTTTTGATTTTCGAGTAGAGAATTTTCTGTTCGCTATACAAACCGCGATAACCCGAAAGCATATAGCTGACCGCGCAGACGAGTACGTAAACGGCTATTCCCTCGCTGCCGAAAAGCTCGATGCTCAGCAGAATAGAAGCTATCGGACAGTTTGTAACGCCGCAGAAAAGCGATATCATTCCAACGGCTGCTCCGACCGAGCAGTCAAGTTCCATATAAGACGCAAGTACGTTTCCCAGCGACGAACCTATGAAAAATACGGGAAAAATCTCGCCGCCTTTAAATCCCGAACCAAGAGTTATGACAGTGAATATCATTTTGATCAAAAATGCGCCTTCAAAAATATTCTCGTCAAAAGCCGAAACTATCATTTCGCCGCCCGTGCCGTTGTATTCGTAATTCCCGACGATGAGCGTTAATAACACGACAATAATTCCGCCGGCAGCCGCCCTTAACGCATGATTTTTTATTTTGCAGAAAAGCTTGTGAACGCTTCCCATGACCATGCAGAACAATATGCTGACAAATGCGCAGATAACGCCTATCAGCGCGGTTTTCAGATAAAGAGACGGTTCAGCCTGCGGCAGATCGACAGCAACTTCAATATGATGTATGCCGAAAAGCGACGAAATATAACTTGCTGTCAGCGACGATACAACGCATGGCACGATAGCCGAATAATAGAAAATTCCCACGCTGATGACTTCCATCGAGAAAATCGCCGCGGTCACGGGAGTGCCGAAAACTGCCCCGAACATCGCGCTCATACAGCACATCGTCATTATCCGCTTGTCGTCCTCGTCGAATTTCAGTTTTCGTCCCGCAAATGAACCAAGAGCCGCGCCGATTTGCAGAGAAGCGCCCTCTCGTCCGCTTGAACCGCCGAAAAGATGAGTAATGATAGTCGCGGCAAAAATACATACTGCGTGATGAATACCCATTATTTTATTGTCGCGGACAGCAAGCAGAACCAGATTTGTGCCTTTGTCATGACTGTAATTCAGGGCGTCATAAAACACCGCAATCGCCGCTCCTGCAAGGGGAAGAAGATATATCAGCCACTCGTGATTTCCGCGTATACGTTCCGCCTCGCTTGAAAGATGATGAAAAAGCGCGCCGATAAATCCGAGCAGGACTCCCATAATAACGCCGATTATCAGCCATTTTACGAAAGTTTCAGGCTCTCTAAGCCGTTTGAAATGCAGATGATCTTTGATACGGCGGCGCAGCGTTTCGTTTTTGCGGCTGATCTCCGCTGAAGAGCCGATATTTTCCTTGTTGCTCATTTCAGCTCATTGTCACGGGCAAGCCGTTTATCTCGATAGTGGGATCGTCAATGTCGATAAGCAGACATCTTCTGCCGTCAACCACGCTGGTACGCAGTTTATCGGCAGCGGAGGGCTTGATATTCACAGTTATGCCGGGAGTTGACAGAACGGTTTTATTTTCAATGAGATTTGAAACTGTCAGCGGCACATTTCCGCATACCTTTTCATACACGGGCGCAGTCATTTCAACGCGTTCTTGCGGAATTCCTATCTCCGTGAGGATATCTTTCAATCCGCTGTTGTCGATGACTGCCGTATCGGTTTCATCCTTATTATTATCAACAACTTCCTGAAGCTTTTCATTGACAGTCTTTATCACCATATAGTCCAGATCGTCGCCCACTACACCCTTGAGAATGCTTCTGAAACTTGCCTTTTCATTGTCCGCAGACATTACGAAACTGCACCCCAGAACATCTTCTACAAGCGAAATATTGGGCTTTGCGGCGGATTTCATATAACACATTACATGATTTATATCCGTACTTCTGTTGCTGAAAACAGGGTAAAGAAAGCCCTCGGAGGGCGCTTTGCTGATGATAAGTTCCGTGTTGAGCTTTTTCGTTATCTCATTGTTGAAGCTGTCGAAAACAAATCCGTCGCTGCCAGTATTTACAGGGCATATAGCCGTCAGTATGTAGCGGTAAAGTTCGTCCTCACCCTCGGCGTACTCGTCGTTTTTGTCCTTACGCCTGATAGTGTAGACGCAGTACGCTGTAATAACTGCATACGGCCCTTCATGCTGAAAATTATTCGCCATATGATTCATGAAATTTTCGCAGATCTCCTCGTCTTTCAATTCTGAACGAAGAAGCGAATACAAGATCTCCTGCGGTTTTCCCTCCTCGTAAGTCTCGTTGGGAAATTCATATTCGCAGAAATTCTTGCCGACGTTGGTATTCAGAACTTTTTTCAGCGTTTCATCATAAACGTCATGCTCCTCAACCGACATCGTTAGGCATGAACTCGTCTTGTGATACCGAACGTTTTTTTCCGCGTCAACGAATCCGGTCATCACCCTTTCCATAATGAAAAATCCGCTCTTATCGGAAAAATTCTTCTTTATCTCCGCAGTTTCTTTTTTGTTCATTTATTTACACCTCTTAATTTTTTATCAATCGACTCATCAAGCCGATAATCATTATAGCAT
>DETO01000150.1 GCA_002362135.1 Ruminococcus sp. UBA3286 | reverse complement strand
TCAAATTTACCATGTACCCATTGGGTACATGGTAAATTTAATATTGGGATTCATAAGGGACTATGTCCCTTATGCAGGGGATTTTAAAGGGGACGGCGTCCCCTTTAATCACCCCAAATAAAACAGTCTAAGCGTCTTTACCCATAGCCGCGATAAGGCTTCGCAGTCTTATTCTTGCGGCTCCTAAGTTATTTATTTCGTCAATTTTCAGCTGCGTGTAGAGTTTGCCGCTGTTTTCCAGAATGCGGCGCACCTCGTCGCTTGTGACGGCGTCGATTCCGCAGCCGAAGGAAACAAGCTGGATAAGCTGCATATCGGGCTGCGTGGTGACATACTCGGCTGCGCGATAAAGTCGTGAATGATAAGTCCATTGATTGAGAACGTCGAGTTTTGGCGTATGCGCAAGCTGAGCAACGCTGTCCTCCGTTACAACAGCCATTCCGAGGCTTGTTATCAGCTTATGGATACCGTGATTTATTTCGGGGTCGATGTGATACGGACGTCCTGCAAGCACGATAATACTGCGATTTTCCGCGCGCGCCGTTCTGATGATTTCCGCCGCTTTATTGGCGATATCGGTCTGATGAACGGCAAGCGCCTGATAAGCTTTTTCCACAGCCGCAGGTATTTTTCCTTTTATGTTATAATTTTTAAGGCAATCTTTCATAACTCTGACAACGTTTTTCCGCACGTTGAGATCCATGTATGGGTGAACGAAATTTTTCGCGTTCAGCCGCGGATTATTCGCCGTCAGCAATTCGGGATAATATGCAACGATAGGACAGTTGTAGTGATTATCGGATTCTCCCTCGTCAATATTATAGCTCATGCAAGGGTAGAATATGAAATCCACGCCCTTGTCGAGCAGTTCCTCGATATGACCGTGAGTGAGTTTCGCAGGATAGCAGACAGTATCAGACGGGATAGTATGCTGACCAAGATAATACATATCGCGGGAACTTTCGCTGCTGAATACCGTCTCAAAGCCAAGTTCCGTGAATAAAGTATGCCAGAACGGCATCAGTTCGTAGAAATTCAGAGCAAGCGGCAATCCTACTTTGCCTATAGGACGGGTAGGCTGACCGTTCTGCCTCATCACCGCGATGCTTTTGTATTTATACTCGTAAAGGTTGGGAATATTATTCTTTTTCGCCTTGCCGCTTCCCTTTTCGCAGCGATTTCCCGAAATAAAATTCCTGCCCTTTCCGAAATTGATTATATTAAGCTGACAATTAGCCGTACAGCCGCCGCATTGAGCCGATCTTGAAGTATAGCTGAATTCAGCCAAGGCTTCCCGTGAGATAAGCGAAGATTCGCCCTTTGAATGCTCTTTAGCGTACAGCGCGCAGCCGAATGCGCCCATAAGTCCGGAAATTGCGGGGCGGATTACATCTCTGCCCATTTCCTTTTCAAATGAACGGAGTACAGCGTCGTTGAGGAATGTTCCGCCCTGTACTACGATATTTTTTCCCAGTTCGTCGGGAGAATTTGCGCGTATGACTTTATATATAGCGTTCTTGATTATTGACGACGACAATCCTGCCGAAATATCCTCGACTGTCGCGCCGTCTTTCTGAGCCTGTTTTACGGAGCTGTTCATGAAAACCGTGCAACGCGAACCGAGATCGACGGGGTGTTTTGCGAAAAGTCCAAGCTGTGCGAATTCCGCAATATCATAGCCCATAGCCATTGCGAACGTCTGAATGAAGCTTCCGCAGCCCGACGAACACGCCTCGTTGAGCATGATGCTGTCGATGCTGTGATTTTTTATCTTGAAACACTTAATATCCTGTCCGCCGATGTCGATTATAAAATCAACTTCGGGGCAGAAATGCGCCGCCGCCTTGAAATGCGCGACTGTTTCAACGATGCCGTGATCTATCGAAAGTCCCGATCTGATGAGGTCTTCGCCGTAACCCGTAACTGCCGCGCCCATTATTTTTATATCGGGATTCATGGAATCGTATATAACGCGTATCTGCGCGGCGATCTTATCGAGGGGCTGTCCTTGATTTGACGAATAATGATGATAAAGAATTTTGCCGTCTTCGGTTATCAGGACGAGTTTAGTAGTAGTCGAGCCTGCGTCGATGCCGAGATATGCGCCGCCTTTGTATGTACGAATATCCGCATAGCCGAGATCGTGCTTTTTGTGGCGTTCGATAAATTCGTCGTATTCGCCCTGAGAAGCGAAAAGAGGCTCGCCTGTTACGATATTGTCCGTAGATACGGCGTTTTTCAGCTTATCCATTATTTTGTCTATTGTAAGTCTGTCGTCGTTCTGAGCGGCATAGAGAGCGCAGCCGAAAGCTACGAAAACAGGGCCGTCATCGGGGAATATCGCGTGATCTTCATCGAGATCGAGAGTTTTCACGAAGGCATTTTTCAGACCGCTGAGGAAATGGAGAGGCCCTCCGAGAAAAAGAACTTTTCCCTCGATAGTTCGTCCCTGCGCAAGTCCCGAAACAGTCTGATCGACGACCGCCTGAAAAATGCTTGCGGCAATGTCTTCACGCATTGCGCCCTGATTGAGAAGCGGCTGAATATCGGATTTTGCAAAAACTCCGCAGCGTGAGGCTATCGGATAAACTTTTTTAGCTTTCAGAGAAAGAGCGTCAAGCTGGTCGGCGGTTATTCCCAGAAGCGTCGCCATCTGATCTATGAACGCGCCTGTTCCGCCTGCGCATGAACCGTTCATACGCTGTTCAACGCCGCCCGTCAGGAATATTATTTTAGCGTCCTCGCCGCCAAGTTCGATTACAGCGTCGGCGTCGGGAGCTTTTTCCTTGACTGCCAGAAAAGCGGCATGGACTTCCTGAACGAATGGTATTTCAGCAGAATTTGCCAGTCCGAGACCTGCCGAGCCTGTTATGCAGACGGTAAATTCCTCATTTGGATATTCGCCGCGGATTATGGCAAGCTGTTCTGTTACAGTTTCCTTTACTTTCGAAAAATGCCGCTGATATTTTGAATAAATAATGCGGCTGTCCTCATCGGTAATTACCGTTTTTACCGTAGTAGAGCCTACGTCGATACCAAGCGAAAGTTTATTACTCATAATTATCCTCTTACAATAAAATTTTTGAATCTTCGATTCCGCGAAAATTCCGCTGCTTTCTCTATTATACTACATTTTTCGAAAAAAATAAAGCATTATTTTTTATTTAATTTTTTTGACACCTATTACCTGCGCTGTAGGATTAAAGGATACTATCCTCTTGAATTCCTGTATAGGAATTAGTCTTTATTATCCCTGTTCAAATTACTTACGTACCCATATGGGTACGTAAGTAATTTAATATTGGGATTCATAAGGGACTATGTCCCTTATGCAG
>DETO01000077.1 GCA_002362135.1 Ruminococcus sp. UBA3286 | reverse complement strand
ATTTCAGAAGTATTACTACCTCATGTCAATATGCACAATGTTTTCAACATAAAGTTGTTGAAAAGGTAGAATCTTATATTTTTACTGCAACATCTATTGAATTTTCCTGAAATTATGGTATAATAGTATGTAGATAAAGTTATAGAACGGAGGTAATTCCAATGAAGAAACCTATCATCACTATCGAACGCCAATACGGAAGCGGAGGAAGCATTATCGGAAAGCTTGCCGCCGAAAAGCTTGGCATCAACTATTATAACCGCAAAATTCTGGATCTTACCGCCGAAAAATGCGGTATTCCCGCCGAGCATCTCGAATCAGCCGAAGAAAGCGTTCCGACAAGTTTTTTGTATTCGCTGCTTATTTCGGCAAATCCCGCAAGAGCAATGGAAGATAATCTGCCCTTATCAGATAAAGTTTTCATTATGGAAAGCCGCATTATAAGCGAACTTGCCGACAATGAAAACAGTTTCGTGCTGGTAGGACGCTGCGGAAGCTATGTTCTTGAGGAAAGAGGCTGTTTCAGCGTGTATATCTACGCACCGCAGGAAGCAAGGATAAAACGCTGCGTGGACGAATACGGCATCGCATCAAATAAAGCCGAAAGCGTCATGAAAAAAGCCGATAAGCGCCGCGAGACATTTTTCAACGTCAATACGGGAAAAAGCTGGCAGGATAAGGATATTTATTCCCTCTGCCTTAACAGCAGCGAGCTGGGCGATGAACTCTGCGCGGAGATCATTGTTAAATCCTATCTTGAATATAATAAAAGATTTGAAAAATAAAAAAGGTACGTTGAGTACCTGAAAAGTCTCCGTATCACGGCGATTTTTCAGATTCTCAACGAAATATCTCTCTAACACGGAAAGGCTTCTCATTTTGAGAAGCCTTTCTTTTTCGCAATCGCTGATACATGATTTTACTCGTCAGCATTATCAAGTGAAACTGTTTCCCTTGAATCCCTTGTCTAAGGACATTCCCTATCGTCCCTGTTAAAATTACTTCTGTACCCCTTGTGGGTACAGAAGTAATTTAATATCGGGATTCATAAGGGACTGCGTCCCCTTGCATAACGCCGCACAAGTAAAATCATGCTATCCAACAATTCCCGAACGCTCGATGCCTTCGGTGAAATATTTTTGCAGGCACACGTACATTATCAGCACGGGCGCGATAGAAAGCAGGCAGCCTGCTTCTTTCCAGACTATCTGCTCGCGCGGCGGAATTTCAACTGCTGCGGAATTGAACAGCCACATTTTCAACTCCGTATCGAGGTTTTGCAGCATAAGCGAAATCGTTTTCGTATTTGTGAAAAACGTCGAGCTTACGTAATAATCATTCCAGTAAAGCACCACGGAAAACAGGAATACCGTTAAAAACGCCGAAGCCGCATTCGGTATCATGACCTGAATAAACGTCCGCAGAGGGCCGCAGCCGTCAATATAGGCGGCGTCCTCCAGTTCACGGGGCATTCCCTTGAAAAACTGACAGAATATCAGTATCATAAGCCCCGATTTTATGCCGTTTCCCGTAATAGCAGGCAGATACATGGTAAGCATATTGTCTATGAGATTTACGGAAAATTTTCCCACACCGAAATGGCGGAACTGCCAATACAGCGGCATGGAGATTACCTGCGGCGGTACGAGTATCATCATTATCACCACGGCGAAGAGCAGTTTTCTCCCCTTGAACTGAAACCGCGCAAAACCATATCCTGTGACCGAGCATGACAGCACCTGCACGAAAGAGCAGCCCACATTAAGTATCAGCGTATTTTTCATTGTATTCCCGAAATCCATCGCCTGCATGGTCTCCCTGATAACGTCAAGGGTGTAATGACGGGTTATCCACATTACGGTCGGGTCGGTCATATCGGATCGGTCGCGGAATGCGCAGCTTACCATGTAAATAAGCGGATACATTATCACGAATCCCAGCCCGAAAAGAATTACCGCCCTGAATATCCGCCATACTATATCGACAGCCGTTCTGCGGCGCAAACAGGCGCGTTCCTTGCGGTTCATCTTCAGCATTCGGAGACGTTTCGCTTCTTTTTTTCCGGTTTCAGACATTAAAAAACGCCTCCTCAGTCAGTTTCATAATAAATAAATCTGCTCGCCGCAAAAGAGATCATTCCTATAGCCGCAAGAATAGTTCCGAAATATATCCAAGCCATAGCCGCCGCTTCTCCGAATTTCCAATCGCTGCCCATCGCAAGAATTCTTTCCATTACCTTATTGGTCGGGCTTGTGAACGAATCTATAACGGTGAAAATAAAATTCGCAAGAATAAATGGGCTTACGTAGGGGAACGTGATTTTCCAGAAATATTCCCAAGCCGTCGCGCCTTCAAGTTCGGCGGCTTCTTTGGCGGAGGGAGGGATATTTTGCAGCGCGCCCAGAAAAAGAAGAATCTGTATGCCGCTTGACCAGACTATGCTGAAAACATTGTCTGCTATCGCCGATATCATATCGCTCATGCGGTCGCTTAGCCCGTATATTCCCAGAAATTGCAGCAGTTCGCCCATAAGATCGATTGAAAACATAGTCGAAAACTGCATTCCGCCGCCTGCGTTTCCCGTGGTATTCATATCGCCGCTGATTATCTTATAAACAGGCCCTGTCGCGATTATAACGGGCAGAAAAAATACGGCGCGCGCGATAACTCTGCCACGGAATTTCTGATTGAGAATTACCGCGATAAACAGCGAAAATATGAGTATCATCGGAGTTTTCCAAGCTGTCTCGATAAGCGTATCGCGGAGATATTCCGTATAATACGGGTCGGCGGTCAGAACGCCCTTATATTTATCAAATCCTGCCCATTCTGTTATCATGCTGCCCGTATCTATCGAAACTTCGTTGAACGAATACCACAGCGATTTAACAAGCGGAATAAGGAAAAATATAAGCGTTCCGAGCAGCCACAGCCCGATAAATCCATAGCCGTACAGACTTTTTTTCGAGGCGTAGGATAATTTTTTTCTGTCTGCCATCAGCCGCCGCTCCTTTCAAGCCTGATCAGCCTGCCGTTGTAACTGATAGTTTTTTCGTCGAGATCAGCGCTTACGACCGTACCGTTTGAATACGACGCGGTGATAAGCCTTCCGCCGTTTCCGATTTCGCAGCCGGTCATAAAGCTGTCTGAAATATCGTCGTATATCGGCTTCAGCAGCTTATATTCCTCCGCCGCGGCAGCTGCCTGCTCTGCATGATTCGCATAATAATAAACGTCGTATTCGGTATCTTTCAGCGTATCCGTCTCGGCATAAAGCATATCATACCGAAGCTGACTGCCGAAAACTGCCGATTTAAGCAGCATATCCGACGAATTCGCAGCCGCATTCACAGCCGTTGACGAATACGGCACAAGACCGTGCATGACCATCTGATAAAACGGCACGTCCTCGTTGAAAATGTCGAATCTGCTCGACGTCAGCGGAACGTTTACAATATGGCTCGCATACGGTATCGCGTAGGCATTTGCGCAGTTGACAAGCATTCCGTTTTCCAGCGTTTCAGCGATATATCCCATGCATTCCTCAGCCGATTTCATGGCGTCGAAGCGCGAAATTTTCTTCTTGCCGTAGTCGCCGTAGAGGGAATCGGCAAGCTCGCTGACAGCCATTCCGCTAAGACCGTTATCTGCAAAATTATCGGCAGCTTCGGTAAATACTTCGCTGAAAAGGCTCGGCGACAGCAGCGACATATTATCTTTGAAGCCGTCGGGAATCCCATACGCCCTGTCATAGCTGACTATCCGCGCATACGTCCCAGAAATTCTCACACAGCCGCTGTTCAGCGAATTATAGCCGTTTCCCGAATAAAACTCCCTGTTGTCCGAAACGGGATAAAGTTCGCAGCCATTTTCGTCAATGAATTCTTTCATCTTTGAAAATCCACGTTTGCCGCCAAGAGTTCCCGACGGTTCAGCCGACGCGTCTATCTTGCGCTCAATGCCGTCGTCAGTCCAGTTGTGGTATGAAACTATCATATTTTCGCCGCCGTTATTGCGCAGTTCCGCGAGAATCTCGGCAGCCTCCTCATAAGATGTAACGGAAGTTTTCATAGTCACGGGAACGCCCAGAACAGGCTTTTTCTTCTGAACGCCGCCGTAAATATCGATATACAGCGAAGATTCAACCGTATCGGTTTTCGGCGAAACGCCTTTTTCGTTTATCAGATAATTTCTGTAACACTCCGCAACGTCGGAATAATCGGCATTTTCAGCCGAAATAGGATAATATCTCAGCTCGATATCGTCGGAATCTATACCGCCGCTTTCAAAAACCGTGAATTTGTCCGTACTGCTGCCAGACATATAAAAAGTATCCGTTCCGCGCAGTCTGAATGTGAAATTGCAGAGATTATAACTGCTGTTGGACTGCCGCGATACGCGCACGGACAAATCGGCGTTTGAATCTCCCTTTGAAGCCACCACAAGCATGGCGTTATCATTCTTGACGATGCCGTAAACAGGCAGATAAATTTGCTCCGCAACCGCTCCGCGAACCGTCGGAACAGCCGTTATATCGTCCCCGTAAACCTTTCGGGAGTAGGCGTTGTTATCCATAGTCCTGCCGTTATTGAATCGAACCAGCGCACCGCAGCCGTCGGGGATAACGAAATATCCCTCCTCTTCCTCGGAAGCCGCCCCGAAACTGCCCATCAGCGTTATTTCCGTGGCAATGTTTGCAGGATCATTTTCGGCTATCTCCGAAATTTTCAGCGAAGCTTTAAGATGATCTTCCTCCAGCGTGTATTCAACGGGATATTCAAATCCTGCCGCATCGTACCGATAATTCACGCGTATGCCGTTCTCGATGCCGCTGACCGTTACGACGGAATCGGCGGCAGAACGGATAACGTTATTGTTGGAGCTTTTTTCGGGGATTCCGTAACGCAGGATATTCGACGAACGCAGTTCGCTTATGAGAAGCGGGGTTGCCGATTCATCACGCGACGCTCCCAGCGGCGACGACCACCATATATAGCCCGTGGATTTGTTTTTTATGCCGATATTGCCCGATCTGTCGTCGGCAAGCATGATGTAGGAATCATTTTCGGCGCACTCGCGAAATGTGCCGACGACCTGACTTCCGTCCTCGGAAAGCCATGCGAATCCCTTATCGTCGGCTGTACGATAGACCTGAAATCCCTCTTCATTGATATCGCGCGGAACGCTTTTGCTATATTTCGCAATAATTTTGCTGCGGTCGGCGTTCATAACCTCAAGAACCTCGCCGTCGTCCGAGCGGTAAAGATATGGGTCGTCGATCGAAGATATCAGCGTACGCATACATATGGGAATATTGGTTTCATCATTGATATACAGCAGATAGCGCTGATTTTCGCTGACGTAAATTCTGTCCTCATCGCACTTGGAATTGTCTTTGAATTCGGCGACAGCCTTTTTCTTAACAGGGTCGACAGCCACAAAGTCGCCCAGCTTTTTTATATCGGCAATTTTATCGGCAAGCGCTTTCTGTTCGTCGGTATAGTCGGATTTTTTAGCAGGCTTTCCGCCGTTTTTCGCCCAAATATCATCGTCGACGTCCTTATCTTTATAATAAATATCGACCTCGCCGCATGAGCCGACTTTCTGCAAAAATTCCGTAATATCCTCATATTCCGCATCAACAGTTTCCTCGCTTTCGCGTAGTTTGGAAGTCACGGCGAAGGCTGATTCATCTATATTTTCATCTTCTGTTTCCGCAGAGGCGATAAAGACACGCTCGCCCTCGGAATCCATAACAGCGGAATTTCCGGAAGCCGACATCAGCAAAACTGCGGCAATGCAGACGGCGATATATTTTAATTTGTTTTTCAAGATATTCCCTCCTACGAGCGCAATCTGTAAGAGATTTCCATGTATACGGTCGAAATGAAAAGATATATCTGCTGTATCAGCGACATGAAAAGCACCAGAAGAAACAGCATTATCAGCATTGCCGCAACCGTAAATATGGCGGCAAATATCGTTTGCTTAAAAGAATATTGATGAACCGCCTTTACTGCCGAAAACAACAGCATTATCGTCCAGCAAACGCCCGTTATACGTATCGCTTCCATAAATACAAATTCGTCGCGTATGAGAATATGAGAAAGCAGCGTATTTATAAAGCTCTGGGCAATATACGGCACAAAGGCATACGCGCTGTAAATGCAGATATTCCGCAGCGTTCCCTCGCCGTCGAGAAATGTGCATACAGCGCGGTTTCCGATAGTCCACGCCGCAAAAATCACCACGCTCTTCATGATAAACGGCACAATATTGAATATTTTATCATAGGAAATATAAAACTGAAAGCCGTACAGCCTTTCTTCGGCGATCTGCGAAATAAACAGCAAAAACACGATGAAAAACGCAATTTTCAGCGAACCGGCTTTCTTCCAGCGCATATCCTCGAAGCCCTCGAATGGGTGCGTTATCGCGTGTTTCAGCCATTCAAGCGGTTTAAGTTCCGTCATTATGACGTTCCTCCTTTTAATTTACGGACGCTTTTGCACATTCCAACGAGCGTATCCCTCAGCGTATCCATCATGCACATTTTCAAGCGGTATAATATACACCTCAACATCACGAAATTTTTCAGGATTCCCCTTAACAAAGAATCGAACGCCAAATTGCTTTTTAAATTGCAGATTCATTCTCTTCATCAGCGGAAGATTCGGATTTACAGCAGGAGGAATCTGAAAGTTTTTGTCAGCCCACCACAGAACATATTTTCCATCGGCTCTCTTTCTTTTTTCTAATGTGATAGGAACACATTTACGCTTTTCGCTGCCATAATCGCTTTCAAACGTGACATCATATATTACAACATCGTCATTCTCAATATAATCGCCTGTAAACATAACCGCAACTCCCTTAGAACGACCGCCAATATTATTTACAAACACAACGGAGTTCACATTAGCTTTACAAGGGCAAAGATCATACAGATCAATATGAAGCTTTGGAAGAGCCTTTTTCGTACCTGCCGGGAGAGAAAAATACAGCTTGATAAGGCAGTTATCGTCAAGTTCTTCTGTTCTGTCAGCTTCAAATACACATTGATCTTTATCCATATTCAAAAGTTCGGCAGTACCAAAAAATACATCTTCTGCAAATATATTGTCTTCCTTTATTATCTCCTTGAATTTGTCAAAGTCACTTACAATGTTTTTCCATCTTGAGGCGCTTGTGCGGCGCGGAAGTTTCATACCTTCGTAAGGAGAGCCGCTGTTTACCCAGCCGTCTGTTTTTTCAGAATGATTGATAAGATGCATGAAAGCATAGTCGCTGTCCATACAAGACATCGCTATTACATCTGTTTCAAACTTTTCGGAGATCGGTTCAGCCACAATTTTGGTATCATGATCATCATTGAAGTTATAGCAATCAGAGGATACTGATATCCACTCGCTATTTTCGGGAGCATAAATTGCAGCTATGATCTCAGCATTCTCAGAATCATCAACCTGTGTATAACCTTTTGAGATCATATCAGTCAAAAGAAATGCTTTCAATTTACTGACAGATACGTTACTATTCTTCTTTATATGAAGATTTGAAAGGAATAAGCCCATAACATTGCCTCCTAATATTTTTTAGATCGGGAATCTCCTTGTTTTTTCAGTTTCCTGCGAATTATCGCCGCCGCTGCCGCAATTATCGCCGCCGCTAATACAAAAGTCCCGAAATTTTCACGTATAAGCTCCATGCGATAGCCCTCGAAAGCCTTATCGTACACGCTGCCTGCATTGGCAAGCTTGGCATATTTCATCGCGCCCTGATAATCGCCCTGACGCAGCAATGCAAGCGCAACTCCGAGATTAGCGCGCCTGTAATTACCGTCGCGGCGCAGAACTTCACGCCACGGTTCAAGAGCCTCGTCATAATAGCCACCATTATGAAGCGCGGAAGCCTTATGAACGACCGCGCCGAAATCCGTTTCCGTGAATATCGTCACCGTGTTTTTCATGGAATCCGCCACATAAAGCTTATCGCCGTGAGATTCAAGAGCCGCCGCGTGATCGAATCCGCCGACCTGTTTTGCAATAGTACCTGTAATAAAAAGCAGATTGCAGTCCTCGTCGTACTGAAATATCCGCCCCGTCGTAAAATCAAGGCAGTTTATATTGCCGTCCTCCGCGATATCGATATCCACTATCGACGGAGCGAGCAGCTTGTTTCGCGTTGTGTCGTATACGGGCGTGTAATCGCCGAAATTCAGCTCCATATTGGCGAAAATATTATTTCCTGCCGCGTTCAGTTTTTTAACTGTATCCGTAGTCTGGGTTGACGACGAAGTGCAGGTAAATATGAAATCGCCGTCGATATCAAAGCTTGTAACGCCCGACGGAACGTTCCTGACGCGCCTTGCCCGCTTTTCCTCGGACATAAAAAGACCTGCAAGATGATCGGAAATTATCTCCGAAGTAGGCTGAACTCTGTTTGCGCCGTAAAATCCCATGAATTCGCCATCGGGCGCGAACATCGCCACTCCCGTGGTTATATTGTTGAGTACAACGTAAACGTTCCCCGCCTTGTCCGCGATAACGCGCAGCGGCGTAAAAGTGCGCTTCTGATCGAAAATTTCCGATTCAGGCTTTGTTATTTCTTTTATAATATTGCCGTCGGTATCGCTCACAAGCACCCGTGAATTCTCGCTGTCCGCGATATACATATTATTGTCAGCCGATATGAAGATTCCCATAGGAGTTTTCAGCGAAGTTTCCGAGCCGTCGGGCATTATAAAGCTGTCGTATATCTTTACGGCTTTTGTGAAATTTTCATCTACGGCGATTATCCTGTTATTTCCCGAATCTACGATATAAAACAAGCCGTCCGCACCATAAAAAATATCCGAAGGGCTGTTCATCTTCCCTGCTCCCAGATTGTTTCCCGAAACGCTCCGCTCCGCAGTATAGCCTGCCTGAGAGGGTATGGGATCGTTCCAGCGGTCGTAATTATAGACCTCGTAGGGTTCGGCATATGCAGTAACCGCGAGCATTCCGCTCATTATGCACGCCGCCGAGATATACGCCGCAATTATTTTTTTGATCATAAGCGTCATTCCTTTATTCCCGAATGCGCCATAGTCTCGATGACCTGCCGCTGAGCAAGCATGAATACAACTATGGGCGGCACAAGCATGAATACGGCGGTCGCCATTGCAACGCCTGCTTTTGCGATTCCTGAAGCCGCAGCCTGTTCAGCTACCGTGGGAAGCGTTTTGTACTGCTCCTGAAATATCAGCGAACCTGCCGGAATATTCCATGCCGCCTGAAATGCAAATATAATAAGCGTCATAAGCGCAGGCTTCTGGTTTGGCATAACGATCTGCCAGCATATCCTCATCAAGCCTGCCCCGTCGACTTTTGCGGCTTCTATCATGGAATCGGGGATCTGACTTATCGCCTGCCGCATGAGAAACACTCCCATTGGCGACGCTATCGACGGCAGTATCAATGCAAGCGGTTTATCGATAATGCCGAGTTTAGCCATAACGATATACTGCATGATGTATATTACGTTGCTTTGATATAAAAGAGCCGCGACTATTATCCCGTTTATCATCTTGCTGCCGGGGAATCTGCATTTTGCCAGTACGAATGCCGCCATGGACGAAAATATGCATTGCAGTACAGTTACCGTGACGGTCACGGATAAGCTGTTGAAAACATATCTCGAAAAAGGCACGCGGCTGCTGTTGAGTGAATCAAACATATCGCGGAAATTGTCAAGAGTAGGTCTTACGGCATAAAGTTTCGGAGGGAATACAAAAAGTTCCTCGACAGGTTTTATTGACATAACGAGCGTAAGATATATGGGCATTACCATGAATATCCCCGTAAGCAGAAGAAAGAGAAAAACGGCTATAGTTCCGCCTGTTTTTCTGCCTGCCTGTCTGTTAGAAGCTTTCAGCCTCGCCGTATTTACCTTAGACAACGTTACGCCTCCTTTTCATGCAAATCAAATTTTTATTCGTGCGGCATTATGTCAGGGGACTCCGTCCCATACGCACTAACGTAATT